>JBHJHK010000029.1:0-21439 GCA_050330975.1 Candidatus Competibacterales bacterium | reverse complement strand
CGGGTTCTTTGACGCCCTTGGCCGTGTTCAACGACCCGGATCAGCGTGTGAAGGTGGTGTTCGATGAGGGGGTCCTAGACGCCGATCCGGTGATCTTTCACCCCCTGGATAACACCGCCACCCTGGCCTTGAACCCCCGGGATTTGTTGGCGTTTATCCGCTCCTTGGGCCACGAGCCGCGCCTTGCGACCATGCCCCTGGTGCCACCCCCGTCCCTTTGAATCCCCGTGTCACAGCCATTGGCAGCCCTGTCAAAACTGTGTCATCTGCTGGTGCTAGTCTAAGCGCTATTACGTAAGTTTACAGAGGCCCCGTCGTCGGCACTTTGCCACTTCGTGGGCTTTGATATCGGTGTGTCAAAACCCCCACTGATGCGATCCTGCCCCATGCCCCTCAACGCCCGGAGGCAGGGGGCGAGGGATTCGAGTTGCGTCGGTTTGAGGTTGCGGGGGTGGATGCTACCCGTTTTTTCTCCACCACTACGCCGAGGTTTGCAGCTCGATGGCCGAACGACATGGAATTCCCTGGTACAACCGTATTCAGCTCAAGCTGAGCTCGATCATTATTGCCTTGACGGTGTTGACCATCGTCGTTTCGGGCGCCTACAACATCGCGGTACTGAGCCAGCAAAAGCGCGCTGAACTGGAGAATTTGGCGGCCAATACGGCGACGCGGTTGGCGGAGCACTTGACCCTGCCCATGTGGGTCGTCGATGAAACCCAGGTGGAAAACTCCATGGTCTCGGAGTTCCTCGATCCCCACGTCGCCGCCATTTTGGTGCGCGACGAGGACGGCGAGACGCTGTTGCGGGGGCGACAGCGGGCGCCCAGCGGCGAGGTCATCGCCGCCGACGCCAATTTCGCCGCCGGAGACTTGCTGGTGGCGACGGCGGATATCGAGCGCGACGGCGAGTCCATCGGTCGGGTCGAGGTCTACGTGACCCAGCGTTTTTTGCGTCAGTAACTCATCGACGCCGGCATCGACGATGGGATTCAGCTCTTGCTCCTCACTGGACTCTTGGCCTTGGCCATTTCCATCGCCCTGCGCAACCTCCTCATTCGTCCGGTGACCCATCTCACCGAGGCGGCCGCGGACATCAGCCGTGGCAACCTCGACGTCTCCCTGGAGGCCAAGAGCAACGACGAAATTGGCCAATTGACCAGTGCCTTTGAGCGCATGCGCCTGAGTCTCAAAGTCGCCATGGATAACATGACAGCGCGCTGAGGGCCAATGTCGACAATAGCACGCCAACGGGTTTTCTCAGCGAGACCTCCAGCCATGCGCCTTTTGCCCTTATTGTTGTTGACGCACGCCTTCGCCCCCGCTGCCGCCCAGTTGCCCGCCGAGCAACCCCTGGAGCTGGTCACTGGGGAATACAGCCCATACATCAGCCAGCAGTTGCCCCGTCGAGGGCTCATCACCGAAATTGTCGAGGAAGCCTTCAGGATCCAGGGCTACCAGACCCAAATTCAACTGTTGCCCTGGAAGCGCGGTTACGACCTCGCCAAGGGCGGCGAATTCTTCGGCACCTTTCCCTATGTCAAAACCCCAGAACGGGCCCGGGACTTCGTTTATTCCGAGCCGGTGTTCACCATCAGAAATATGCTTTTTGTCCAGCGGGAGGCGCCCCATCGCTTCCGGCGCGACGATGACCTGCGGGGTCTGGTGGTCTGCAAAGCCTTGGGCTACTACACCAATGACATCGCTGACCTCCTCGAAGCGGGCATCCTGACTTTGCAACGGGTCCCGGCCCTGGAAAATTGCTTCAAGATGCTCAGGCGTGGTCGGGTGGACCTGGTGCCCATCGACAGCCCCATCGGCTGGCAGCACATCAATGACCTCTACGGGGAGTCTGGGGTCGAGTGGTTCCGCACCCTGGAAGAGCCCATCGACACGGTACCGTTGCATCTCATGGTCGCCCGGGACCATCCCCACGTCGAAGACGTACTGGCGGTCTTCAACGCCGGTTTGGCTCAACTGGCGGTTTCGGGCGCACTGCAGGAGATCTACAACCGTCACCCCGAGGCCAGGGCGTCCCAGCCGACGACACCATGAGTCAAGAAGCGTTCGCCAATTTCGAACAATTTATCCTGGTTGTCCAGGGCCTCTGCACAGCGCAGCGAAGTGGCATGTTGTTCGCCACCAACCGCGCTGGCCGACAGGCCTTTATCAAGCTCGACCGCGGTCGCATCGGGACGATTCGGGTGGGACGCGCCATTGGCGCCGCCGCCCTGGCTGAGCTGCTCCAGGGGAGTGGGGGAACGTACCGCTTTATCGAGGGGGCTCCCCTGGGGTCGGATCAGGTGTCCACGGCCTGCGATGCCGTCATCGACCAACTGCGCACCCATCACCGGCTGATCCAGGGCACCAGTGCCGCCGCCGACCCAGACCAAGCTCTGCGCCAGCGCATAGCTGCCTACCTAGACGACCTCATCGGCCCCGTCGCCCAGAGTCTGTGTCAACGGGAATTCAGCCAAGCCCAGTCCTGGCCAGACGCCTTGTCGGCCCTGGCAAAGGCCCTGCCCAGCGTGGAGATGCGAGAGCAATTCATCGCCCAGTTCCTGGAGGTCATACCCGAGGATCGGGCGCCCAAGCCCAGTTCAGGTACCCCCGCCGACGACGAGGACGCCACGGTTGACAGGGCGCCGGCGGGTCCGGTGATCCCGTCCCAGGCCCCGGGGTTGTCTCCAGGGGCCAAGGTCGACGAGGAGGTTCAGCGCCTCGTCGAGGGGGTGCTGATGGAATACATGGGGCCCATCGCCCCCTTGCTGTGCCAACGGGTCTTTGCCGAGACCGCCGACCTCGATACCGCCCTGGCGCAAATCGCCCTGCAAATGTCCAAACCCACCGCTGCCGAGCGATTCATCGAGCGCATCCGCCGGGAAATGGCCAGGCGCTGAAGGGCGATCCTCCGGGTCAACGCCTTTTGGCAAGCCGGGGGCCAAAGCCCAGCTAAGTGCCGATTTGCAGGGTGGCGGCCCGTTTGCGCAGCCAGGCGAGCACGCTTTTTGGCGTGAGTTGGCCGGTGCGCGGGTTATCGGGCGAGGGGATACTCTCCACGGTGAGGGAAAACGCCGCCAAACTGGACCTCACCTCGAGGGTTTGGCGGTTGCGGGTCAGGGTGGGATCGGCCCAGATCTCCACCTGGGTCTGCTCCGGTCCAAGCCCTGCGAGGGCCACGGTCACGGCGACGTTGACGTTGGCGGGAAAACCGGCGATGGCCTCGAGGGCTGAGCCGGCAAAAACTCGCTGGGGCTCGGTTAAATGGCTAAGATCCATGGGGTGTTGGGCAAAGTAAGGGGCACCTGCCAAGCCCGGTGGGGGTTTGCGGGTGATGACCTTGACGGTTTGCAGATCCCCTTCCGCCGCGGCCAATACCCCGTCGAGGCCAATGATGGCCCCCGACGCCACCGCGATGCGGCAATCCCGTGCCCGGGCCTTGGCCACCAAATCCAGGTGGTTGAGCAAGCCCCCGGTGGAGACGGTGAGTAGGGTTTTGCCGCCGGCTTCGATCACCGCCTCGGCGATGGTGCGAAAGGCCGCGGCCGGGGCACACTCGACGATGATTTCGGCCTGGGTCGCCAGGGTCTCCAGGTCGAGTACCGGGACGGGCTGCTGCAATTGTTGTAGGTGTTGTTGGGCTTTTTCTCGGTTGCGGGAGTTGACCCCCACTAGCTGCAGGCCTGGCAGGCCCTGATCCAGGCTTTTTGCCACCTCTAAGCCAATGGCCCCAAGGCCCACAATAGCCACTCGATGGGCGCTGCGATCTTGGGGTGTTCGCTCTATCATATTGAGACCTCTTAGCTTTGGGGTCTGGGATCCATGCCCTAGTGGGTTGTTGCCATGGCGCTCAAGACTACCCCAAAACGATGGGAGCATTCGAATTGCTGCAATCGACACCAATTATCGCCGTCTATGGCGATAATAAGGCCTTGGTGGCCCAGTCTGATACCCCAGTCGCGGCGGGCGATGAGGCGGTATGTATCACCGGCGAGGTCCAACTGGAGGCGCTGCGCCAGCGTTGCGGCAAAGCGTGATGCTCCAGGTTTTGGGGGTTCGAAGCCGGTTTTGGCCGCTGCTGCTGTTGTTGCTGTTGCTGTTGCTCGGGGGCTGTAGTGACCCGGTGCCCGATCTCGCTGCCGATTCCCTGGCGGATTTAGCTGCCGTTGCCCCCGAGGTGTCGGTGTCGGGGTTGTCGTCGGGGGCCTACATGGCGGTTCAATACCACGTGGCCTTTTCCGAGGCAGTGGTGGGGGTTGGGGCTGTGGCGGGGGGGCCCTATTACTGTTCCCAGGGCAGCTTGTGGCGGGCGCTGACCCGCTGCCTCACCACGGGGGTTTCTCCTTCGGTGGCGGCTTCGGTGGCGACGACCCGCCGCGCCGCCCGGGAGGGGTCCATCGATGCCCTAGCGGGGTTGGCGGGGGACCGGGTTTACCTCTACGGCGGGCTCGCCGATGGCACCGTCAGCCCCGCCGTGGTCGCCGCCCTGGAGGGCTATTACCGGGCCTTGGGACTCGGGGGGCAACTGCGGGTGGTGCGCCCCCTGGGGGCGGGGCACAATTTCCCCACCCTGAATACCGGGGTGCCCTGTGGGGCGAGTCGGCCGCCGTTTTTGGGGGACTGCGGTCGGGATGGGGCCGGGCAAATTCTGATGCATATTTACGGCGACTTGGCACCGCGGGTCGCCGAGCCCCAGGGGGAGTGGGTGGCCTTTGACCAGCGGGCGTTCTTTGACCCCGATCGGACCGACCCCGGTCTCCACGCCACGGGTTATCTCTACGTACCCCCGGGTTGTCGCGAGGGTCGAGAGCGCTGCCGTTTACACATCGCCTTCCACGGCTGTCGCCAGAGTGTGGACTCCCAGAGCGGCGAGGCGTTTATCCGTCGGGCGGGCTACAATCACTGGGCGGACAATAATCGGCTTATCATTCTCTACCCCCAAGTGGCCACGACCCGTCCCTGGTGGCTGGGGGGGCGCAATCCCCGGGGGTGTTGGGACTGGTGGGGGTATAGCGACGACGATTTTCACCTGCAATCTGGTGCGCAATTGGCGGTAGTGCGGCGGATGGTGAGAGGAATTGTGGAAAATGGACGCTGAAGAAAGATGTGATCAAATGATTTATAAGACAATAAGAGAATTGAAAACATGTTCTCTCATTTGTGTTTTTTTTGGCTCTGCCCTGGTGATGTTGATGTCGAGTGATAGGGTTTCGGCCAACGTAAGTGTTATAGATGCTTCAAATGTTATCGACGTTGACAGGTTTTTTTATCGATCATTTAGATAGTTTGATCGAGACGCTGGTGACTCGGCCTGGTGCCCTGGTCGCACGCTTTAGAGGAATGGTTCAGAGGATGTGCTGGGCTTGGAGTTCACAGAAGGCCCGAAGGGGTCCCAAAACTTCAACCCCCCGTCACCACGACCAAAAAGCGCAGCGGTGGGGCACTGGGGTCCTCGGGTATGGAGAGCAACGTCACGGCCACGGCCTGGCGGTTAAACCAGCCGTGGTCGTACCAAACGGCCTGCTGGCTGTCTTCGGGAGGGGGGATAATGTCGTCGCGACGCTTGTAGCCCTTGGCTTCCAGCACTTTGGCGTAGTGATCTACCAGCGAGGGCCACTGGGCCTCGGACTCCACGGTGTAGATGTCCATCTGGGCGGTTTTGTACTCGCCGCGCATGGCCTCTAGAACAGCGAGACTTTTGCGGTCGAGTTCCACCTCAAAACCCCCGTCGAAGGGTTGCTTGTGGACGTGGGCGGGCAAAGGCAGTTCAGAGGGTTCCATGGCGCAGGCGAAGGCTATGAGGCAAGATCCGAGGACGAGAGCTCTTGAAAAGGGGGGGAGTAGCAAGCGAAATGACGGTTCCGTCGACATCGATTCAACCCCCGCCATCCACCGCCCCGACTAACACCGGGAGGGACTGCGTCAGTCCGCCCCCGTCCAGTGGTTTGAGGATAGGTTACTGGCCGTTGCGCCGCAAGATGCGGTCGATGGTGTTGTCGAAGGTGACCTCAGCGGCCCCATCGTAGGGGTTGCCCGTGGCGGGATCTTGGGGCAGGGCCAACTGGCTCAGGGTGTCCTCCAACGATAGGGTATTGCTATTGCTGGTGACTCTCTTACTGTTACTGTGACCAGTCCGCTTTATTACACTTCTGAGACATTTTCCTGGGTTTTGTGACACCTATGTGAACTTCCCCTGGGATGTCTACTCTCCAATAGCTTCTCGTTGGCAGCGATTGCAAGGTGGGATAACGGTTGCCAGGTCCAGTGACTCGACGCCGAAGCCTCACCGTGGGGTTAGTGCTTTGCCCTTGGCTGGTGCGGCCGGTCTTGGCGGCAATTCCCGGGCGTCACTCCATCGCCGGCGTGGTGCTCTCTCGCCAAAGCCCTGGCTTCCACGGGGCAAAGAGTTTGGTTGAAAACACCTTTCGCCAAACCTGTCTCACCGTTACTCCAGGGGATCTGTCTGCCGTCCTGGTCCAATGGCTCAAGGCCACTGAACCCGAAGTGGTGTTCGTGACCACCTTTCCCCACCGCATCCCCCCTGCCGCGTTGGCTATCCCCCCCCGGGGATTCCTGAATTTTCACCCGGGTCAACTGCCGGCCTTTCGAGGGCCAGACCCATTGTTTTGGCAGATTCGCCTGGGGGCTGGCTACGGTGGAGTGGTGGTCCATCAGATGACGCCGGAGCTAGACGCTGGCCCCATGGTCGGGCGCTACCTCATTCCCCTGGGGGGCGATGAAAACTACGGCCACCACGCCGAGCGCTTACCGGCGGTGTTTCAGCGGGCCGTCATCGCCACCTTGAAGCAACTGCAGCGGGATGAACTGGCCTTTGAGCCCCAGGAGGAAAGCCGCGCCCGCTACTTCAAGGCGGTGCGCCACCGAGATTTAATCATCCATTGGGACGACGATCCCCGAACCATCGCCGCTTTGGTGCGGGCGGCGAGCCCCAACTACGGCGGGGCGCTGCTCTACTGGCGCGACCAGTCCTACGGACTGCTGCGCTGCCGCTTGGAGCCGTCTTCCCCGGGTGGCGGCGGGGCGGCGGGTACCGTTCTCGACGGTGGTGGGGCATTGTGGGTCCAGGGAAGGCAAGATACCCGTTTGGTGCTGGAGCAATTGGTGTTGGACGGTCGGCGGGTCACGGGTGGGGAGTTCAAGGCAGCTCTACAGCTCCATCCCGGGGAACGCTTGCCGACCTCCGTCGATGGACCGTCCCCACCATCTCCCTGGCGGGACACCGGATCGACAACGTCAGCGCTTTTTTGACCTTTGGCACTTGCTTTAACTCCCTCTACTGGGGTTTGTAAACACCCCCCAGCCCCTCCACCACGCCCATGGCGCGGGAGAGGGGTGACATGAGACGTCGGGCCGGATGGGTTGTCAGATTCGAGTGCTGGGCCTACCCCCGGGGACGAATGCCCCAGGAGCCCAGGGTTTCTCGAAGGCGATCTAGGAGATTTACATGCTGGGTGACGTGCGTTGGATTTGGTTGCGGGGCATGTATCTCTACACGGCGGTGGGCTCGGGGGCCACTGGGGTGTGTCTTCTAGTGGCCCCCGAGTTTTGGGGCCAGTACCTACAATTGCCTCCCCCGGGGTCTCTGGTGTTGGGGGTGTTGGCCAGCGTCTATCTGGCCGAGGGCATCGTGGCCCTGTTTGGTCTGCGCCAACCCTTGGCTTTCGCCCCCCTCCTGGTGTTGCAAATGCTCTACAAGACCCTGTTTTTAGTCGTAGTGGGCTTCCCCAGTGCGTGGGCGGGGCAAGCGGGCTTTTGGGACCAAGCGTTGATGGTGATCTTTGTGAGCTACATCGTGGGCGATGCCATCGCCGTGCCGTTTCGCACCCTGTTGAGGAGCGGTCAAATCCAAAGCCAAGCCCCGGCCTGATCCGGGACCGGGCCAGGGCTACACGCCTCCAAAGGGCGGTTTAGTCCCGCTTTACCGCGCCGGATGCCAACCATGGGCGTCAGACACATCGTCGCCGAACACAACCCCTGAGGGCGCTGGTCAGCACCGCCAAGGGTAGCCCCCTCACCACCCGCGGCCAGTGTTTCACCGCGGGTGTCGATTCGTTCTTCCCCTTGCTCACGTCGACCCCCCAGATCGATGCTGCTCCTCGGCAATGGACGGCGATCGGTGGGCGGTTGTGTCGGCGCCACGGGATACCTTTGCCTCGGTGGCCAAACGGCTTGTGTCTTAGCCGCTAGCCGAAGACCGGGCTGTCGTAAACGCCGGTCGAATGGTGGGGCTTGGGTGATTGGGGACCAACCTCGTACCCAAGAGGGTTATTGGGGTTGCCACGGGGTTTCAGTCTTCCGCTTCCCAACCCACCAGGTCGGCGCTGATGCGCCAGGCGCGCGCTTGCAGGGCTGGGTCGTAGCTCGTTCGGGAGGACTTACAGGGGCGGGTGCCGTGGAAATAGCCGCCGTTGTGGACCGCCGCCCCGGGGTCACTGGCGAGGTAGACCAAGCCCTTGGCCCCGGCGTGGGGGCCCTTCTTGAGCCAACCGCTGAGCCACCACAACCCGCCGAAGGGGCCGCGGAATTCCCGGAACAACCGAGTTCTGACGCCCCCGGGGTGGACTCCATTGGCCGTGACCCCACTATTCCCCAAGCGGCGAGCCAGGGCATAGGTGTAGAGCACCTTGAGCAATTCGGCCTGGCGGTAACTGGTGAGGAAATTGTAGCGCCGCCCCATGGGCAGATCCCCCCAGTCTAGATGCGCCCCCTTGTGGAGGTCTGAGACGACATTGACAATGCGGGCGGGAGTACCCGCCCTGAGGAGGGGTAATAGCCGCTGGGTCAGCAAAAAAGGGCCCAAGTGGATGACCGCCAGTTGGGCCTCAAAGCCATCGGTGGTGACCCTGCGCCGGGGGTATACCGCGCCGGCGTTGCTGATCAAAACCCGCAGGGCGCGGTGGTTGCGCTGGAATTGGTCGGCGAAGCGACGCACGTCATCTAGGCATTCGAAGTCGAGGGTGGCGGCCTCGACCCGAGCCTTGGGATGGGCGGCGAGGATGGCCCGGCGGGCCCTGTCTGCCCGCCCCTGGGACCGCGAGGTGAGGACGATGTGATAGCCCCGTCGGGCCAGGGCGTGACAAGCGGCCAAGCCGATCCCCGAGCTGCCCCCCGTCACCAGGCAGAGGCCCGCGTCCTCCGGCGACGTCATCCCCCCTCCGTTATCCAAATCTGGCTCCCGGTCGTCGATGCCCATGGCCGATCATCGGCACCAGGCTAACAGAAAACGGCTCGTCGACCCCAACGGTCCTGGGGTTTCTAGGGGGAAACAGCCCTATGGTGGGGTTTATCCCTTTACGTTCCCCCGGTCTGGGGATTGCCCCTAGGGGGCATCCCCGGCAACGGGCGCAAACCGGGGCGGAGGTGGCGATAGGGCAGGGGATGGGTCTGGTCCGGGGCCCCCACCTCGAGGATCGAGGCGGCCAACGGCTGGAAATCGGCTCGGTAGTGGACGCTGCTCTTGAGCACTAAAATCGCCGCCGCCGCGGGGTCGACCCCCAGGTGGGTGAACATGGCCTGGTCGGCGGCTTGCTCTCGCCGGGAGGCGACGACGATCTGGATGCCGCCGAGGCGGAGCACCGCCATGGGCCCCAAATCCATGGCGGCACCGGCGAAATAGTCCCCCGTGGTCTGGAAGCGGCCCGGGCTTAGGGCCTCGACGCGATAATCTCCCCACTGGGGGCGGTGACCGGGGAGCCCCGCTTTGCCGCCGAGCCCCAAGGTCAGGGTCGCACCGACGCCAGCACCGTGGGCGGCCGCGGCGGCGGCGGGGTCGTGGATCACCCCGAGGCCCGCATTTTGGACCCCTCGTTTGGCGAGTTCGGCGAGGATCCAGGTGGTATCGCTGCTGTGGCCTGCGCCGGCGTTGTCGTCGACATCGGCCAGCACCACCGGGCTCATGCCCCGGGCCGCCATCTCCAGGGCGCGTTCCACGGCGTCCGCCACCGTCCACAGGTCGAGGGCGAATGCCTCTTCTCGGGCCAAGACGCAGTGGTAGAGCTGGTCCACGGCCCCCTGGACGGCCCTAGCGTCCGCGCCATACCCCACAATGGCGGGCCCGCAGTGGGGGACATCTGATGAGCTAAAGCCACAGGCGAAGGACAGATGGGTCACGGCGGTCTGGCTTTCCAGGGTTGCCAGGGTTTGGTAGACCGTTTGGGCCGGTTCTACCCAAGTGCAGCCCCGGGTGAGGGGAATGAGGAAGGGGATCTGGCGAAAGGCCCGCTGGGGGGCCGTATCCCCCTTGAGTATCCGCGCCAAACGATCCGCCGCCCGGCGCCCAGTGGCCGCCATGTCCAGGTGGGGGTAGGTGCGGTAGACCAGCAACTCGTCGCTGAGCTCCACCATGGCCGGGGTCAGATTGGCGTGGAGATCCAGGCTGCACACTACGGGGACCTGGGGACCCGTGAGGGTCCGGACGCGCCGGAGGAATTCCCCGTCGCCGTCGGCGACGTGGTCGGCCACCATGGCCCCGTGGAGGTCCAGCAGCAGGCCGTCGATGGGCAAGGCGGCCTCGAGTTCGTCGAGGAGCAAAGTCGAGATGGCCTCGAAGGCGTCGGCGGTGACGGTCCCACTGGCGCCGCCGCCGCACCAGGCCAGGGGGGTCACCTCAAAGCCGTGGGCCAAGGCGCCGTCCAAGAGCCCGGCCATGGCGATGTTGTAGCCCCTCAGGGCGTCGAAGACGGCGGGGCCTCGGGTGAGGCCCGGCCAGCCGTCGGGGGCGAGGAACACCTCCCAGGTCCCTGGAATCGGCGAGAAGGTGTTGGTCTCGTGCTGGAAGCCCCCGACGGCGATGCGGGTCATGGGGGTAGCCTCACCGCCGCCATGCTCTAACCCCTCCGCCGCGCCGCGATATACGCCACCAGCCCCCCCAGGGTTTGAACCTGGCCGTAGTCCCCCTCGGGCACCGCCACCCCCACCTCCTCTTCGATGGCGATGAACACGTTGAGCAGATCCATGGAGTCGATGTCGAGTTCTTCGCGCAGGTCAGCGTCGTCGGTCAGCCCTTGGAGGTCGGCGTCGGGGGCTATTTCGGCCATCAGCTTTAGGATCGCGGCCCGGGTGTCATCTGGGGCCTGCCCGGGGGGGATCTGCCCGGATGTGGGTTTCGGTGCATCCATCACAAGCCCTCTGGCTCAGCCAACAGTTTACCAACGTGTCGAATGAAACGCGCGCCGAGATGACCATCGGTGACGCGATGGTCGGCGGCGAGGGTCACCTCTACGGTGCGACGAGCCACCACCATGCCGTCGAGCACCCACGGCCGGGGGGCGATGGTGCCAAAGCCAACGATCGCCACCTGGGGGGGATAGACCACGCCATAGACGGTGTCGACGCCGCGATCGCCAAGGCTACTGACGGTGATGGCGCCGCCCGACAGCTCCGATGCCCGCAGGCCACCTTTGCGCACCCGTTCGGTGAGGTCGCGAATGCGACCCCACAGGGACGGCAGGTCCCCGCTGTCCGCCCGGGGGAGGGCGGGATTGATGAGCCCGCCGCTGCGGGTCACCACCGCCAGCCCCACGTCGATGTGCTCAGAGGGTCGAAAGCGGCCGTGGTCGAACCACCCGCACAGGGTGGGGTACTCCCGCAGCCCCCGGGCCACCGCCCGCACCAGGAGGGCGATGGGCAGGATGCGCTCCCGCAGGGAGCGCTCGCGATTGCCCGCCTCCAGCCACGCCAGGGCCGGCTCGAGGTCGAGGGTGTGACCGAGGTAGTAATGGGGGATCTCGCGGTTGGCTCTCGACATCGCCGCTGCAATGGCCCCGCGCATCGCCTCCGGATCCGGCGTTGGGGCGGTGGCGGTGGGGGGCGCAGCGGCCGGTCCCGCCGCCGCGGCCCGCTCCACATCGTCGAAGGTGATGGCGCCATGGGCACCGGTGCCGGTCACCGCCTCCAGGGAGACCCCAAGGGCCTCGGCGCGCCGGCGGGCCCGGGGTGATACCTGCAGTCGACGGCCCTCAGCAAGGGGGCTCCTCAAAGGTGGGATGGCCACCTCGGCCAGGGCTTTGCTTTCTGGACCGGTCTCGGTTAGCGCGGGTTCGGCCTCGGACGCCACCGCCGCCCTCGCCCCGTCGGTTTGTCCCTCGACCACCAGCGTGGCCAGCACGGTGCCCACGGGCACCTCCGTACCCACCTCCACCACCAGTTCGCCGATGGCGCCATCTTCCCAGATCTCGATGTCGATGGCGCCCTTCTGGGTTTCCACCACCGCCACGATGTCGCCGCGGGAGACGGTGTCGCCGGGCTTTACCATCCACTCGACGAGGGTGCCGGCGTCCATGTCGGCACCGAGGGAGGGCATGCGAAACACGCCGCTCATGATCCCACCACCTCCTTGACCGCGGCTGTGATGGTCTCGGGCTGGGGTAGCGCGGCCTGCTCGAGATGCCGGGCGTAGGGAATCGGCACCTCCGCCGTGCACACCCGCCGGATGGGGGCATCGAGTTCGTACATCTGTGTCTCGACGATTCTGGCGCACAGCTCGGCCGACAGACTCCCCGTCTTCCAACCCTCGTCGACGATGACTACGCGATGGGTGCGCTGCACCGAGGCGAAAATCGTGGCGTCGTCGAGGGGGCGCAGCACACGCAGGTCCACGACCTCGGCGTCGATCCCCTCCAAGGCCAGCATCTCGGCGGCCTTCAGGGTCTTGGACAGGCTGCCCCCGTAGGTCAGCAGGGTCACGTCGCCACCCGGACGGCGCACGGCGGCGCGGGTGATGTCGCTGCCCGCCGGGTCTGCGGGCAGCGGACCGGTGTCGTTGTACAGCCCCGCGTGCTCGAAGATAAAGACCGGATCCGGATCGAGCAGCGCCGGCCACAGCATACCCCGGGCGTCGGCCACAGTCGCCGGAGCGAGGACCTTGATGCCCGGTACGTGGGCGTACCAAACCTCGAGGCTATGGGAGTGCTGTGCCGCCGGCTGGCGGCCCGCCCCGGTGGCCATGCGCACCACCAACGGCACCGAGACTTGGCCGCCGGACATGTGTCGCAGGGTGGCCGCGTTGTTGACGATTTGGTCGAGGGCCAGCAGGCTGAAATTGACGGTCATAATCTCGACGATGGGTCGCATGCCGTTGAGCGCCGCGCCGATGCCGGCCCCCACAAAGGCCGACTCCGACAGCGGGGTATCGCGAATGCGCTCGGGGCCGAACTCGTCGAACAGCCCCTTACTCACCCCATAGCAACCGCCGTACATGCCCACGTCCTCCCCCATCAAAAACACCCGCCGGTCCCGGGATAGGGCCTCCCGTAGGGCCTGGCGCATGGCGTCGCGGTAGGTGCTAGTGCCACGGGCCTCGCTGGCGCTGGGAGTCTTGGGGCTAGCGGTGGTGGTCATGGTGCCTCCGTCCCGGTGGGGGTGTAGACATCGTCGAGTAGGCGCTCCACCGGCTCCAAGGTGCCCGCTTCGGCGAACGCCACGGCATCGGCCAACTCCCGCTCCACCGCAGACTCCATGGCTTCGCGATCCGCCGAGGTGAGCAACCCCTGCTCCATCAGCCGGTTCTCGAAGGTGGCGATGGGGCAGCGCTCGCGCCACTGGCCGACCTCCTCTTTATCCCGGTACAGCTCGGGGTCGAACATGGAGTGGGCGCGAAAGCGGTAGGTCTGCAGCTCGAGAAACCAGGGTCCACTGCCCTGGCGTATGGCTTCCACCGCCCGCCGGGTGGCTGTCGCCACTGCCAGCACGTCCATGCCGTCCACCGCCGCCGTGGGTACCCCGTAGGCGGCGGCCTTCTTGTGCATGTGAATCTCGGACTGGGAGCGCACCAGGGAAGTGCCCATGGCGTACTGGTTGTTCTCGCACAAAAACAGCACCGGCAGCTTCCACAGGGCGGCGAGGTTGAGGGACTCGTGAAATTCCCCCTCTTCCACCGCGCCGTCGCCGAAGAAACAGGCGCTGACCACCGGGCGCTCGTTCAACTTATCGGCCAGGGCCAGCCCCACGGCCAAGGGCAGGCCACCGGCGACGATGGCGTTGCCGCCGAAGAAGCGGTGCTCGGTGGAGAACAGGTGCATCGAGCCGCCGTGACCCTTGCTGCAGCCCTCGAGCACGCCGTACATCTCGGCCATGATGGATCCGGGCGACAGACCGCGGGCCAGGGCATGGCCGTGCTCGCGGTAGGTGGACACCACTGCGTCCCGGGGTTCGAGGACTTCGTGGACGCCCACTGCCACGGCTTCTTCGCCGATATACAGGTGGAGAAAACCGCGGATCTTACCCGCGGAATACAGTTCGGCGGCCTTCTCTTCGAACCGCCGAATGCGGAGCATCTCGGTCAGCAGGGTGTGGCCGCGGTGGCGGTCGATGGTCGGTGGGAACGGGTCGCTCATGGGGTCGGCTCCTGGCGCGTAGATGGGGTGGATGGGCTCGGCTCCAGGGTAGAGGTGTCGCCTTCGGGCAGGCCCAGTTCGCGGGCCAGCAGCAGCCGGCGCATGATCTTTCCGCTGCGGGTTTTGGGCAGGTCGGCGACAATCTCGATCTCCCGCGGGGCGACGGCGGGTCCGAGGCGCTTGCGGCAGAACGCCATGAGCTCGCGCACCGCCACGCCTTCCTCGGCCGCCGTGCTGTCCAGGGTGACGAACGCCTTGACTACCGCCCCCGCCACCGGGTCGGGCTTGCCGATGACCCCGGCCTCGACGATGGCCGGATGCTCGACTAACGCGCTCTCCACCTCGAACGGCCCGATGAGGTGTCCTGCGGACTTGATGACGTCATCGCTGCGCCCCAGAAACCAGAAGTAACCCTCGTCGTCGCGCCGGGCCAGGTCGCCCGATAGGTACCAGTCGCCGGCAAAGCACTTGCCATAGCGCTCGGGGTTGCCTTCGTAGGCGCGGAACATGGAGGGCCATCCCTTGCGGATGGCCAGCTCGCCTTCGACGCCTGGTTCGGACACCACCCTCAGACCGTCGTCGCCGCGCTGTACGATGGCGGCCTCGATACCGGGCATGGGCTGTCCCATGGAGCCCGGCTTGACGTCGACCCCGGCGTAGTTGGCGATCATGATCGCCCCGGTCTCGGTCTGCCACCAGTTGTCGTGAATGGGCTGCCCGAAGGCCTCGACACCCCAGTACACCGCCTCGGGGTTGAGGGGCTCGCCGACGCTGGCGATGAAGCGCAGGCTCGACAGGTCATACTCGGCCGCCAGCGCCGCCCCCGCCTTCATCAGCATGCGGATGGCGGTTGGGGCGGTGTACCAGACCGCGACCTTCTGGGCGGCGATGGTCTGATACCAGCGGCGGGCATCGAATTCATCCTCATCCACGACCATGGTCACACCACAGCACAGGGGTGCGATGACCCCGTAGGAGACGCCGGTGACCCAGCCCGGATCGGCGGTGCACCAGTAGATGTCCCCCGGCGACAGATCCAGGGCGTAGCGCCCCGTAGCCCAGTGGGCGAGGACGGCTTGGTGGACGTGTAGTGCCCCCTTGGGGGTGCCGGTGGTACCGCTGGTGAAGTGCAGTAGGGCCGGGGTTTCGGGGTCGGTGGCTTTGATCTCGTGGTCGGGGGCAGCGGCGGCGAGGAGCGCCGACAGCGACTGAGTCCCGGCAGGGGGCTCGTCGTCGCCCACCACTAGCACGTGCTTTAGCTCGGGCAGCTGGGGGCGGATGGCAGCCACCTTGCGGTTATACAGCCGCGCCGTGGTGACCAGCACCGAGGCGCGCCCACGGCCCATTCGGGTGGCGATGGGCTCGGGGCCAAAGGCCGAGAAGAGCGGGCAGTAGATCGCCTGGGCGCGCAAGGTACCGAGGATCACAGGGTATAGCTCGCCGACCCGCCCCAGCAGCGAGAACACCCGCTCCCCCGGACCGACCCCTAGGGATTGCAGGGCGTTGGCGAAGCGCTGGCTGTCTCTGGACAGTGCGGCGTAGCTGACTTGGCGCTGCTCTCCGCCCTTGCCCAGCCAGCGGATGGCGGTGCGTTCCCCGTCACCCGCAGCCACGTGGCGATCGACGGCGGTGTAGGCGATGTTGATCCCGCCAGGGGGCGCGGCGAGGGTCTCCCCTAGGGACTGCCAGCTGAACTGGTTGTGGGTGATGGCGTAGTCGCCGATGTTGGGGGTACGACTGGTGGGGGGGTGGCTGAGGCGTGGGGGTCGTTCGGGAGACGCGGGCATATCAGCTCTCCGGTTGGGTCCGTGCCCCGCGGCGGACCTCGATCATTTCCTGGATGACGACGATCGAACGGAGTCTGCGGAGCGTGAGTTTCCGTCCGGCCATGGGGCGCTGGGCTGCGTCGAGGGCGCGATTCGCCGGGCGATAATGGGCACAGGCTGCGCTGGCGACGCCCTGAGTCAGAGCTAGAGGGGTGACGGGTGTCGGTCTTGGTGTTGGCCACCCCAGTGGAGCATCTGCCCCAGCTTTGAATTTTTCTCTTGAGATTTATTGAAATATCCGTCTCTGTGTTTTGCCGTCTCTGTTTTTATATTAGGAAAAATTGATGATTGATTCTGGGTCAGTCACTTATTGAAGATCTACTCAAGACCAAGTGTAGCGACAACAGACCCTCGTTTTTTTTGATATTTGAAGGGATTCGCCTTGCTCCTCCAGAAAGGCAATCGCTGATTTGTGGCAATAGTGTTCTCGGTCTTGTTTCTAGTCGATTTTTAACGGCCTATGATTTGATGTGCTCATTAATTACAGTTTACAGCCAGCTAAATTTAAGACCATAGCGGCAAAGTCCAGGAACTACAATAAGCATCTTTCCATATTGGCGATGGGAAGTTCTCATCGAAGACTGGATCATCTGGTTCTAAGGGGTGCTAATGGCGTCTGTTACTCCAGGGCAACGGTCCCGCCGATGGCCTGCCGCGTTTCGCCACGGGCATCCACCAAGAGGCTAGGGGTACCGCCGTACCAGGGCTGTGCTCGCGTCGTCATTCCCAGTGCCGTCCAGCAAAATAGCATGGCGTTTCAGCAAGTCGAGGTTTTCGGATGAGCTCTCAGTAAGTATTTCAATTTGAGCCCAGCCCAGCAATAGTGGAATTTCCCTAGATGAGTTCATCCGTTCCGCAGCAATCTTGGTGCTACAGCTTGAGTGTTGGATTCTCATAACGATATTGCATTAGGGCCTATTGCCTTTGACGGTCTAGCGGCATACGAGGCCTACCGTGCGCGGCTAAAAGCGGGCGAGGAGGGCCGAGCGAACTTTG
Source organism: Candidatus Competibacterales bacterium (assembly GCA_050330975.1). GTDB lineage: Bacteria > Pseudomonadota > Gammaproteobacteria > Competibacterales > Competibacteraceae > JBHJHK01. Next base: position 4,263 of record JBHJHK010000029.1, on the reverse strand, counting down.
CCATGGCCCGGAGATTGAGGTTCATTCTCAAAGAGGAACGTAACTTTGTAGACGTGGTCAGACAAGAATAGGGCATTGCGCCGTCGGTAGTTGGAGAGACTTTATGATCGCCGTGATCTTTGAAGTACTACCCCATGGGGACCAAAAGCAGGATTACCTTAACGTCGCGGCGGCTCTGCGACTGCACCTGGACGCTGTCGACGGCTTTCTGTCCATCGAGCGGTTCGAAAGTCTCACCCATCCCGGGAAAATTCTCTCTTTGTCCTTCTGGCGCGATGAGGCAGCCGTCGAACAGTGGCGAAATTTTGAGCTGCACCGGTCCAGCCAGCAGGCGGGTCGGGAGCGCATTTTCCTTGACTACCGCCTCCGGGTTGCCCAAGTGATTCGAGATTACGGTATGAATGATCGTCTCCAAGCCCCTGGAGACTCTCAGCGAGCACATGGGGTCTAACGCCGCAATTGGGGATTTCCCATGGCATAATCGGCTCTTAGTCAACTGGTTTGTAGGACTGGCAACTGTATTGTTAGGCAGCGATGGTCATAACCCCTATTACCGCGCCTGTCATCGAAGTGGCCAATACTCCACCGAGTAGTGCCCGCCAACCTAAAGCAACGATTTCGCTGTGCCGCTCTGGCACCATGGCCGTCAAACCGCTGATAAGGATGCCCAGACTCACTGGGTTAGTAAAACCGCAAAGGGCATAGGCTAGAATGAGTCGCGAGCGCTCACTCAATGCTTCACTAGAGAGTGCCTTGAGTTCTTGAAAGGCAAGAAACTCATTGACTGCAGTCTTTATCCCCAGCAATGACCCCGCTGTTTGTAACTCCGATACCGATAATCCCAAAAGCCAGGTAAAGGGAGCCATTACCCATCCCAACAAACGCTGGAGTGTCAGTGGTGCTTCCCCGATCTGAGGTAAGACACCAAGGCATAGATTGATAAGCTCAACCAGCGCCACCACCACCAACAGAGCACTGACTATCTGAATCAATAGCTGCGCCCCCTGGCTAATGCCCTGAACAAGAGCGTCCATAGCGCTTTGATAGGGGAGCGACATTGTCGACGCTGAGGGTGCGGACGACTGGGAGTCATCAAGGCGAACACTTTCCCTTTGGTCTGCGGGAATCATTAGTGCAGCAACCACCAGTCCAGCGGGGGCGCTTATGACCGAAGCCGTCAATATATGAACAATCGGTGTGGCAATGACACCATCGAGAAAGCTGGCGTAAACCACCAGCATTGTTCCAGCAATTGTGGATAGGCCGACGATCATTATCGCCAGTAGTTCGGTACGGCTGAGCTGCTTTAAATAAAAACGCACTAGTAAAGGCGCCTCTACCATGCCAACAAAGACGTTGGCGGCAGCGGCCATGCCCACCACACCACCGATACCCAGGCTCCTTTGCAACATCCACGAGAATCCGGTGACAATCAGTGGCAATATCCGCCAGTAAAAGAGAAGGGCTGACAGGGCACTCATGACTAGCACCAACGGCAACACTTGAAACGCTAGCACTAGGCCATGCTGGGGTTGATGGACGGTATAGGGGGTAGGTCCGCCACCGAGGTAACCAAAGACAAAGGCCGTTCCCACCTGGGTCGCCTGTTGCAAAACCAGCACCACTTGGCTTAGGCTCAATAACAGATCGCTGACCACCGGCAACCGCAACAGCACGAGGGCAAGTAGAAATTGGAGACTAACGCTGGCGATGATCAAACGCCAGGGAACGGGACCGCGCCGCTCCCCCCAAAGCCAAGCGAGTGCCAACAGCGCAAAAAGCCCCAATAGGCTTTGCAGATTGGGCCATAGATCCGCCACAGCATATAACCCATTGAAGCTCATTTCGCTCATTTTACTGAAGCTTGTTCCAAAAGCCAGACTTTAAGTTCTTTATGATGCATCGGCTTTGGCTCCTGTGTGTTGTGTTGAATAAGCCCACGGAGGTGCTTGATGAGTATCAGCTACTCTACCACCTATCCAAGCCGATGCAAGACGGACGCGCCTGTGTTCACCTCACGCTTCTGGAGCTGATGGGAGGCATCGCCGCCTCGGTTCCCGAGCCGTGCTCGGATTCAAGCCTGTGTTACAGTATGGCCCCGATTTTTTGATAGGATTGTTTCGTCTATCGTGTATACACCGCCGTGATCGTGTCACTTGCCAAGCTGTTGGCATTCACCATATACCCAGCTAGGGCATTGCTGACTGACCCGTCAATATCAAGGACAGCGCCCAGGGCATGGACGGTAAACTGATAGCGATGTACTTCACCCGGAGGTGGACAGGCGCCGCCAAAGCCCACGGTGCCATAATCGTTCACCAAGGTGGTCGCCTGCTCGGGTAGGGTACCGCCTGTAGGTAATGCGGTTACATCGGCTGGAATGTTAAACGCAAACCAATGCCACCAACCCGAGCCGGTTGGGGCATCTGGATCATAGACTGTAACCGCAAAGCTTTTGGTGCCAATCGGTGCTCCTGACCAGGACAGGTCGGGCGCAGTGTTTCCTCCTTCACAGCCAAAGCCTTGGAATACCTGGGCAAGGTCTAGAACTCGGCCTTCGCCAATGGTAGAGCTCGTCAAGGTCAGTGACTCGGGTCCATCGGTTGCAGATGCACTAGTGGTCGCACAGCCAGCCGTACCAAGTAATATCCCAATCAGCACGGCCATGGCGGGGGTTTTGGTGTCCAACATGATCAAATCTCCCAACGTCAGTGGTTGTGAACGTGGAAGACATGATATCCATGCAGTACATACCCGGCTTCCGATAGCCGCTCAAAGACTATCGCAAAACGCTCAGTCTTCGGTGGTGCGAATTTGTCTTGGGCTGATACCAAAGCGCTGTTTAAATGCGTCGGCAAAATGGGACGGCGTTTTAAAGCCCACATCTAATGCGATTTCAGAGATAGGATCATAGGTGGTCTGCAATCGCTCTAGCCCGCGTTCCAGTCGTGTATGTAGCAGGATTTTGGCAAATCCCTGCCCAGATCTTGCCAATACCCGCCGCATGGTGGCCTCGCTCATGGCAAGCTGTGCCGCCACCTCTGCCGCCCGCCAAGAACGCCCAAGATCGGTCTGCAAAATGCGGCGAACCTTGCCCAAGGGCTGATCGGCTGTCTTCGTCAAGAGGGTATAGCCTTCGTGCCGAAGCCAAACTAACGGCTCCATCAACCGGTGCCATCGAATGCAGGTTGGAAGATCGGCTCGATTTAATGTCTCCCTTAGTAGCGGCAGCAGCCTGGCCGGCTCGGATGGCTTGGCCCGGATAAGTTGGATCATCTGGGTGGACTTGATTCCCGACGTTACGGGTGTCTCAGGAAACACCGCCTCAATCAGTGCATCGCTAACTGAAACGCCCACCGCGCGATACTGTTGATTTATAATCGGGCGGTTTTCCATGGTTACCATGGCGCCGGGGGCAAAGATCAGCAAATCCCTCTCCTCACCAACCAACTCACCACCGGTTGGAAAGAGCACCCGTTTTGAGCCGGACACTATAAAGGAGAAAAAAGTCCGCTCTATATATAGATCCGTAAAGGTTGCCGTGGTCACCTGGGTGATGTCAAACAGGGAGATGTCTTGGGTTGTCATAGGGCCACTGTTTGCGTGGGGTATTTCATCGATCGAGTCACTCATGCAATGGTTCGGAAGCTTCTTGTAACTTATTGATTAATAACGCTTTTTCTTCGAGCCGCGATGGAGATTTTTGTTTTAAAATCAAGTGCTTATGATGAAATCATGCTGCGACCACAATAAAGTGCCCGAACCATTGGGTATCACTGAGGTGTGGTCAATCCAGATCCCGGGGGTACTATCCTTAACGGGGTGATCGCCAGGAGATTGCCTATGTCTTCCCCCCAAGCTCTGTTGGAGGACCTCGCCGCCCAGGGCGACGACCTATTGGACCTCACCCGTGCCCTGGTGCGCCTCCCCAGCGAAAGTCCCCCCTCGGACACCCGCGCCATCGTCGACTACTTCCCCAACGAGCTCGCCTCCCGCCTGGGGCCCGCGGCCGTCATCGACCGCCTCAGCGCCGAAGCCCCCATCGATAATTTGGTGGTGCGGCTGCCGGGCAAAGGCCCAGGCCGACGGTTGATTTTCAACGGCCACCTAGACACCTACTTGGTGGGGGATAGAAACGCCTGGCAGTACGACCCAGTGGGGGGTGAGCTGGTGGAGGGTCGCCTCTACGGCCGGGGCAGCTGCGATATGAAAGGCGGCGTCGCTGCCCTGGTGGTCGCCGCCGGCGCCCTGGCCCGCCACCGG
>JBHJHK010000028.1:0-6908 GCA_050330975.1 Candidatus Competibacterales bacterium | reverse complement strand
CGGGGGCGGTTTGGACCGGCTCCAACGAGGCCTCGGGCCGGGGGGCTGGGGCCGATGTCCCCTGGAGAGGGCTGCCGGGGTATGGACCGACGGCTCTGGCCGCCGAGGTGTCCCCAGTGGACGGCGCCCTGCCGTCCATGGCCAAAGGCCTCGCCACCGCGGTGCTGTAACCTTCGCCTTTGAGGAGGCTAAACCATCGGTCCCAGAGCTGTTGCTGGGCGGCGAGCCAGCAATCCACGACCTCTTGGACTTGACGGCGCCACTCGTCCATGGGCAGCGAAGTGGGGTATTCGTTCACCATGGTGTCGGACCACTGGGCCAGCCACACGCGCTGGGTTTCGAGGGACTGGCGAACGGTCCTTTCCCAAGTGACGATATGACTGAGATAAACTTCGCGCCACAAATTGAGATCCTCCGGGGGTTCAAAGGTCGGCAAGGCCGTGGACAGACTGTCCCACAGGTCGCGTTGGGCGTCGGTCCACCGGCTGAAGAAGTCCTCGCTGATCTCGCTTGTCGAATGCATGTCGATCCTCCCAAGTACCCCCCGACGGCGTCTGGTCGAATTCCGCAGCCAGCTCGGTCACACAAAGCTCGGCCCCACAAGGGAAAGTTTGGGGTAGTACCCGGCCATCGATGTCGCCTGTGTGGGCCTATCGACGACAGAAATTGTAAGTGATTATATATGAGGCCCTTCCCTTGGGTGAAACGACTCGCCCATGGGCGCCTCTAACGGGCAATAACTGAGGTCAAGGGGCCGACCCTGTCAAGGGTAGCGCCTCCTTTGTCGTTCTGCCGCCACCCCGGTTTGTCGCCTCTAAATTCCAGGCCACCTTCCCCGCCGTCCAGCTGTCATCCACCCGCCCGGCATCCACTGCGCTCTTCGACACCCCATGAACCTCACCCCATGAACCTCACCGCCAACTCCCCCCCTTCGGGTGCCCCTGGGGCGTCGGCCTGTTGCGTCGTGGGCCTCGGGGCCTCGGCGGGGGGACTCGAGTCCCTGGCGCGCTTCTTTCGCGCCTTGCCCGACGAACCCAACTTGGCCTTTGTCGTGGTCCAGCACCTCTCCCCCGACTACAAGACCATGATGGACGAATTGTTGGCCCGCCACACCCCCATGCCCATTAAATTGGCGGAAAATGGCATGGCCATTGCGCCCAACACCGTCTATCTCTTGCCGCCGCGCAAGGTGATGATCGTCGCCCAGCGGCGGTTGCTCCTCACCGACAAGACCCCCCAGCGGGAGCCGAGTCTACCCATCGACCACTTTTTTCGCGCCCTCGCCCAAGATTTGGGGCCCAAAGCCGCTGCCGTGGTCTTGTCGGGGACGGGCAGCGACGGCTCTCGGGGCGTCGAAGAGGTCAAGCGCGCCGGGGGGATAGTGCTGTGTGAGAGCGAGGCCACGGCCAAATTCAACGGCATGCCCTTGAGTGCCCAGCGCACCGGCGCTGTGGATCACATCTTGGCCCCCGAGGAAATGCCGGGGGTGTTGATGGACTGGGTCGAGGGATTGGCGACAGGGAGCGCCCTGGAGGGCGACGACCCATCGCCCCTCCACGGGGTGGAAGCCGTGTTCGACCTGTTGCGGACCGATTACAACATCGATTTTTCCCACTACAAGCCCACCACCGTGGCCCGGCGCATCGAGCGGCGCCTGGCCTTGGGGGGCTTTGACCAACTGGACGACTACATCGACCGCTTGCGCCACGACCCCGAGGAGCGCCGGGCGCTGTACGCCGATTTGCTCATTGGCGTCACCCGCTTCTTCCGGGATCGGGCTTGCTTTGACCGCCTCACCCAAGAGGTGCTGCAGCCCTTGGTCCAGGGCGCCCTCGCTGACACCCTGCGGATTTGGGTGGCGGGCTGTGCCACCGGCGAGGAGGCTTACTCCATCGCCATGCTGCTCCACGAACAGTGCCAAGCCGCTGGCAAAATCCCCAACATCAAGATCTTTGCCACCGATGTCCACCAGGCGTCGCTGGAATTCGCCAGCCAGGGTCTCTACGACGAAGAGCGGCTGTTGGAGGTTTCCAACGCTCGGCTGAGCCGCTACTTCCGCCGCCAGGCCGAGGGCTTTCGGGTGGTGCCAGAACTGCGGCAAATGGTGGTCTTTGCCCCCCACAACGTCATCAAAGATGCACCGTTTACCCGCCTCGACTTGGTCACCTGCCGCAATTTGCTGATCTATTTTCGACCCAAGGCCCAAAAGAAGGCCCTGTCGCTGTTTCACTTCGCCCTCAAGACCGGTGGTTATTTGTTCTTGGGGGCCAGTGAGACCGTCGGCGAGTTGGCCGAGGAGTTCGAGCGCCTCAGCGACCCCTGTCGATTGTACCGCAAGCGCCGCGATCAGCCCATGGCCACGGACTTGCCCATGACCTCGGGGTTGAACCCGGCACTACTCGCCGGGGTTTCCACCGCCCGGGGCGCCGAGCAGCAGCTCATCGAGACTTACGATTTGCTGTTGGAACGCTTCATGCCCATGGGGTTGTTGGTGGACCACCGCCGCCAGCTGTTGGACAGCTACGCCGGGGCAGAAAAGCTCCTGCAACCCAAGGGGCGGCGGCCCTCCAGCGACGTCTTAGAACTCCTCGATCCCCCCTTGCGGGTGGCCGTGGCCGGGGGGCTGCGCCGGGCGCAAAAGGACCGGCAACCGGTGCGATTCACGGGGTTGCGGGGGTCCGATGGCACCTCCTATCGCCTGACCGTCGAGCCGCTCCTCGGCCCAAAACTGGTGGAACCGCGGTTTTTGATCGCCTTTGAGCCCTTGGCATTGCCCAGTGCCAAAGAAGTCTCAACCGATCCCGAGGCCTTGGCGGTGGACACGGCCGTCGAACTCCCCCTGGAGACCACCGAACGGCTTTTGACCCTGGAGCAGGAACTCAACTACACCCGGGAGAACCTCCAAGCCACCATCGAGGAATTGGAGACCAGCAACGAAGAGCTCCAGGCCACCAACGAGGAGCTCATCGCCGCCAACGAAGAGCTGCAATCCACCAACGAAGAGCTCAACTCCGTCAACGAAGAGCTCTATACCATCAACAGCGAATACCAAAACAAGATCAACGAGCTCAGGGAGCTCAACGAGGACATGCACCACCTGCTGGAGAGCACCGACATCGGCACCATCTTCCTCGATCGCCAACTCCAGATTCGCCGTTTTACCCCCAAGGTGGCGCCTTTGTTTTACCTCATGCCCCAGGACGTGGGCCGATCGCTGATCAATTTTTCCCACCGCTTGGACTACCGAGGCCTCATCGACGACATCCAAAGGGTGCTGATTAACAACGAACCCCTGGAGCGGGAGGTGCGGGACAACGACGGCAAGGCCTATTTACTACGCCTACTGCCCTACCACCTCCAGGAGGCCTTGGCGGGGGCAGTGCTGACCTTTATCGACATCACCGCCCTCGATCGGGCTCGCAGCCAAGCCCGCCAGCTGTCGGCGATCGTCGAGCATTCCCAAGACGCCATCGTCGGCCTCGACACCAACGGTGAGGTCGCCACCTGGAATCGGGGCGCGGAGGTGCTCTATGGCCACAGGGCAGCGGTCATCAAAGGCCGGGGGGTGACCGCGCTGTTTCTCGAGAGTCACCACGGCACCGTGGACCAGCGGTTGCGCCAAGTGGCCGGAGGGACGTCGGTGCCCCGCTGGGAGACCCAGGGTCTGCGGGCGGACGGCACCACCGCCGAGGTCTCCGTGGGCTTTTCCCCGGTGCGGGACGAGGACGGCGCGGTGGTGGGGGTGTCGTTGATCGCCCGGGATATCGGCGAGCGCTTGGCCGCCCAGCGCCGCCTCGAAGAGAGCGAGGGCAAATATCAAGACCTCTACCACAACGCCCCGGATATGTACGTCACCGTCGACGGCAACAGCTGGCGCATTGAACAATGCAACCAGACCCTGCTCAACACCTTGAATTGCGACCGCGACGCCTTGTTGGGACGCCCCTTGTGGAGTTTGTGTACCCCCAACTCCAAGTCCCTGGCCCTGGCAGCCCGGGATCAATTTCAGGCCTCGGGGGAGGTGCGGGATGTGGAAATGCAACTCCAAGCCCCAGGGGGCGCGGTCATCGACGTGTCCCTGGCCATGAGTGCCCTGCGGGACTCGGCCGGCCAGATCATCGCTGGCCGGGCGGTGTGGCGGGATATCACCGAGCGCAAGGGGGTGGAACGCCGCCTCCGGGAAGAGATACGCCAGCGAGAGCACTATTTGGCCATGTTGTCCCACGAGCTGCGCAACCCCCTCCACGGCCTCCAAGGGGCGGTGGCGGTCCTCAATCAGCCCGAGGCCAAGGCCCAGGCCGTGGAGCGGGCCAAGGCCCTCACCGAGCGCCAAGTGCAGCACATGGCTCGGTTGCTCGACGACTTGCTCGACGTGTCGCGCATCACCCAAAACAAGCTGGAGCTGCGCCGGACCCACCTGGATCTCCGGGAGATCGTCGATGAGACCGTCGAGGCCTTTGGGTCTTTGTTTGCCGAGCACGGGCTCCGCCTGGCGGTGGAGAACGGCGGGGCGCCCCTGGCCATCGACGGCGACCGAGACCGCCTCCTGCAAGTCCAGGCCAATTTGCTCAACAACGCCGTGCGCTACGCCAAGGGCCATGGCGAGGTGCGGTTGAGCCTGACCCGAGAGGCGGGGTGGGCGGTGCTCAAGGTCAAAGACCAGGGCCGGGGCATCGCCCCCGACCAGCTAGAGCGGATCTTCGAGCTGTTTTACCAAGTGGAAGCGCCCATCGACCGTTCTCTGGGGGGGATGGGTATCGGTTTGACCCTGGTGCGGTTGATCGTCGAACTCCACGGCGGCACGGTGGCGGCCCACAGCGACGGGCCGGGCCTTGGCAGCGAGTTCGCGGTGCGCCTGCCGTTGGTCACCCCATCCACCGATGGCGCCGGTTGGGCCGAGCGGCCCGCCATCGAAGCTCCCGAGCGGCCGTTGGTGGCTGTGGTGGAAGACATGGAAGACAGTCGGTTGATGCTCATGGAACTGTTGGAACTCCAGGGTTTCGAGGTCTGTGGCGCCGGGGATGGCCACAGTGGCCTGGCGTTGATCCTCCAACGACGGCCCCAGGTGGCGCTGGTGGACATCGGTTTGCCAGTCCTAGACGGCTATCAACTGGCCGAGGAAGTGCGGGCCCAACTGGGGAACCATGGGCCCCTGTTGGTGGCGGTATCGGGTTACGGTCAACACGGCGACCTAGAGCGTTCCAGGGCGGCGGGGTATGACCACCATTTGGTCAAGCCGTTGAACACCCAAAACCTGATGATGCTGTTGAACCAATACACCCGGCGCCCGTCGCCATGAGGGGCGAACTTCGCGGTATGGGAGACGGCGACCCGGGCGGCGAACTGCGCTATTGCGTCGACGCCCGGGATGTCATCGTCGCCGTCGGTGGAGCTTGGCTCGACTTTGCCAAGGCCAACGACGGCCAGAATCTCGAGCCCCGGGCGGTCATCGGCCAGTCCCTGTGGAACTACGTCCGTAGCCGTGCCTTGCGAACCCTCTACGGTCAGCTGTTGGACCACGTCCGCCGGCGGCAAACGCCGTTTCACTTCGCCTTTCGCTGCGATTCCCCCGGGGTCAAGCGCTCCATGGCCATGGCGCTCATTCCTTTGGACGACTACGGCAGTGTGGAATTTGTCAGTCGCATCATCGCCGTCGAGCCCCGGGTTAGGCCTGTGACGGTACGAGAGGGCTTTCGGGCGCCGCGGTCGGTGGTCTACTGCAACCTCTGCAGTCAACTGCGGGTCGACGGCCAGTGGTTACCCCTAGAGGAGGCCATCGCCCGCCACCCCCTCCTGGCCGATGACCGCCAGTTGCTGGTGATCCACGGCGCCTGTGACGCCTGTCGCGGGGCGCTGCAGCGCCGCCTCAAGGGGTCGGCCTTGGGTTGATGGTTTGGTTGGGGTGTAGGGGCCGCCGTCTGGGGAGTGCATCCCGTGGGGCGATCGATGGTCCGCGATCCACCCCTTCACCCGCCGCGGCATCTGTATGGGGTTTGTCGAGCGAGGCCTTGACCTCGGGGGCGGGGGGGTCCCCGCTGACCCAGTTGATGCTCGCCGTCATAGAGACTGGGGTCGAATTAAAACGGGCTCAGCCCGGGGAGCGTCAGCGGGTGGAAATCCCGTTGGCCAGGCAACGCACAACTCCGACTCCGACTAGGGACTGTGGGCGTTGGAACGCATCTCCCGCCGCCGCATGGGCATGGTGTCGATGAGGGCGAAGACCTGGTCGAGGATATCCGCCTCTGACCAGCGGCCCTTTTGCCCGCCGTCTTTGCCCACCAACACCGCGCGAAATTCAGCGTCGGCCACGGCAAAGTGCCGCCGCAGGGCGGCGACATCTTCCCCGGCCAGGGGCTGGTCGTCCAGGCGCCCCGCAGTGGGAAACAGATGCAGCACCACCATATCCCGCTCCAGCAGCGCGGCTTGGCGGTCCATGAGGTATTGGGTCAGGGCTTGGTAGGGGGCGGCCTCATGGCTTGGGGCAAAGACCAACAACGGGCGGTGTTGCCAGCGCAGGTCTGTCAGGGGGTTGGCCAGGGCGGGGGTCAAGACCGCACTGGCCAGCCAAAACAGCAGGGATTTCACAACGCTTCCTCCGCAGTGGGGCGTGGATCAATACCGATGAGCTTCGACCCTTGGACCCTTCAGCGGCGGCGACAACTCACTGGCTAGCGACCCAACTGTCGGTCCACTTCGGCCCGGGCCTCGGCGGGGTCGATGCGGCGAATCTCTTCTAGGGAGGGCACCCGCAACCGGGCTCCGACCTTGAGGCCGTTGATGGAGCCTCCGGCGAAGGCCTCGGGGTTGGCCCGCTGGAGGGCGATGACCATCTGCTGGGTGGTGATGGCAGGGTCGGGACGCAGATCCTTGGCGATGGACCACAACGTCGCCCCGGGGGCCACGGGGCC
>JBHJHK010000027.1:0-18233 GCA_050330975.1 Candidatus Competibacterales bacterium | reverse complement strand
TCCCTGGGGTTTTTTCCCACTGATCTCACGTGCCCGGTCTTTAGCAACTGCTAACGGGCGCGGCGCATAGCGTCCTTGACCTGCATGGGCAGCAACGGCGTGCTCGCCGATCTGGTGGGGCCGGCCCTGTTCGTGTGCTCGCCGGCGTCCGACTACGTGACGGGGCAGATTCTCTACGTCGATGGGGGGTTTACGGCCAAATGAAAGCCCTGGTCTACACGGGTCCCGAACAGCTCGACTACCGGGACGCCCTGGATCCGGTGCCGGGGGGGGATCCCCTGATCCGCGTGGCCCACGTGGGGATCTGTGGCTCGGACATGCACGCCTGGGGGGGCCATGACGAACGCCGCCCGGCGCCGCTGATCCTCGGCCACGAGGCGGCGGGAACCATTGTCGAGGGGCCGAGCCAGGGACGTCGGGTGACGGTCAACCCCCTCGTCACCTGTGGCGTTTGCGCCGACTGCCGGGCGGGGCGGGAGAACCTCTGTGCCCGGCGGCAAATCATCTCCATGCCCCCCCGGGAGGGGGCCTTTGCCCAGTTGATCGCCATGCCCGCCGGCAACCTGGTGGCGATTCCCGACCGGGTACCCACCGAAAAGGCGGCCCTGGCCGAGCCCATCGCCTGTGGCTGGCACGCGGTGCGCCTGGCCCGCCGAATGTTGAACGGCCCCCTGGAGGACGCGCGCTGCCTGGTGTTGGGCGGCGGCGCCATCGGCCTTGGGGCGGCCCTGGTCCTAGCGGCCCACGGCGCGTCGGATATCTGGCTGGGGGAGGTCCATCCGGCCCGCCGAGCCCTGGTGGCCCGAGTGGGTGACTTTCGGGTGTTCGACCCCAGGGAGGAGGGGAGCGGCCCCCGGGACGTCGATCTGGTGGTCGATGGGGTGGGCTTTGCCAGCACCCGCGCCGCCGCCTCGGCGGCCGTCAAGCCCGGTGGGGTCATTGTGCACATCGGCCTTGGCTCGGCCGAGGGTGGGCTCGACATCCGCCGTATGACGCTGCAAGAGATCGCGTTTATCGGCACCTACACCTACAGTCAGGCGGATTTCCGCGCCACGGCCCAGGCCATTTTTGACGGCCGCCTGGGCACCCTGGACTGGCCGGAGGTACGGCCTTTGTCCGAGGGGGCCCGGGCCTTTGCCGATATCAAGGCCGGCCGGGTCGCCGCGCCGAAGGTGATTCTGGTGCCCTGAGGCAAGAGGGCGCTTTCAGAGCCGCTGATCCCCCAGCCCCGGTCCAAAGGGGCCGGGGCCCCACCGGCACTCGGGGGAGGGCAACCCCAGGGCCACCCCCCGACGCTGGGAAAAAGCCCCCTCAGGGATTGCACAAGTCGCAATATCCTGGATCGGCGGTCTCGGGCCGCCCCGGCGGGATGCGCTGTTCGCGGTGGTCGCAGACCCCGCAGCCCCAGATTTCAAACTGGACCTGGTTGCTGGGATAGCCACACCAACCACAGGGCAAGCCCTTTTCCACCCCCACAAGGCCAAAACCCGGCGCCCCACAGGCTTGGCACAGACGGGCGAGGCGCTGGGCCAAGCGCTCCGCCAGGCGGCCCAAGGTCGCCATGCGGGTGGGATTCCTATGGGCGCGCATATCGGTCTGTACCATGGCCGCGCCCTCCGGGGAGGCCCGGCTGCAGCGGGCGATGGCTTCATAGAGCTCCGCCTCGGTTTGAAGGCCCTTGACGATGGGCCCAAAGGTCGACCTGCCGCTGTGGTCCGCCGTGTGGGGGCAGGCGATGAGGCCGTGGCTGGGAAACCGCACCTGGGTCAAAAAATCCCCGATATCGGTGCCGGGCCGGGCGATCACATGGTGGTAGTTGGTCTGCTCGTCGATGACGTGCTCCGTCAAAACCATGGGGCGCTCGTCGTCGACCCACACCAGCAATTCGATCCCGGCGGGGATAAACGGCATGGAGGGGTGGGGACCGTAGCTGCCCTCGCTGGCCAGCCCCAAGGGGAGCCCCGAGGCCGCCATGCCCGCCCGGGCCTTGGCGATGGCGGTTTCCAACATGGGGCCGGGGCGCTCCACTTCGCCCGTGAAAGTGCCCAGGCGATCGGTGTCCAGGGCGTCGGGCACCTCGATGACTAGCCCCAGCTGGGAGGCCAGCGGCGGGGCGATGGCTTCTTGTTTGCGGTGCATGGTGGCCAGCACCGCCCGGCGTCCGCAGTAGGGGTGAAAAGGCTGTGACACAGTGGCCCTCCTAGGCGGTGTGGTCACCCGGGGCCTCGACGGGCATCCATTGGTGTTGGCCCCCATAGCGATGGGAAATCGCCCCGTCGTCGTCCATGGCAAACAGGAACAGCCAACCATTGTCCACCAACTGGGCCACGGACGGGTGCCGGGCGATGACGCCGTTCATGGCCTCCAAGGGGGCTTGGATCACCACGTTGAGGCGCAGGGGCTCGTGGACAAACCGCTCCCCGTCGTGGACCGACTGCCAGGGAAGGCCGGGGCGCAGGTCGCCGCCGTTGCCCTCCAACACCCCGAGGGTGCCCACCACGTTGTGGAGGACTTTGTTGCCGCTGCCCCACAGGGCGTTGTCCACCTTCGAGCCGTAGTACTGGAGGTTGATCCAACTCGCCACCACCATGGGCGCCGTCATAATGAGCTCTAGGACGGCAAAGTCTTTGTCCCGGCGCCAGGCGTAGGAGTGGAGAAAGACCCGACCCTGGAAATCGAGCCCCCGGGTGTGGTGCCGGGGCGCGGCGATAAACGCCCCACAGCCCGCCAATCCCCACTCCGGCCGCACTTGGCTCCAGTCCCGGCTGCGGCCGATGACCGCGGCATCCAGGTTCGGGGCGGCCTCCAGGGGCAAACCCATCGCCCGTTCCGCCCGCGCCAGGTGGCCCGCCTCCCCGAGCTTGGCCGTGAGGCGCGCCACATCCTCCCGGTGACTCGCCGGATTCAACCCCTCGTCGTGGATGACCACCGCGTCGGTGGTGGTGTCGTGGAGCCCCCCACAAAGACCGTATCGTCGGGGATGACCCACCCGGGGGCCAGGCCCCGGCGCACGGCGGGATCGTTTAAAATCGCCGCCGCCACCCGGGCGTTGGCCTCGCCGGTGTGGCCGCCACAGGCCCCGCAGTCCAGGCTGCTGGCGTGGGGGTTGTTGACCGTGGTCGAGCCGTGGCCGATGAGGGCCACCAGCCGGGCAAAGGGGGGCGCCAGGGACAGGGCCCCGAGGACCGTCTCCGCCATGGCGAGCCGGGTCACGGGGGGGAATCCCACGGCGCGTCCCCCGGGGCGACCCTCAGCGCCACCCGCCCCGGGGGCGACCTCGATACAGGGCCCCAACCGGGCCTTGACCCCCTTGTCCAGGCCGTCGGTTTGGGGATCGGGCACCGGCCGGGTCATCCCCAGGGCGTCAAAGACCAACTTGGGGGCAAAGGTGAGCCCCATGGTCTCCACAAAGCCAAAGGAGGATACGGCGGCGGTTTTAAAGCTCTTCCAGGCCCGCCGGGCCCGCCGCCGCAGGATGCGCAGGTCCAAAATGTGGGTTTCCCGGTCCCGACTCACCCCCTGGACTCGCTCGTGGATCTTGGCCTGGGGGGTCAGCAGCACGGGACACTGGGCGCTCCCCGTCTCGTGGCCCAGGGGCACGTATTCGATGGCAAAGCCAAAGAAGCCGGCAAAGCCCAGGGTTTCGGCCGAGGGGTAGACCGTCTCAAACGCCCGCCGAAAGACCTCCGAGCGCACGTCGATACAAAACGCCGCCTGGACGGCAGGGCGCGCCGGGGTCCCCCCGGCCTCGGGTGCCCCGGTTGCCCCGAGTGCCCCGAGGGCCCCGAGGGCCCCGAGGGCCCTAGGCGCCCCGGGTACCCGGTTGAGCTTGGCCACCAACGCCCGCTGCCAGGCCTTTTCGTAGGCGTTGTGCACCACGAGGTCCACCCTGAGGGCGAGGACCAAGGCCGGGGACAAGACGGTGTGGGGCTCCCGGTACGGCGCCTTGGCCGCCGCCCAGACCCCATGGAGGTCGAGGGTTTGCAACAGCACCACCTCAAAGGCTAGGCGGATGGCCAGCAAGTCCTGGAGACTCGGGTCGCTGCCGCCGTAGAGGGCCGC
Source organism: Candidatus Competibacterales bacterium (assembly GCA_050330975.1). Taxonomy (GTDB): domain Bacteria; phylum Pseudomonadota; class Gammaproteobacteria; order Competibacterales; family Competibacteraceae; genus JBHJHK01. The sequence goes on along the minus strand of JBHJHK010000027.1, from coordinate 14,171 downwards.
TTGCCAAGCCCTGTAGCGCCCGTAGGACGCCCAGCCGTGGATGCTCATCAACAGGCGGTGGAAATAGAGCTCCAACCCCCGGGGGGGCAACGGGGTGAGTCCCAGGAGGTGGACGCCGTGGAACAACGCCTCCAGGGTATCCTCGGGCAGGGCGCCGATGATCCGGCGCGCCCCGGCCAGCCCCAGGAGGTCCGGGGTGCGGTCGAGGCTCCCCTGGGCCCGCCAGGCGGCGTAGGGGGAAAGGGCCGCCCACGGGTTGGGCCACGCCGCCTGGCCCTCGTCGAAATAGCTCGCCGCCCAGGCGGCCAGGCGTTCGGTGACAAAGGGCACCCCGGCAAAACCCCGGGCGGGACCCGCCTCGTCGGCCACCGTGGGCAGGGCCCCGGGGGCGGGGTCCGGCGTTTGCCAGAACAGGGCCTTGAGGTCGGCGACGGTCGTCGGTAGGCCCTCATCAAAGGGCGCCTCCGCCAGGGCAGCCGCCAGGTCGGCATCGGTGATCCGCCCGGCGGCCAGGGCTTGGCGGTAAAAATCCCGGGGCATGGTCATCCGCCCCCCGGCCACCTGGGCCATGCGCAGGGCGGCTTGGTCAAAGGGGTGGTCCCCCAGGCCGAGGTAGGGGTTGACGGCGACAAAATGCTGCAACGGCCACAGGGGGGCCATGCGTTCCGTCGCCCGGGCGACGACCTCGGCCAGTTGGGCCAGCCGCTGGGCCCGGGTGGAGGACCCGGTACCCCAGGGGGTCTCATGGGCTGGGCTATCCACAGAGGGCAACCTCCCAGCAGGTCACGGTTTGGCCGCCCTTGGGGAGCGCAGGGCGCCCACTAGGCGATCGAAGAGGACATTGGCGTAGAGCCCCTGGGCGAGGACCACATAGGCCCGTTGCCAGAGCCGGCTGCCGGTTCGGGGGGGGGCGATGATCTGCAGACCCGTCAGGGCGGCAAAGGACACCACGCTGAGGGCGACGATGAGAATCCCCGGGGTATCGAGGTCCACCACGGGGGGCAGGGCCTCGGCGAACAGGGCCTGGGCGGCGCTCTGCAGGGTGAAATAGACCACGGCGATCCCCCCCGCAGCCCCCAGGGTGCGGCCCAGGACATAGGGACTCGGCCGCCCCGTCAGGGCCTGGGTGAGGAAATAGCCGAGACCCATCACCAAAATGGCCCCCAGGGCGACGATGGCCGGTTTGGTGGCCACCGACGCCCCCAGGGCCACCCCGGTGCCCACGAACACCCCCACGGCCAACGCCAGGGCGACGAGGGCCCGGCCCGGGGTGATGCCGTTGCGGCTCGCCTGGGGCACCCAGGCGGCGCGTTTGAGTTCGATCACGCTGCCCGAGGACAAAAACCCATGGGCCTTATACAGGGAGTGGGCCACGATGTGCAAGGCCGCCGCCGAAAAGGCCCCCAGGCCGCACTGCAGCAGCATAAAACCCATCTGGGCCACCGTGGAATAGGCCAAAGAGACCTTGATGCTGGTCTGGGTGAGCATCACCACCGAGCCAAACAGCGCCGTAAAGCCGCCGATCAGGGCCAGGAGATGGAGGGACGCCATGTGGAGGACCATGACGTCGGCCAGGCGCAACACCAAAAACCCCCCGGCGTTGACGATGCCGGCGTGGAGCAGGGCGGAAACCGGGGTAGGGGTTTCCATGACCTCCGTGAGCCAGCCGTGGGTGGGAAACTGGGCGGACTTTAACAACGCCGCCAGGACCAGTAACACCGTCGCCGCGGCCAGGGTGCCCTCGTGCCCCAAGGGAGTGCCCGTGGTGCGGGCCAGGTGGAGCAGGTCGCCGATGGCGGCGGTGTCAAAGGCGCTGTAGATCAGCCCGGCGGCGACGGCGAGGCAGACGTCGCTGAGCCGGGCGACCCAGTATTTTTTCCCGGCGGCCACCACGGCCCGCGGGCGGTCGCCGTAGAACACCAGGAGGCGGTGGAGGGCCAGGCTGGTGGCGATCCAGGCGAGGACCAACTGGAGCAGATTGCCCGCCAGTACGAGCCCCGTGACCGCCGCCAGGGTCAGGCAAAGATCCCCCATAAACGCCCCCTGGCGGGCGTCCCCGTCCAGGTAGTGGCGGCTGTACTGGGCGACGATGGCGCCGATAAAGGCGACCAGGACAAAGAGGGTGGCGCTGAGGGCGTCGAGGCGCAGGGCCAACCCGAGTCCCTGGAGGCCGACCAGGGGACTGGTGGCCGCCCCCCACCACCCCACCCCAACCGCCGTGAGCAAGGCCATTAGCAAAGTGCCGAGGGTGGCCCACCGCGCCCAGGCCAGGGCCGGTGGGGAGCGACGTCCCGGCGCCCGGGCGCCCACAACGGCGGCGGTCAACAGCAACACGAGGGCCCCCAAGGGGAGCAACGTCAACGCCGAAGCCATGGGAACAACCTCCCGTTGAGAGGTGACGAGGGAAAAAGGCGAAGGGCGTCACCATGCCACGGCAACATGTTTAAATAAAGTTCATTGATTGCATAGTTTTGTTCTGTTTTCTAGAATGATCCCATGACCCTCAACTACCATCACCTGCGCTATTTTTGGGCCGTGGCCCACGAGGGCAACCTCACCCGCACGGCGGAGCGGTTGAGCGTGTCCCAGTCGGCGCTGTCGGTGCAAATCCAGAAGCTGGAAAACGCCCTGGGTCACCGGCTGTTCGAGCGCCGGGGCCGGCAGCTGTTGCTGACCGAGGCCGGGCGCATCGCCCTGGACTACGCCGACGCCATCTTCGCGGTGGGGGATGAGCTGGTGGGCGTGATGAAGACCGGGGTGGGGGCCGCCCGCCAGGTGCTGCGCCTCGGGGCGTTGGCCACCTTGTCCCGCAATTTTCAGATGGACTTTTTTGCCCCCCTCCTGGGGCGGGACGATGTGGAACTGATCCTGCGCTCCGGCAGTTTGGGGGATCTGTTGCAGCAACTGGACGCCCACCGCCTCGACGCGGTCCTAGTCAACCACCTACCCCTCCACGACAGCGCCACCCCCTGGATCAGTCACCTGATCGCCGAGCAGCCCGTGGGCCTGGTGGGGACCCCGCGCCGCGTGGCTCAGCGCCGCGCCGTTGCGGCGTTGCTCCACACAGAACCTGTGATCGTGCCGACGGTGGAGAGCAGCATCCGCACGGGGTTTGACGCCCTGGTCGACGGGCTGGGGCTCGAGCCGCGCCTGGTGGCCGAGGTGGACGACATGGCCATGGTGCGTTTGTTGGCCCGGGCCGACGTGGGGTTGGCCGTGGTGCCCCCCATCGTGGTCAAAGACGAGATCCAAGCCGGGCAGCTCGTAGAGGCGGCCCAGCTGCCCGGCCTCAGCGAGGCGTTTTACGCCGTGACGTTGAGCCGCCGGTTTCCCAACCCCCTCCTGGGCCAGCTCATGGAGTACCGGGGACGGGGCGTTTTTCAGGGTGGGTGAGGGGCCTCGCCCGACGGGCGGGGCGGGTTGATTCCTTTCGACGACATCGGGTTCCCGTGGAATCGTTCAGCTATTTTCTCGCCGGTTTGGGGTTGTTTTTCGTCGGCGTCAAGGCCATCGGCGAAAGTATGAAGGCGATCGCCGGGCGTCGCCTGCGGCGTTTCATCGCCACCGGTACCAAAAATGCCGCCTCCAGCGCGTTGTTGGGTACGGGCTCGGGGTTGTTGATCCAAAATCCCCAGGCCGTCACCTTGATCGCCATCAATCTCATGACCGCCGGGGCGCTGACCCTCCACCAGGCCATGAATATCGCCGTGTGGGCCGATGTGGGGGCGGCGTTTTTGGTCATGGTGGCCACCCTCGACATCCTGCCGGGGATTTTGCTGTTGTTGGGGTTGGTGGGTTGCAGTTTCTACTTTGACCTCCACCGCTCCATCCGCTGGGGCACGGCGGTGTCTACTCTGTGGGGTATCGCCCTGTTGCTGTTTGGGGTCCACATGATCAAGGTCAGCGGCGAGCCCGTGGGCCAGGCCCAGTGGTTCCGCGACGCCATCGTCATGACCAACGACTTGCCCGTCGTGGCCTTCTTCGCCGGCATCCTGTTGGCCATGATCGCCCCGGCCCCCAGTGTGGCGGTGGTGTCCATCGCCTTGGCCAGCGCCGGGGCGTTGCCCGCCGAGCAAGTGGTCATGATCCTGTTGGGGGTCAATATCGGCGCCGCCATCGCTTTGATGTTTTTGGGGATCAACCTCCGGGGTACCGGGCGTCAGGTATTGTGGCTGATGTTGGGGTCGCGATTATTGAGCGTGGTGCCCTTTGTGGGGTTATTTGCCATCGAGCGCGCCACGGGTATGGCGTTGTTATCGGGGCCGTTGGCCTTGATCAGTGATGAGCTGGGCCAGCAGATGGTGGGATTGTTTTTGCTCGTCCAGGTGGCGGGAGCCTTGGCTTGGCACTGGTGCTACCCCCAGTTGATTCCTCTCACCCGTTATCTGTCTCCCGCCACTCGGGAAGAGGCGTTGTCCAAACCGGTGTTTATCAATGACCGCGCCCTGGAAGAGCCCCAAACGGCCTTGACTTTGGTGGATAAAGAGCAACAACGGTTGCTGGGGTTTTTGCCCCATTATTTGAGCCAGGTGCGGCTGGAGGAGGGGGAGGATCTGCCTCCGGGGGAGCTCGATACCCTCTCCCGCTGCACTCGCGAGGGGGCGGGGCAGGTGGACCACTTCACCTTGGATCTACTGCAACACGGCGCCGACTACGGCTCGACTTTGAGCATCGCCCTGGTGCGGGGCCGGGTGGCGTTGATTCAATCCCTCCAGGACAGCCTGTTTGAACTGGCCCGCTGTGCCCAGCAGTGTCGAACGACGGGGGGAGAGCAGGAGGCCGCGTTGGTGACCTCCATCGTCGAGGCCACCCACTTTTTGTTGGAGACCACCGTCGACAGCCACCGGGATCCCCAGCCCGATAGCCTGGCGATTCTGCTCCAGCTCACCTCTGATCGCTCCCAGGTGATGCGCCAGGCCCGTCGCCAAGCCCTGGCCTTGGACAACGTCGACGATCCCCAACTGCGGGAGGCGCTGTTCAATATCACCCACATTTTTGAGCGCATCGTCTGGTTGTTGAACCGGGTGGGTCTCAACCTGAGCGAGGCGGTGGATGACCACCAGGCAGACCCCCAGGGGGGGATGGCCGTGGACTACGGGGCGGAAGAGAGCACCGGTTTGCGCTGAGGGTCGCCGCCCGGCGAATGCTGGCCCCCCATACTTACCCCGGGGAATGATCTTTAAAGGGAGCAGTGAATGGCGGGTTAGGCTCAACCCGCAACCGTCGATGCCGCCGCGATAGCGGGTAAGACTCTAGGCGTTGAAGGTCAAAGCACAAACGGTTGCGACGGCACGCCGCCTTATCCGCCCCCAGGTGGTGGGTTTGACCTGAGTTGAAAGCCATCAAGCCCCTGGGGCCACCCGCACAAACGACGGAAACCGCGGCACCCCCCGGTCGGAGAGTTCCTGGTAGCGGAAGGTGACCACTGCCCCGATGGGCGGTGGAGCGGCCCGCTGGGCATCGGAGAAGCCAGTGCCGATGGAAAACGCGGTACCGTCTGCCAGTTGGACCAATAGGGCACCTAGCCGACCCTTGTGGCGACCCTTGCCCGGCTGGTGGTCCACCACCACCGCCTCGGCGTCGCGGAAGCGCTTGACCTTCAACAGGGTCTGGGAACGACCCACCTCGTAACGGGAACCGGGCTCCCGCACCATGAGACCTTCCCCCCCCAGGGCTTCGATTTCCCCCAGGGTCTGGCCCAGGTGTTCCAACCCGCGGCAGCGGGTGGGGCGGTGGAAGACGGCACGGGGGTTGTGGCCTTGGCCCAAGGTCGCCTCTAAAAAGGCCATGCGGCCTTCAAAGGGGTCTGGGTGGCTCGGGGCATCGAACACCAAAAAGCGGATCTGTTGCCAGTGGTCGCTCTGGTCTTGGCGCCGGACAATGCTCACCGTGCGCTGGAAGGCCTGGCGATCCAGCCACAACTCGCCATCCAGAGGCGACGGGGGTAGCCCCGATACAAACCACTCCGGGGCGTGGAAGGTATTGCCCTGGCGGGACAAAAATCCCTTGCCGTCCCAATAGGCCCGCACGCCGTCGAGCTTCTCGCTCATCCACCAACCCGTGAGGTCGGCGGCGTTGTCCCAGGTCTGGGCCAAGAGAAGCGGTGGCCCCTCTTTGGCCGCCGCCGGCTTCTTGGTGGCTATGGGAACGGCGTCGCCGGTGCGCAAGCGTTCCGCCTCGTCCCCCCGCAGCTTGCGCAGATGCTTGCAGGTGCGCCGTTCGATGGGCAGGGACTGGTTGCGCCACGCCGGGCAAGAGCAGGAATAGACCCCCCCGACGTTGCGCAGTACATAGGGCTTTGCCCCTGAACCCTTCATCTCCATGGTTTCACCATCCGCCAAATCCAGCAAATCCGCCATCTCCCCCTCTCTTTAGAGTGAATATTTATACATTATTGCTGATGGTGATTCAACCAAAACCCACAAACCACAGCAGGGTCACGCGAGGTGGGGCGACAAACACAAAGCCCTCCTGGCTGGCCCAGGGCAGGGCGAGGAGGCGGAATCCGGCGGCGGTGGCCACCACTTGGGCTCGCCCGGGGGATTTTCCTGGACCATGGGGTTCCAGGGGGGTGACGTTGGTGAACACCGTCAGCCCCTCGGGGGGGAATTGCTTCAACAGGCTGTTGGCCAGGCGCTCGGCGGCCTGGGGATTGTCCAGCAACGGTCCCTCGGCGGCCAGGCCAAAGCGGGCGATGGCGACGATCCGCCGCCGAACAGCACTGGGATCCACGACCCGCCACGGCCGTTCCCCCGCCAGTAGCTTGCCCCGGTAGGGTTCGTTGAGGGAGGCCAAAAACGGCTCGATCCAGGCCTGGGCCGCCCCGGTGCCCCCCGCCGGCAATTCCCCTGCCACCAAGACCGCGCTCTCCAAAAGGGCGGTCTTGAAGGGGGTGATATCGTCGGAGGACGTGGCCACCTCGGCGAGACGCTGGCGCAGCTGCAAAATCCCCGGTTGGAGATCCACCACAAAGGTGGGGTCGGGGGCAGTAGCCCCGCGCTGCCCCTGGTCAAAGGGACGGGGAGCCATCCCCCGGGGGCCCCCATCGCCTCGGGTCACAGGGCAGCGACTCCGGTGACGGCGTCGCTGTAGCGGCGATTGCCCTGGTCCCAACCCTGGGGATAGGGCATGTGCTGGCTCACCACCCATTGGCCACGGCCTTCGTTGGCATCGGAATCCCAGTGGACCGTGGTCAGGGTGCGGCGGTTGCCCTCTAGGGGAGAAGTTTGGACGCAGACATTGCTCACCATGGACTGGCCTTCAGCTTCCCCCGGTGTTTCCCCCGAGCCCGGGCCGTCTTTGCCGTTCCCGCCGTTCCCGCCGTTCCCGCCTTGGCCATCGGGGGGATTGACTAACAGTTGCCCCCGACTGTCGGGCCAGCAAACTACCCCCTCGTCGATGGGCTTGCCGTGGTCGAGGACGATGCGATAGCTCATGGGTTGGCCGTACATGGGAGGTATGTCGAGGCGGGGGCCGAAATGGATGCCGTGGAGCTCTTGGAGGTTTTCCAGCGCCTCCTGGCGGGTTTCGATCCAGGTGGGGTAGCCGTTGAAGCGGGTGGCGAACTCGGCATAAGACACGCTGCCATCGGGGGCGATGGCCTCTTTGACCTGGCGCTCCAACCACTCCTGCTGCACTTGGGGGCCGTGGCGCAGCAGGCTGTGGCCGCCGTTGGCCCCCTCGATCTCCACCGCCTTGGCGGCGGCTTGAACTTCGCCCTGGGGCTTTTGGGCCAACTCGGCCAACAGCGGCCCCGCCTGGCTGGGCATGCGGTCGAAGAATTGCTGGAGGGCCACCAACTCCCGGGGTTCCAGGCCCTTGTCCATCAACTGCTGGAGGGTGGCCGCGTCGGTGGCCCGCAGCAGGCGCTCCAAGGTGGCCCGTTCCAGTTCCGCCCCCAGCCGCTCCCGGTGGAGCCGGTCCAGGGCCTGCTGGCGCTGGAGTAGCTCCTGAAACGCCCTGTGGTCGGCGCCATTGTCCGCGGTGGCCGGCTCTCGGGGCTGGGGGGTGGCCGCTGCCGTCTGGGGGGACGGCAGTGCCTGGGGCTCGACAGGGGATGGCTGGGGCGTTGTGGATGTGGAGGGCGTCGGGGTTGTAGGGGTCGTCGAAGGCGCTTTGAGGGCACTGAGGACCCCCGGGAGATCGTTGGGGGCTATGGGGCGCACTTCGGCGGCCACCAACCGCCCTACGGTGACTTCGGCTTTCTCCGCCAACTTGAGGGCTTCGCCGTCGGTGGGGCCCTCGACGGTTGCCATCCGCCCCCTGGGAGCCTCAGTCTGCTCCGCTGGCCGGGGCCCTTCGCCCTTGGCGCCCCTCGTTCCCGCTGGCAGCTGGCCCCCAGCGCCGTTGTCCGTCCCCCGGGGGGGAGACTCCGGGGTCTTGGCGGTGTTGGGGGTGTTTTCGCTGGCCAGCAGCAACCGCTCCCGACTGTCCCGCTGGAACTGACCCTCGGCGGGAAATGTGACGTTACCCGGGGGCAGATCGTTGCCCCGTCGCCAGGCGTCGAAGCTCTCAAAGCGCTGGCCGTTGAGGTCGACAAAGCGCGGCTGGCCGTCGTGGCCCTCGACCCGCAGCAATGCGCTGGTGACGGCACCGGTGGTGTCGCTGGCGAACTGGATAGGCAACACCGTCACCTTGGGGGCGTCGCCCCCCAGCTCCCCCAAGGCGTTCTTCAGCGCCAGCTCCCGCTTGGCACCGTCGGCGGGGGTCTCCGTGGGCGAGCGGGGGGCGGCCACCAGGTGGCGGAGGGCGCCATCCTCCAGGGCCATGGGTCCCGCCTCCGCCGCGGCGGCGAACTGTTCCGCCGTCGGGCGGGCGAGGGCGGTCATAAGCCCCGGATGTTGCCAGCCCGAGCCTTCGAAGCGGGTGAGGGCAGTGGCGTCCCACTGGGGGTTTTGAAGCACCAATTCCAGGGCCTGGTGACGTTGGGCCAGGGGTACGGTGGGGGAGGCCAGCAAGTCTTGGCCCTGGGGCGTGGCGAGGATGCCGGCCAACCGCTCGGCGGTCTGACGCTGGGACCTGGGGTCGTCGGGGTGGCTGTGACGCCCTATGGCCTGGCCCATGGCCTCGGCCAGTTCGGGGATTTGGCGGTAGGCCTCGGGAGGGGTGTGGTCCAAGGCCGCCGCGACAAAGGCCTGGCTGGCCATGGATGGAGGGTGGGTGTTGAGGGCCTGGAGGGTGTCCAGCAGGGCGGCGGGCCGCTGGGCCAGGCTTTGGGCCAACCCCCCGGCGTGGGGACCCAACTGCTCCACCAGCTGGCGGGGATCTCCGGGGGGGGGGCTCATCTGAACCGCCCCCTCGGCCAAGGTCGCCGCCAGCTGCCGCAGGTTGTCCTGGTGTGGGGTCTGGGGCAGCTCGTTGAGCATCGCCACCCGCTGGGCCATGGCCTGGCCCGCCACCTGCCCCAAACCCGGCACTTGGGGGGCGACGGCGACGATATCCCGGATGGCCCCCCAATCGGTGTTTTGCAAAGGAGCCCCCACGTGGGCTTGATCCACCCAGCGATCCAGGGCCTGGTGCATCAAAAACTGCCGCTCACCGGCGTTCATCGCCCCCAGGGACGACCGGTTGGCCAGGGCTTGGGCCAGGCGGTTGCCGTCGCTTTGCCACAGGCCGCCGTCGATATTGCTCGCCGCCCACTGGCCGATGTCCCGCTGGCGCTCGAGGCTGACGTTGTGGCCGACGGCAGGTTGTAAAGGCGGAGGCGAGGCATCTTCCACCGGGGGACTCCCGGGGCGCGGTGCCTCGGCGTCGGGGGGTCTGGCGCTGCGCTGTTGGGACTCTTTGCGGACCAGTGGGGTGGACCTTCCGGCGTCGGCCTCAGGGGCGCGGTTGCCGAGGCCGGTCCCTTCCCCCGGGGGAGCGACCTCAGGGGTCGCGGGGCGTCGGCCGGGGGCGTCGGCGTCCCCCGTCGGGGAGGCCACCCGGCGGGCCAAGGGGTGGGGTGCGGGTCGCTCTTCCTCCCCCGGTGGTCTCGTCGGCCCACCGGCCCCGGTGGGATGGGCCTGGAAAGGCCTTGTCCGGGGGGTCGCCGCGGCGGCGGGGGGCTCCTCCACGGCTTCAGTGAAGCTCAAGGGCAGTAACCCCTCGGCCTCCGCCGCCGGCGCGGTGCCTTGGCTGCGACGTCCGGGGTCCAGGAGACTGCTGTCCCAATCGTCCCCTACCGCTTCACGCCGTTGGGGGCGCCGGGCCTCGGGCCCGCCCGCGGCGCCGCCGGCGGGCCCCTGGGGCACCGACCGTGGCCCTGGGGCGGCGTCGGCGAACCCGGGGTCCCCCCGGGGAATCTCAGGGCCCAGTCCAGGGGGGGGCTGACCCTCCAGCCCTCGAGGGGTAGCAGGACCCTCGGCTACGGGGGGGAGGCGGTCGTTCTGGGGAGGCGTTGGGCCGGGATCGAAATCCGTGGGCCGTCGCTCTGGGCCCTCTAGGGGCTTGGGGCCAAAATCGAAATTCGCGGGCCGTCGATCCGGGCCCTCGGGGGGCCTTGGGTCGACGTCAAAGGCAGGACGCCGTCCCTCCAAGCCCCGGGGCTGTTCGTCGGGTCCCTCGGTGGGCGTCCTCGAGGGGGGAATGGGATTGTTGATCCCAGGAGGTCCAGACATGGTGCGCGTCCCTCAGCAATAGCCATGGCAATCCTTCGATGTGGGGGAGATTATCCCAGCTTTTGCCGTCCGTGGGACCCACTGGGGCCCCCGACGGCATCCCCTAGGGCGAAGTCGTCGAGTTCTCTGTATCGTCGACGGCTGCCCTCGCGTTGGCCTGGTGGGGAGCTGCGTCGGAGGCTTCTTGGGCATCGTGGACGTATTCCACCGCCGCCGCCGTGGCCACCCCGGTGGAGGAATAGGAACCCAAGTACATGGCCGGCGCCTGCTCTTCCGCCACCACCTGGGCCCGCTGGCTCATCCGATAGAGGGCAAAGATCCCCAAGGCGGCGTGAACCACTAGCAAAAACAGTAAAAAGCCCGGCGGCCCCAGGGCTTCGATGGACCACCCCGCCCCCAGGGCTCCCGCCGTGGCCCCGACTCCCGCCACCAGCACCAAGGTGCTGCTGGCGGCGATCATCTTTTCGTAGGGCACCCGGTCGTTGGTGTGGGCCACCGACAGGGAGTACATGGAAAACGACAAGCCCCCGAGGACCGCCATGACTCCCAAGAACAATCCGCTGCCGGGGGCGAGGCCCAGGGCGATCCCCGCCACGATGGCGGTGGCAAACGTGGTGACCATGAGCACCAGCCGCCGGTCGTAGCGATCCGACAAATGGCCCACGGGCCACTGGATCACCACCGCCCCCAACAGGGTGGCACTCACCAGCAACGTCACCTGGGTGGGAGACAACCCCGCCTCTTGGGCGTAGACGGCGCTCACCCCGATGAGGGCGCCGTTGGACAGCCCCGTCACGGCCATACCCACCACCCCCAAGGGCGTCTCGTGGTAGAGTTCCGCCAATGAGATGCGGTCCGCCGTCTCAAAACGGGGTGCCCCCCCCACGGTGAGCAAAATGGGTATCAACGCCGCCGAGACCATCACCGAGACCCAGACAAAGGGGACAAAGGTCTCGGAGCCGGTCACGTTGAGCAAGAGAGGACCCAGACCCATACTGGACATGACCACCACCATGTACACCCCCAACAGTTGGCCGCGGGTCTGGTTGGAGGACTGGTAGTTGAGCCAACTCTCGGCGACGACGTACAGCCCGGCGTAGCTAAACCCGGTGATGAGCCGCATCCCCGTCCACAACACCGGGTCGATGATCAAGGTGTGGAGCAAGACGGCGATGGAGGCCAGGGACGCCAGGGCGGCGAACACCCGGGCGTGGCCCACCCGGCTCAATAAATAGGGGGTGATGGTGGATCCCAGGGCGAAACCGGCAAAATACCCCGACTGGATGATCCCCGTCACAGAAGCGGGGAAGCCCTCCGACAAGGAGCGCACCCCTAAAAGCGTACTCTGGAACCCCGTGCCCAGCATCACTAGGCCCATGCCAAACAACAGACTCCAACACAATGCGATGGCCCCCCACAGGGTGGTGGGAGCACTGGTGGCAGATGGTGAGTTCATAAATGACAATGGCTCCCGTGATTTGGGGGGATAAAAGGCGATGGGTCCCGTGGTGCGCGATGATAGCAGTTGTGTGTGACCGCTGATTTGCACCGCCCAAGGCGTCCAGCTCCGCCCTCGACCGCCGTTCCTGCAACCGCCGTTCCTTCACCTGGGAGGCTTCCCTACCCATGGCGTTCCCCTCGAGCCCGACCATTCCCCGCCTCGCCGTGGACATCGGCGGCACCTTTACCGATGTGGTGGTGGAGTGGGACACCCACCGCGCCACCGCCAAGGTGTTGACCACCCCCAAAGCCCCCGAAGAGGGGGTATTCACCGGCGTCCTCGAGGCCTTGGGCCGCGCTGAACTCGACCCCGGGGCGGTGGGGCTCATCCTCCACGGCACCACCTTGGCCACCAACGCCATCCTGGAGCGCCGGGGGGCCGTCACCGCCCTCATCACCACCGAGGGGTTTCGCGACGTGTTGGCCATCGGCGACGAATCCCGCTACGACCAATACGATCTGTACCTGGACAAGCCCGTCCCCTTGGTGCCCCCATCCCTGCGGTTGCCGGTGCCCGAGCGCATCGATGTGACCGGCCGCATCCGCCTTCCCTTGGACCTCGACGCCGTGGCGGCCGCGCTCCCTTCGTTGGACCGCGCCGGCGTCGAGAGCGTGGCCGTGGGGTTTTTACACGCCTACATCAACCCCGTCCACGAGGGCCAGGTAGGGGAGTTATTGGCCCGGGAGCGCCCCCAGTGGTCGGTGACCCTGTCCTCCCAGGTGTGCCCCGAGGTGCGGGAGTACCCGCGGCTGTCCACCGCCGTGGCCAACGCCTACGTCCGCCCCGCCATGGACCGCTATTTGTCCCGCTTGGCCTCGGGCTTGGAAGCCCGAGGCCTGGGCTGTCCTGTACTCCTCATGACCTCCGGCGGTGGGCTCACCACCCTGGACACCGCCCGGCGGTTCCCCATTCGCCTGGTGGAGTCGGGCCCCGCCGGGGGGGCGATCCTCGCCGCCCATTTGGCCCGTCAACTGGATCTGCCCCAGGTGGTGTCGTTTGACATGGGGGGGACCACCGCCAAGGTCTGCTTCATCGACGCCGGCACCCCCCAAACCGCCCGGGAATTCGAGGTGGACCGGGCGGCGCGGTTCCTCAAGGGCAGCGGGTTGCCGTTGCGGATCCCGGTGATCGAAATGGTGGAAATCGGCGCCGGCGGTGGCTCGATGGCCCGGGTCGACGCCCTGGGCCAGATTGCCGTAGGCCCCCACAGCGCCGGGGCCGAGCCGGGGCCTGCGGCCTATGGCCGCGGCGGTGACCGGGCCACGGTCACCGATGCCGATGTGCAGCTGGGGCGCATCGATCCCGCGGACTTTGCCGGCGGTCGGGTGACCCTGGTGCCGGCGGAGGCCCAGGGGGCCATTGGCCGGGACATCGCCACCCCCCTGGGCCTCGACGAGACCCTGGCGGCCTACGGCATCGCCGAGATGGTGGACGAAACCATGGCCAACGCCGCCCGGGTCCACGGGGTGGAGCGGGGCAAGGTCATCGCCGACTACACCCTAGTGGCCTTTGGCGGCGCCGCCCCCCTCCACACCGGTAGGCTCGCCGACAAGTTGGGCATCCACCGCATCGTGGTGCCCCGAGATGCCGGGGTGGGATCGGCGGTGGGGTTTTTGCGGGCCCCCGTGGCCTTTGAAGTGGTTCGCTCAAGACCCATGCCCCTGGGGGATTTCGACCCCGAGCCCGTCAACGCCCTCCTGGAGGCCATGGCCTTTGAGGCCCTGGAGGTGGTGCGGGCGGCGGCCTTTGAGGTACCCATCCAGTTGGAGGGCTTGGCCCATATGCGCTACATGGGCCAGGGCCACGAGATCCCCGTGGCGTTGCCCCCCACCCCCTTGGGCGCCGGGGACCGCGCCACCCTACAACAGGCCTTCGACGCCGAGTACCGCCGCCGTTACCGGCGCACCATCCCCAACGCCGAGGTGGAAGTCCTCACCTGGGCCCTCACCGCCACCGCCCCCAGGGCAGTCGACCCGCGCTCCCCCCCCCCCCCCCTAGAGGGCCCCCCCAACCCCCCCTGGGCCCCCCCCCCGGGCCCCCGGCGGGGGACCGCAAGGGGCCGGCACGCCCGA
>JBHJHK010000026.1:0-7889 GCA_050330975.1 Candidatus Competibacterales bacterium | reverse complement strand
GGACAAAGGTGGCGAGCACGGGGATGTGGTCGGCGTTCTTTTTGTCGTTGGGGCCGTCAAAGGGGGCTTCGCTGAGGATCCGCGACTCGGCCACCCCCCAGTTTTGGGCGTCCCCGGCGGTGAGGATGCCGTCGAGGATGGAATTGTAGCGAGTGCTCTTGTAGGTCTGGGTCTTGTTTTCGGGCTCCACCCAGTTGTGTACCCCATCCTCAGTGAGATAATCCATGGCCCGGTTGTCGGGTTCGGGGGCGCCGGTGTTGAGGTCGTAGTCCCAGTTGAAATCGCCGACGTTGAGGACCGGCAAGTCCTGCTTTTGGGCCCAATCGTTGAGGTCTTGGGCCTCGTCTTCCCGGCGGGCGCCGCTGCCCCGCCGCAGGTGGTTGACCACAAACAAGAACTCTTGACCCGTGTCCTTGTGCTCAAAATGGGCCACCAAGGGCGCCCGACCGCGGCCGTCGCGGTTGATGTCGTTGAGCTCCTCGGTGCCCTTGAGCTCCAGGGTGTCTTGGTTGTAAACCACCCCCAAAAAGTCGTTGCCCCGACTGGCGCCGGGATTGCCGCCGGTGGTGCCCAAGACCGAGCCAAAGGACTGACCCGCGGCACCGGTCATCTCGCCGCTCATTTGATCGAGCCACGACTGACTGTCCACCTCCTGGAGACCCATGACATCCACGCCGCGCTCGGCCAAGGTGGCGGCCTGTCGGGCCAAGACCCGGGGATCGGCGCCCCCGGACTCCACATTCCAGGTGACAGCGGTGACGGTCTCCTGGATGGGAGGCGCGGTGGTCTCGCCGCCAAAGCCCGTCATCACCCGGGGCCCGCGGCCCCCCTCGGGGGTGGCTGCCAGGGTCTCCGGCAGCCGCATATTCGCCGCCGGTTCCGAGGTGCGGTTGTCGTCAAAAGAACTGACAGGGGACGGTTGTCCGGGAATGCCGATGGTATTCATGGTGAAGTCCGTGTTTTCCAGGTCGATGGGTCGATACCCAAGGGCCGCTTATTGAAGACGAAGGGTGGAACTGTCAAAAATGAACCACCCCCAGGTGTGGCCAACCACCACAACGGGTGGGGAACTCCCTCAATACAGCGATCTGTGGTCGTCGATGGGGCCACGCCAACCCGCGGTTTCCCCCGGGCGTATCCAAACCGAGGATCGCCGTTAGTGTACCAATCCACCGCCTGGAAACGCCCGGAGTTTTAAAATGACAACTTTGTTACAGGAGGTTATTTCACGGTAAAACACCTCCAGCCGCGAGGGCATTATCCTGCCCGAGAAATGTGTCAAATGAAGCTTGACGGCAGCTGAAAAGCGTGATTCTTCCAACTGATGATTCCAAACCCGCGAGGGTTTACGAGGTGTCCTGCGGTGAAATTATTTGAGTGCCAGCACTGCCATAATCTGGTCTATTTTGAAAACGTCCGCTGTGAGCGCTGTGGCCACGCCTTGGGATTTATTCCCGAACTCGGCGTGTTGAGCGCCTTGGAGCCGTTGGGCGACGGCAACTACCGAGCCCTGGCGGCCCCCGACACCCCGTGGCGCTACTGCGCCAACGCCGCCTATGATGCCTGTAACTGGCTGGTGCCCGCGGCCAATAATGGCCCCGAAGAGGGCCTGTGTCCGGCCTGTGAGCTCAACCGCACCATCCCCGACCTCGACGAGGCGGACAACCTCCGCCGCTGGCGTTTGATCGAGGTGGCCAAGCATCGCCTGATCTACACCCTGCTGCGGTTAAAACTGCCCATCACCAGCAAGACCACCGACCCCAATTTTGGCCTGGCCTTTGACTTTCTGGCCGATGTCACCAACCCCCAGGGCAAGCGTCAGCGGGTCTTCACCGGCCACGCCGAGGGGCTGGTGACCCTGAATATCGCCGAGGCCGATGACGCCGAGCGGGAAAAGACCCGCTTGGCCTTGGGGGAGCCCTACCGCACCCTGTTGGGCCATTTGCGCCACGAGGTAGGGCACTACTACTGGGACCGCCTGGTGGCCGCCGCCCCCGACCGTCTGACCCAGTTCCGGGAGATGTATGGCGATGAGCGGGCCGACTATGGCGAGGCGTTGGAGGGCTACTACCAATACGGCCCAGCCACCGCCTGGTCCCAGGGCTTTGTCTCGGCCTATGCCAGCGCCCATCCCTGGGAGGACTGGGCCGAGACCTGGGCCCATTACCTCCACATGGTCGACACCTTGGAGACGGCCTACGCCTTTGGTCTTAGGCTGCGGCCCCGCACGGGCCAAGGGGAGGGCCTGGCCACCCGGGCCAACTTCGATCCCTTTGAGGAGGAGGATTTCGAAGAGATCTTCGACGCCTGGCTGCCCTTGACCTTTGCCGTCAACAGCCTCAACCGCAGCATGGGCCAGCCCGACCTCTATCCCTTTGTCCTGGCGCCCCCCGCCATCGCCAAGATGGCCCAGATTCACACCTGGGTGCGCACCGGTGTGCCCAGTGTGCCGCCGCCCCCCCCGGGGACGGCGCCCCAGTCTCAATAGCGCTCGACGGTCACGTGCTGGAGGGCCCGCTCAAATAGGGTGTTGAGGCCTTTGAGTTCCGCCTCTCGGGCCAGCACTTGGCCAATGGCGTCCCGCACCGCCGCCAGGGGCGGCGCCGGCGGCTTGAGGTGCTCGCTCACCCACACCAGATGACAGCCGTACTCGTGCTGGAAAATGTGGGGTTGGTGGAGGGGAATGTCGAACAGCTCGGCTTCGAAACGCAGGGTGTCGAAGTGGCGCATGAGATAGCCCATATCGCCCCCCCGCTCCGCCAGGGCCTCGTCCAAGTGGTGGCGGCGAGCGGCGGCGGCAAAGGCGGCTTCGTCGGTGAGTTCGGGCAACAACGCCCGGCACTCGGCCAACGCCCCCCGGCGAATGCTGCGCACCCGCACGTGTTCGCCGCGGATCTCGCTCAGGTGGGCGTGGTAGTAGTCGCGGATCGCCTGTTCGCCGACCTCCCCCTTGGGTAGCCGATGGTCGAAGAGCCACTCCAGGGCGAAGCGCCGCAGGGCTTGGCGAAAGGCGGGGTCGTATTGGTAGAGGTGCTCCCTGGCGTATTGAAACAGCACCTCCTCCCGGATGACGGCCTCGGCAAAGCGCTCGGGCTGTTGGCGGACGTCGATCTGCTGGCCCAGGGGTAGGGCGGTCACCTGGCGCTGGAGAGTGGACTGGCGGATGGCAACCTCTCCCACCCGCGCCACCAGGGGGTCTTGGGGGGGACCCAGGGTGTAGTAACCCACCGCCAAGCCCACGGCACCCGCCGCCAGTAGCCCCGCCAATCCCCAGAGGGCGATTTGGCCCCTCACGGCATCACCAGGGGTTCGAGGCGCTCTAGGGCCGCCGGAGCGTCCCAGGTCCGCGCCCCCTTGGCGGCGGCGATGACCCTGCCCTGGGGGTCGAGCAAAAACGTCGCCGGCAGCTCATGGACGCCATAATGGTCCCCTGCGGTGGCGTCGGGGTCCAGCAGCACCGCCAAAGAAGGGCTCAACCGGGCCACAAAGGGGGCGACCACGTCGCGTCCCCCCGCGTCTTGGGCCACCGCCACCACCCGCAGCTTCTCCTCGGGGAGTCGTTGCTGAAGCCGTTCCAACGAGGGCATCTCGGCGATACACGGCGGGCACCAGGTGGCCCAAAAATTGAGCAGAACATAGCGGCCGCGCCAGGTGTCGAGGGACCGGCGTTGGCCGTCGAGGTTTGCCAAGGACAAGGCTGGCGCCGGCACGGGGGGATCGAAGGGCACCCAAAATCCATCGCCCCCGCCGTGGGCGCCAGTGGCCACTAGCCCCCACGACAATCCCAGCCCCCAGAGGCCCAGCCAACGTGCCACGGTCACGGCGCTGGATCTCGACATGGCCCTAGTTGAGACCGTGGAGTCTCATCCCGGCGCTGATGCAAGACGAGTACTTCTGGCGGCAAATGCAGTCGTAGCAGATCTGCTTGTCCGGGGCCTTGGCGTAGAAGAAGTCTTTGCCATGGCCGCAGAAGTGGCGCTCGGTGTCGGCTCCGGGCAGGGCGGCGAACAGATAGAAGGCGGGGCTCGGCACCCCCGGGGTACCGGCGGGGGTCTTAGGGGAGCTGCCGGGTTCCTCGGCGGTGATCCCCAGGACTTCGTAGCCGCCGAAGTCGCCGTCTCGATACGCTGCGGGCAAGGCCACCTGGAAGCGGCCTTGGCTGGCGCCGTCGGGATTCTTGAGGTCCCCCACAAAGCCCACCGGGGTGGAGCGCTGCTCGGCGGTGTCGTGGAGCCAGGCGTAGAGGGCAGTGCGGCCCTCCATGGTCTTGAGCCCCTTGTACTGGCCGCGGATTTCCCCGGCTTCAAAGTCGAAGTAGGCGCTTCCCTTGGCGCCAGAGTCGTCGTTGAAGTCGTAGCCTTCGATCAAGTTGGCCCCCCCGAGCATCACCAGCTGCCCTGGGGCGTCTTGGGCAGAAGAGGCCAGGCCCACCAGGCCCAGAGTGGCCAGGGCCCCCAAAGCCAGGGCGGGGAGGACGGTCTTGACGGTCAAGGGTTGCAATGGATACACGGTGGATCCTCTCGGTGGCTGGGTTGTGGCGAGGGCCCAAGGGCGCGTCCCATCGCCGTTGTGGAGATCGCGTCACGTCTGGGTTTTGGTGAGTTTGGGCGCGTCCATTGGGGGGCGCAACTGTGGGCCCGAGGTCAATAGAGCCAACGGGGCTCGGCGGCAGTGGCCTGGCCGTCGACCTTCGAGCCGCGGCGCCGCCCTCAAACCTCCTGGGCCCCGCCGCCCTCGGCCACCCGCCACAGATACCAGCTGGCCAAGGAGCGGTAGGGGCGCCAACATTCCCCCCGCTGGGCCAGGGCCTTGGGGGAGGGGAGGGCGTCGAGGTCGTCGACGATCCGACAGCCCTTTTGCACCCCCAGGTCAAAGGTGGGCAATACATCCGGACGGCCCAGTTGAAAGATCAACAACATTTGGGCACTCCAGCGGCCGATGCCCCGCACTTGGATCAGCCGTTGGACGATGGCCTCGTCGTCGAGGGCCATCAGGGTGGCTCGGTCGGGAACCACCCCCGCCAACGTCTTGGCCGTCAGGTCTCGCACCGCCGCGATTTTGCTCCGGGAGAGCCCCGCCCCCCGTAGGGTGTCGTCGTCCAAGGTCGCCAACCGCGCCGGCAGGACCTCGCCCTGTAGCAGGTCCAACAGTCGGCGGTGGATGGCCCCGGCGGCGCGTCCCGACAGCTGTTGGTAGACGATGGCCCGCAGCAATCCCTGGAAGGGGGTATCGTCGCGGCGAGGTACCAAGGTACAGGGGCCGATGCGGGTTATCCAGGCGCCCAAGCCGGGGTCTTGGGCGGCGAGGGCCCCGACGCCGGTCCGCCAGCTGGCATCTGAAGTCGCGTTCATCGCGCGCCGGTCACACCCCTCACCGCGAGCTGGCGGTGAGGCCAACCCGGTGATAGAAATCCCCCACGGCCTCGATGACCCCCTGGATGGCGGCGGCGTCGACATCCAGGTGGGTGACCAAGCGCGCCCTGGGGCCCTGGGGCACGATGATGCCCTTGGCGGCCAACTCGGCGGCCAGGATTGGACCGCTGTCCCCGGGCCAGGTGACAAACACCATATTGGTGGGGGTGGTCTCCACCGCCAGGGCGCCGTCGCCGATGACCGCCAAGCCCCGCCCCAGGGCGGCGGCGTTGGCGTGGTCGTCGGCCAGGCGCTGGACGTGGTGCTCCAGGGCGTAGAGACCGGCGGCGGCGAGGATCCCGGCCTGGCGCATACCGCCCCCCAACACCTTGCGCCAGCGCCGCGCCTCCTCGACGAGGGCCTTGGAACCACACAGTACCGACCCCACCGGGGTGCCAAGGCCCTTGGACAAGCACAGGGAAACGCTGTCGAAGTGGCGGGTAATGGACCCCAGGGGGACCTGTTGTTGCACGGTGGCGTTGAACAGCCGCGCCCCGTCTAGGTGGCAGGCCAGGCCGTGGTCCTTGGCGGCGGCGGTGGCCGCCGCCAGGTACTCCAGGGGCACCGGCTGGCCCATGTGGGTGTCTTCCAGGCACAAGAGCCGACTGCGGGCAAAGTGGACGTCTCGGGGCTTGATGGCGGCCACCACGGCGTCCAGATCCAGACGGCCCAGGGCGTCCATCTCCAAGGGTTGGGGTTGGATGCTGCCGAGGACGGCGGCGCCACCCCCCTCCCACCGATAGGTGTGGGCCCGTTGTCCCACGATGTACTCGTCCCCCCGCTGGCAGTGGGCCATGAGGGCCGCCAAATTGCTCTGGGTGCCAGTGGGCGCCAACATGGCGGCCTCCATCCCCGTCAGTTCGGCGAGATGGCGCTCTAGACTATTGACGGTGGGGTCTTCGCCGTAGACGTCGTCGCCCAGGGGGGCCTCGTTCATGGCGCGTTTCATGGCCGGCGTGGGGCGGGTGACGGTATCGCTGCGCAGGTCGACGGCGGTCATCTCGACGAACTCGGTTGGGGGTGTAGGGAGGCGGTGGTTACCCCAAAGGACCTTGGCTCGGGGTGTCGGGCGTGTTACAAGGAAAGATTGTGACTTCGCGTAACCACTTCGCGCAACACGCCCATAGTTTGGGGATACCGCCAGTCAGTACAATGACCCATGGCCACGGCACCGAACTTCAGTGTAGTGGGCCGTGGTGGCGGCGGCAATCACCCGGCCAGCGCTTGCAATCAAACCCCGAGGCGACGTCGAGGGGTTGGAGGTCGATGACCATGACTGACGGCACATCATGGAAGACTTTGAACAAGCGCCACCGCCAAGGTCCGGTTTCCGTCGGAGTCTTGGCTGTGGTTTTGGTGGCTCTAGCGCTCCTCTACCAGGGTACCTGGGCCGCCTCCGACGTCGACGAGACCCTCGACGAATTGTTTACAGTCCTCCAGAAGAGCGACGATCTGGTGGAGATTCTCCGGGCCGAGGCCACCATTTGGCAGCTTTGGACCCACCATGGCAACCCGGACATCGACGCCCTGATGGCCCGGGGCATCGCCGCCATGGGCCACGGCGACCTCGAGGGGGCCCTGGCGCTGTTTGACCAGCTGGTGGATGCTGTGCCCGGGTTTGCCGAGGGTTGGAACAAGCGGGCGACGGTGTACTACCTCCTGGGGGATGACGCCGCCTCCATGGCGGACATTCGCCGCACCCTGGCCCTGGAACCCCGCCACTTTGGCGCCTTGTCGGGTATGGGGTTGATCTTCATCCGCCGCGGCGACCTGGAAACCGCCGTCGACGTCTACCGGGAGGTCATCGATCTCCATCCCCGTTCTCCCAGCGCCGTGCGGCAACTCGAGTTCCTCGAGAGCCAGCTGGCGTCGGGGGCGATCTGAAAAACCAGTTCGGCGCGGGTATCGAGGGGCACCATTCACCATGAAAGCCGATTGGCAAGACCCCATGGATCGGCGCCAGGATCGGCGTTGGAACTTGCCCATTCACATCCGGGTTTTCGACCGCAGCTGCAATGCCCTGTTGGGGCACGCCGTGGACATCGCCGCCAAGGGCCTCCAGGTCATCAGCGAAGACCCGGTGCCCAAGGAACACACTTTCCACTTGGGGCTGGAAATCATTTTGCCCACGGGGCAGTGGGAGATCGTGCCCCTCAAGGCCATGAGCGTTTGGACCCGACGCTCCTCCAACGGCCTCCACCACACCGGGTTGCACATCTTCGAAATTTCTCCCAAGGCCCTAGGGCAGATCCACCAACTCATCGATTCCCTGGAGAGCTTCGAGAACCAGTACCGCCCTCGCCCTTGAAGGGAGTCGTCAAGGGGTCGTCCCCCGGGCGGTCGGGAGCCGTCGGCGGGCCCCGGGGTTCCCCCCGGGCGCGGGGGGCTAAGACCAGCGGGCGCAGATGTAACTGCCCGCCCCCCCGCCAGCCGTGGGGGGGAGATGCCCTGCCGTGGGGATGGTGGGGGCCCGGGTGG
>JBHJHK010000025.1:0-44647 GCA_050330975.1 Candidatus Competibacterales bacterium | reverse complement strand
CCACGGCGTTGCCCGCCGCCGAGGACCTCCTCACCGGCTGGCCGCCGGAGCGGGTGGCGGCGCGCCAGCGCCACGCCGCCCAGGTGCTGGGCTTCACCGAGCCCTGGTTTCGCGATCCGGTCCGCCGGGGTCGCCTGTCGACGCCGTGGCTGGTGGTGATTCCCCCGGGGCGCTTTATCATGGGCTCCCCCCAAGCCGAGGTCGGGCGTCGGGACGACGAGCGACCCCGGACCGTGACCCTGTCTAGGCCCGTGGCCCTGGGGCGCTTCGCCGTGACCCGGGAAGAGTACAACGCCTACTGTCGGGCCATCGGGCGGCCTTCGCCCCCCGAGTCAGGAGACGGACGCTGGCCGGTGACGGGGGTCAGCTGGTTCGACGCCGTCGCCTATGCCCACTGGCTCAGCGAGCAGACCGGCCAACCCTACCGCCTGCCCACGGAGGCCGAGTGGGAATACGCCTGCCGCGCCGGCGCCGCCACGGCCTTTTGGTGGGGGGCCACGGCGAGCCCCAGCGTTGCCCACTACGGTCAGAGCCCCCTGGACGGCCAACCCCGGGTGGTCAGCGCCTTTGACCCCAACCCCTGGGGATTGCACCAAGTCCACGGCAACGTCGGCGAGTGGGTGGCGGATAACTACTGCGCCGACCCCCGGGGGCTGCCAGACCGAGATCCCCTGCTGGACGACGGCGGCGAGCGGCGGATCTTTCGCGGCGGCGGCTGGAGTTCCCCCCCGGCCCAACTGCGGGCCGCCTGCCGGCTCCACCGCCGCGCCCAGGTGGCCGATGGCCTGGTGGGCTTTCGCCTGGCTCGGGAATTGGCCTAGCCCGGGGGCGGGTCCTCCGGGATCAGCTCGGCGGTCACCTGGCCCTGGGTTTCCACCACCAATACCAGCTCCTCGGCCCCCACGTGGACGGCGATGGGCGAAACCCCCTCCACCCGCCCCTGGAGCGCCAGGGGGCCCCGGCGGATGCCGGCCGCCAGTCGGACGTTGATCTCGTCGATGGTCGGCGCCAAGGCGGCGCCGTAGTCGAAGCGCGTCGCCTCTTCGATACTGGCCCGTAATGGCGCCGCCAATAGAGCCGATGCCCCAGCCACTAGCCAGTTGTCCACCTGGCGGCTAAAGCGGGCTCGTTCCAGGACCACCGTCTCCGTGGCCGTGTCCAGGGTGGGATACCCCGCCAGGTACAGCTGCCCCTCGGTATCCACCACCCCCCCAGGGCCGTCGTAACCGGCGTCCACCCCCACCACCAACTCCCCCTGGTCGCTGGCATAGAGGGTCAAATTGGCCAGCTTCAGCTGCCCGGCCACCCCCAGTTCTATGGGTTCTCGGGTCAGCTCCGCCTCGATGGCCGCCGCCAGCTCGGCAAAGGTCAACCCCAGGGGGATCTGTAGTACAAGGCGCGGCTCGGCCGTCGCCGCCAGGGGTTGCCAGGGGGGCAGGGGTGTGACCTCGGCCGGGGGCGGCTCGTCGTCGAGAAACACCCGCGAGCGGGTGGTGATGGCCAGGGTGGTGGTGACGGCTCGGGGGTCGAAGCGAAAGCCGCCAAAGGCCAGGGCCTCGGGTTCGGGTACCAGCCACACCGGGGGTGCCGCGGCCAGCTGGATGGGGCGATGGAGTTGCTCCCAGGAGGCGGCCAACTGGGCGTCGAAGGCCAGGCGCTGGCCGAGGCTCGCCGCGATGTCGCGCTCCAAATCGGTCATCATCTCCCCCATGGCGTCGTCCACCGGCGCGCGGATGGCCAAGCTGCGGTCGAGGACCTGGAGATGCGGCGGCTGGAGCCAGCGGTAGCTGGCCTCCACCGTCGGCACCGGCGTCCACTGGGGGGTCAAGGCCAACCGCATATCGACATTCAGCAGCGCTTGGGCCTCGACTCGCAAATCCAAGCCCTGGCTCAACAGCCGACCCACGGACCCCTTGGGGCCGGCGGTGACCTCGGCGGCCACGGGAATTTCCAGGGCCAAGAACTCCCCCCGGCCCACCATGTTCACCGTTGACCTGGCCACCTGGCCTCGGAGGGCAAAGGTCTGGCAGCGGTTCAACGGGCACAACTCCCGCTGGCGGTCAAAGGTCTTGAGGATCTGGGGCAAGCGAGCTTCGACGCGGTCCTGCAGGGTCTGAAGGCCCACGGTGATGGGCAGGGGGATGACCGAACGATAGGGGTCCAAGTCCACCTCCGGCCGCCCGGGGGTGGGTCGTTGCCCCAGGGATTTATCCTGAGCCCCCCAGTAGAGGGCGCCCACCAAGGCGGCGGCGGCGACGACAAAAACGCTGAGCAAAGTGCGGAGGAGACGTTTCACAGCGAGGGTTTAGCTCCTATAACGTGGGGGAGGGCGCCGTGGGGTGCCCCTTGCGAGGAATAATGGACTGTGGAGATCAACCTTCCCGAGGTGGTGGCCGAAGTGACGGCGGCCTTTGAGCGCTACGAAACCGCTTTGATGGCCAACGACGTCGCCACCCTCAACGAGCTGTTCTGGCACAGTGACCATACCCTGCGGTACGGGGTCAACGAGAATCTCTACGGCCACGACGCCATCGCCGCCTTTCGGGCGTCGCGAAGCGTCGCCGACGTGGTGTCCCGCCAGCACCTGCGCACGGTGATCACCACCTACGGCCGGGACACGGCCACGGCCAACCTGGAGTACCGCCGGGCCAGCGGTGAAAACGGCCGCCAAAGCCAGACCTGGGTGCGCTTTGCCGAGGGTTGGCGGATCGTCGCCGCCCACGTAAGTCTGCGGGGCGGCTGAGGCCCAGGGCCCAGGGCCCAGGCGGCTACAAGCTCCTGGCGACGCGCACCCCGATGAAGGCCCGTCGTCGGTCGGCGTCGGCTTGGAAGCGGTAGGCCGAACGCAGGTTGTCGGGGGCGTTGTACCAACTCCCCCCCCGGCGTACCCGGCCGAGGCCGTGGGCCTGCTCGAGGGGATCGATCCGCGCGCCCTTGGCGGCCGGGTCGTCCACATAGCCGTCGGCGCACCACTCCCAGACGTTGCCGTGCATTTGATACAACCCAAAGGGGTTGGGGGTGAATTCGTCCACGGGGAGGGTCTGCTGGCGGTAGAGGCCAGTTTTGCCCTTGGCGTAGGGGTGGGTGCCGTTGTAGTTGGCCTGGGCGGTGGTGATGGCGTTGCCCCAGTGGAACGGGGTGGTGGTCCCAGCCCGGCAGGCGTACTCCCACTCGGCCTCCGTGGGCAAGCGGTAGGGTTGGCCGGTCTGTTGGGCGAGCCAGTGGATGTAGGCCTCGGCGTCGTGCCAGCTGATGCAAGTCACCGGATGGTCGTCGGCCTGGAGGAAACCCGGTTGGCGCCAGTTGAAGGTCTCGCGGCGCTGGAACTCGTGCCCCGTCCAGCCCAGGGCGCCATCGCCCCGCTCGGCTTCGGTGCGATAGTCCGCCGCTTGGACGAAGTGGCGAAACTCTTCCACGGTGACGGCAAAGCGCCCCAGGGCAAAGGGCTGGCTGAGCTGCACCCGGTGTTGGGTTTCGTTGGGCTGATGGCCGGCTTCGGAAGCCGGGGAGCCCATGAGGAACGCCCCGGGGGGGATCACCACCATGGCCGGCCCCTCGTGGCCCACCCCGGTGGTATCGCGAAACACCAGGGGTCGCTGGACGACGCTGGCGGTGTCTTGCTGCAGCCGCTGCACCGCCTCGGCCGTCCAGCCGTGGATCATGGAGGGTGAGGGGGCAGCGGCCACCCTGGTGTTTGGCTGGGAGCGTCTCCTCAGGGCGTCGTCGAGCTCGGTGAACAACACCAGGGCTCGCTGGGGGCGCTGGTCGGCGGCAAAGGCAAAGCCATCGCACAGGAGCTGGTAGGCGGGTTCGGTGAGGGTATTGGGCTTGGAGGGCAAGGCGTTGGGTTGGCGCCCTGGGGCCTCGGCGGGCCCAAAGGGGGGTGAGCCCACCAGGAGCTCCCAGATGAGGCAGGCCAAGGCGTGGACATCTTGGCGGGGGTCGGGGGGAATGCCTTTAGGTGGGGGGACTTGGCGTTCCGGGGCCCAGTAGAGCTGGGCCTCAGGCGGCGGCAGCTGGCCCAGGTTGGCGCTGTGGCGCGCCCCCTGATCCAGGGGAGGTATAAACCCCGTGTGGGTCAGTTGCACGCCGCCGCCGGTGGGGAACAGGACGTGCTCTTGGCGCACGTCGCCGTGGACTACTCCCTCGCCGTGGGCATAGTCCAGGGCCTCGGCCAGGGGACGGAGGAAAGTCCGGGCACTGGACCACAGGAAAGGGAGCCGCTGGCGGCCTTGCCAGCGCCGGGCCAGGGTCTCTCCCCCCCTGGGTTCGGCGGTGAAAAAATACCACGGCGGGGCATCGGTGTAGCCCCTGAAGATGCGGGCTAGGTGGGGGTGGCGCAAGGCGCGCACCTTGGCCGCTGCGGCCTGGAAATCGCGGCCGAACTCGGGATCCACCTCGGCGAGGTGGGGATGGGCCACCAGGAGGATTTTGTAGCAATCCCGCTCGATGAGGATTTCACCCACCAAATCCCGGGCCAAGAAGCGTTGGCTCAAGCCATCACTGCCCAGAAAATGGACGATGCGAAACCGGTAGTCCTTGGGGCCGATCTCCGCGCCGGGCTGGAGCCAGGGGGTCGCGGGGTCCAGGGCGCCAAAGACCGCCCCCTTGGCCGCGGCGCCGAGGAGCGCGGCCTTTTTGGCGGCGAATTCCGCCGGGCTCAGCTGGCCCTGTTCTAGGGCGGCCTGGAGTTCGTCCAGGCCCTGGTCTGAATTCATCGTTGGTCTCCTGGCCCATTCGGCGCGGTCATCGGCACGAGTGTGCCAAAAATGAGTTCCACTGCCGGCGACCCAATGCCATTGCAAGATCCCCCAGGGGCTGCTGGGGGTCGCCACACCCGCCCGACGCTCCGCCCCCTGAGGGGCGTGGGGGAGCGTTGGGGGGGATCGTTTGGGTCAACTGGCCCGAGGGAGGGCGGGACGGTACCGCTCCGCCCTAAAGGTGCCTTGTCTAGAGCCCAGCTGGACGGCATCGCCATCCCTTAATCCCTGGCGGTGGTGGTGGGAGGCCAGGACAAACCCTTGGGCCGCCGACTCCAGCAGCCAGTCGGGTGCCAGGGCGAGGCCCCCTTGGAGCAGCCAGTAGTCCTCTTGATCCTCGCGGTCGCGCCGCCGCACCAAGTGGGCACCACCCACCGTGAGGGCCGCCACCTGGAGACCCAAGTCGATGTGCTGGGTCAGCACCGTCAGTTCGTCGTCCGTTGCCAGAGGTTGCCAGGTACCGTCCCGGGGGAGGCGGTGACCGTTGTACAACGCTCCGTTGCTGGAGGTGTCTTGCACTTCCAGGTTGCCCGCCAGCCAGCGGAAGGTCAGGTGGCGGCGGCTGAGGTTGTGGCCATCGGTGTGGGGCCGGTGGGAAGCCAAACACAGGTCGCCGCTGCGTCCCAGGGTAAAGTAGTCCAACCGACACAGTTGGGAGACGGCCACCGGACTTCCCGTCTCCCAGGGGATATGGGCCACCTCGGCTCCTTCGGGGAGGGGATAGATCAAGCCCAATTCCCCCAGGTGGGTCGCCGTCGCCAGTCGGGCGGTGCGCTCCTCGGCGGGCAAGGCCCAGTAGTCGGGTAACCAGCGCCCCACGGCCAAGCGTTCGTCGGGGTCTTGGAGGGCCTGGAGTATCTGGAGGGTCACCGTGTCCCGGTGCAAATGGGTCCGTTCCAGGTGGGCCAGGGCGGTCAGGGCCTGGCGTTGATGGGGGGTGTTGTGGGTGTGGGGCGCCTCAAGGGCTCGGTGGATGGCCTGCCCCAGGTCCTCGGTGCGGGCCACGTCGTCCCGCAGGGCGTCCATGGCTTCGGCGATGGGGGTCAACTGTTCCCGGGCGCGCCGCCAGCAATCGCCGTGGTGGGTGATAAAGTTCTGGACGTGGCCATCGACGGCGGTGAGGTCCCCTTGTTGTAACGTGGCCGCCAGGGGATGAAACAGCCCCCCCAACTCGCCCTGGACCACCATTAAGACGGTTGCCACCTGGCTCAGCTGATCGGCGGCGAAGGTCTGCTGGAGATTGGCGCAGCGGTGGTGGCGCCAATGGTCGTGGGCGACGCCGAGGACTTCGTTGACCAGGGCAGCCAGGGCCCCCTGGTGGGGAAATAGCTGGCGGAGGAGTTCATCGGCGGCAAAGCGCACGGGCTCGCCGGCAGTGCCGTAGTGCTCCAGGAGGGGGTCCAAGTATTGATCGAGGGTCATGGCGTCGTGCCCTTTGCCGTCCTTTAGCTGCCAATTTTCGCACACTGGGCTCGAAGTGTGGACACCGCGGTGGGGACTACTGGGCTTTCCATGGCTGCGGTGCCCTTGACTGCGCTATCCGGGCGGGGTTCCCCCGCCCGGATCGGCATCACCTCGATTTCATCAGGCGCAGAGGTCGAAGCGATCGGCGTTCATGACCTTGGTCCACGCGGCCACGAAGTCGCGGACAAACTTTTCGCCGTTGTCGTCTTGGGCGTAGACCTCGGCGTAGGCGCGCAGCACCGAGTTGGAGCCGAAGACCAGGTCCATGCGGGTCGCGGTCCACTTGACCTCACCGGATTTGCGGTCGCGGATTTCGTAAACGCCGCCCTCCAAGGGGTGCCAGCTGTGGGCCATGTCGGTGAGGTTGACGAAGAAGTCGGTGGTCAGGGCGCCCTCTCGATGGGTGAAAACGCCGTGCTTGGTACCGCCATGGTTGGTCCCCAGCATGCGCATACCGCCCACCAGAACCGTCATTTCTCGGGCCGTCAAACCCATGAGCTGGGCGCGGTCGAGCATCATCTCTTCGGCGCTGACCACGTAGTCCTTCTTCTGCCAGTTGCGAAAGCCGTCGGCGAGGGGCTCGAGCACGGCGAAGGACTGAGCATCGGTTTGCGCGGCGGTGGCGTCGCCCCGGCCCGGGGCAAAGGGCACGGCGACGTCGAAACCCGCCGCTTTGATGGCCTGCTCCAGGCCGACGTTGCCCGCTAGGACGATGACGTCGGCCAGGGAGGCACCGGTCTCAGCGGCGATGGGCTCGAGCACGCCGAGGACCTTGGCGAGACGCTCCGGCTCGTTGCCCTCCCAATCCCGCTGGGGTGCGAGGCGGATCCGCGCCCCGTTGGCACCGCCGCGCTTGTCCGAGCCGCGGTAGGTGCGAGCACTGTCCCACGCGGTGCTGATGAGTTCGGCGCTGGACAGCCCGCTTTGGGCGATCTTGGCCTTGACTGCCGCCACGTCGTAGTCGGCGGAGCCGGCGGGTACTGGATCCTGCCAAATCAGATCCTCGGCCGGTACGTCTGGGCCGATGTAGCGCACCTTGGGTCCCATGTCCCGGTGGGTCAGCTTAAACCAGGCCCGGGCGAAGGTGTCGAAGAAGTACTCCGGATCGGCCATGAATTTTTGGCAGATCTCGTTGTAGGCCGGATCGACCTTCATGGCCATGTCGGCGTCGGTCATGATGGGATTGTGGCGGATCGACGGATCGCTGGCGTCGACGGGCTTGTCTTCTTCCTTGATGTCGATGGGCTCCCACTGCCAGGCGCCGGCGGGGGACTTGCGCAGCTCCCACTCGTAGCCAAACAGGAGCTTGAAATAGCCCATGTCGAATTTCGTCGGCTCCGTGGTCCAGGCGCCTTCGATCCCCGACGTGAGGGCGCGGCTGGCCAAGCCCTGCTGGTTGGGGTTGTTCCAGCCGAGGCCCTGGGCCTCGAGGCCCGCTGCTTCGGGGGCGGGGCCCAGAGCCTCGGCGTTGCCGGCGCCGTGGCACTTGCCCACCGTGTGGCCACCGGCGGTGAGGGCGGCGGTTTCTTCGTCGTTCATGGCCATGCGGGCGAAGGTTTCCCGCACGTGGGCGGCGGTCAGCATGGGATCGGGCTGGCGGTTAACCCCCTCTGGGTTGACGTAGATCAGGCCCATCTGCACGGCGGCGAGGGGGTTTGCCAAGGTGGAGGCGTTTTTGACGTCACCGTAGCGCTCGTCGCTGGGCGCCAGCCATTCCTTCTCCTCGCCCCAGTAGGTGTCGATTTCCGGCTGCCAGATGTCCTCGCGGCCAAAGCCGAAGCCGAAGGTCTTCAGGCCCATGGATTCGTAGGCGACGTTGCCTGCGAGGATGATCAAGTCGGCCCAAGAGAGCTTGTTGCCGTACTTTTTCTTGATGGGCCACAGCAGGCGACGGGCCTTGTCCAGGCTGGTGTTGTCCGGCCAGGAGTTCAAAGGCGCAAAGCGCAAGTTGCCGGTGCCGGCGCCACCGCGGCCATCTTGCACCCGGTAGGAGCCGGCGGCATGCCAGGCCATGCGGATCATCAAGCCGCCGTAGTGACCCCAGTCGGCGGGCCACCAGTCCTGGCTGTCGGTCATGAGGGCGTGTAGGTCTGATTTGACGGCGGCGAAGTCGAGTTTGCTGACCTCGGCGCGGTAGTCGAACTCCCCGTCCATGGGGTTGGTCCTTGCGCCGTGCTGGTGCAGGATGTCCAGATTGAGGGCGTTGGGCCACCACGACATGACCGCGTTGTCCGTCGATGTGTTACCGCCGTGCATGACGGGGCATTTCCCCGCAGTGCTCAAAGTATCCCCTTCCATATCATCATCCTCGCTTCAAACTGTGTCGTCCGAGGCTCGAGGGCCCTGCAGCCTTCGAGATCCATCACTATTTGTACAGGACTTGCCTCATTTGCTGAATTTTGATTTTCAAAGGTGTTTAATAGGACTTGCAAATAAATGAGGCCCTGTGCCCCTGGGGAAGCAGGGCACTGGTCCGCCGGAACGTAGCCACGGGTGCCCGTGGGATGGTGTACTTCTATGAACAGTCTTACACTAAAACATCTGCGGTACTTTTTCGCTTTGGCCCAGACGCGCCATTTCTCCAAGGCCGCCGATGCCTGCGCCATCTCGCAGCCGGCTTTTTCTCTGCAAATCAAACAACTTGAAGACTTAGTCGGCGCGCCGTTGGTCGAGCGGACCACGCGTCACGTGCAACTGACGGATCTCGGCGAAAAGATCGCCCAACGGGCCGGCGAGGTGTTGCGGATCGTGGCGGAAATCGGCGAATCGGTGCGCGCCGCGAAGGACGAGCTGTCGGGGCCGTTTCGCCTCGGTGTTATCCCCACGGTGGCGCCCTATCTACTGCCAGAGGTGATGGTGCGGGTGACGCGCCGGTTGCCGAGCTTGGAATTGATCCCCCGGGAAGCCGTCACGCCGCAACTGATGGAGGAATTGCACGCTGGTGCCCTCGATGCCGCCATTGCCGCTTTGCCCATCTCGGAAGCGGCCCTAACCCAGTGGCCCCTCTTCTCGGAGAACTTCATCCTGGTGAGACCCCGCTCCCAAGCCGGTATGCCGGTGCCCGACTTGGCGGCACTTCAGAGCTTAAAGATTTTGCTGCTGGAGGAAGGGCACTGCTTTCGAGAGCAAGCCCTGGCGTGCTGTGAGTTCGGCAAGGAGAACTACAAAAACATTGTGGAGGGGAGTTCCCTCACCACCCTAGTCCAGCTGGTTGCCTCTGGAATCGGGGTGACTCTCATCCCGGAGATGGCCGCGCGGATTGAGTCGAAAATCGCGGAAGTCGATCTGGTGGAGTTTGAGGATCCCCAGCCTTCGCGCTCTATTGGCCTGATTTGGCGGAAGACGAGCCCCCTCGAGGCCCATTTGAAGATGCTTTCCGGCATTGTGCGAGATGCCGCCATGGCGACGAGATTGCGTTTGGCAGACACCGCCCCACCCAAGCAGTAGCGCTGCACTTCGACGCTGGGGACGATTGGGATAGGTGACGGGTGTCGGTTGTTGCAGGTCTTGCGTGAAACTCTTCAATATGTTGCGTTGATCGTCGTTTCTGGCGGCCCTCGCCCCTGGGGTGGGTCTGTAAACCTAGATCCACAAGCCAACCAGGTTTTTGTCAAGAGCCAATCTCGGGGTTCCTCCCTGGATACCCCCTGGGTCACTGGAGCGCAGTTAGAGCTACATCGCTTTGACCTTTTTGATGGGGCGCGATGCCTGGCGCGGCGAATGATCCCGCGAGTAAAAGACCTCTTTGCGGTGCAAATCCAGCTGAATTCGAATTTTTTTGCTTGGGTTGAGCAAATAGACAGACCATTCGTCGCGGTTTTGCTCGATGAGGGATAAATGGCCTTTCCTGTTGCGCCATTTCCAATGATGACCTCCTGTGTTCTTAAATACACCACCGCGATAATGAACTTCACCGACGTTGTAGCCGTCGACGCGACGTCCATCACCGCGATAGTCCCCAAGGCGCTTCTTCGCCTCAGCTCGGCTAATCCGATAGAGTACTCGCCGGGGCTCTTGGCGATGGCGGTAGAAGATCTCTTTGCGATGGAGGTCTAGCTGGATCTGCACCCCCCTGGAGCGATCCATGAGGTAGACAGACCATTCGTCGCGGTTCTGCTCGACAAAGTGATGGCGGCCGTCGCGATTGCGCTCTAGCCAACGGTTGCCCCTACCCATTTCAAAAACACCACCCGGATAATAGACCTTGGTGACATTGTAACCATTGACGCCATGGACACCCCTGGGGATGCGCTCTACTTTGATGGACGAGATTTGATCGTTGAAGCCGGAGAGCAACAGGCAACTGTCGCTGCTCCGCAGCTGACGGAATTTGCCCCTAAAGCCCGCGTGTTGATAGATCCAAACCCGATAACCCTGTGGTACTTTTAGGGCCGATATATCGTCGTTGACCATACCACGCTGTCTGAGGTGGGGTAGGTCGTAGTGACCCGGGGGTAGTTCGATGTGGTAACCGCGAAAATCGCAGTGTTGATGAATACTGACGACTGCCTTGGCCTGGACGATTGTCCCGCTCGATAAAAGGGCCAGGCCAAGGGCCATGGATTGGACGATGGCTTTGCTTTTCATTGGTAGATTCTCCCCACAGAGATTGAATGAGATTTAACGTCTAAATCGGTGTATCTCAGGCTGCACACTTTTGACCGGAGTTGCTACAAAGGCTGAACGTGGCGCCAATCGCTTTCGTTCTTTCTCGCCCTTGATATAGGCCATTATCGCCAGAGACCGGTTAAATCTCAGCCAACGGTATGGACCATTTGGGGTTGCACAGTGTGTGAACCCTTGGCCCCTCGCGGGGAACGACGGTTTGGGAGGGCTTGGGGGTATGGCGGGGCTAACGCATCTAAATTTTGGTTGATAAGTGAAGGACTTGCTGAACGCATTGTCCGTGCCGGGCGTATCGGGCAGGCTCGAGAGCCCCTAGCCCCTCTGGGAGCGATGTTCCATGGCCTCGACCCCCGTCAACCCCTCTGTTCTGAAGAAAGCCTTATTTGCTGACAGGGGCGACCGAGGCAGTCGCCTTCGCCGACATGGTGCGTGGCCACTGGGGTACGGAAAGCCAAATGAGATGCGTTAGTCCTGGCCGTACCCCGGGTGCCAGTCGTCGAGCTGCACATGCCAACCCGAGCTCAAATCGATGTGATGTACCATGGTACCAAGCTTAGAAGCGAGGAGCGTTCCAACTATGTTGGCTAAGCCTACGACTGAGAGGGCTCTAAGTCCCAATGCCCGCAGCTCTTCTGGGGACAGGCTGTTGCTCGAACAAAAATATTGAATATATGTGGGCAAGTGGGCGGTGATAAATTCGAGATGAAAGCCACACACTGAAAATCCTACACACAATAAACCATAACTCGGCTGTCGAAATGCATTTTTGATGGTTTGCTCCAGGCGATCCGATCTGGTGCAGCTGCTCGCTGCGGCTTTTGTCTGCGCCAGGGGCACACGTTTTACGCGCAAGAGGGGTATACAAAGAGCCATGGGTGCCAACATCGCTGCAATGGTAGCCAGGGCGACCCGCCAGGTGAACCACTCCATAAGCCACGACGCTAGGAGTGGAAGAATGACTTGTCCAACGGAGCCTATGGCCGATGCCAACCCGAGATAGTATCCGCGCTGTTCAACGGGGGTTGCCCTTCCAATGACAGCGAGTACGACGCCGAATGCCGTACCGGAGATTCCCATCCCCACCAAAACACCCGCACCGAAATGGAGCGCTACCGGCGACATGGCTGCAGTGCAGAGCAGCATGCCAGCCGCATAGCAACCGAACCCAAGCCAAAGCGCACGGCGGTCGCCAAACCGGTCAGCGAATATTCCAAAGACAGGCTGTGCGAGCCCCCAGACTAAGTTTTGGATTGCAATCGAAAGGGAAAATACTTCAACGCTACCGCCAAACAGGTCATTGGATAGGGGATCTACAAAGCCCCCAAATACTGATCGAACTCCAAATGAAATGGCCAAAATCAGTCCACCAGCGAAGACAATGATGGCCATAGACCGTCCTTCAGGTGAGTCGCTTGTGGCGAGTTTAGCCATAGATATGGTCTCCCGTGGCCTTCGTCGGCAGCCATCACGAAGGAAGGGGAGGGTCGCCGATCTCTATCTTGACCCCCACTGTAGCAACGCATTATGATTTCGAAAAACGAATTTATCGAAAGAGCCAATTCAGTAGATCTGATATGTCAGCCACATTTGATATCGATGCTCTGCGCGCCGCCGTTGTCGGGGCCGACCTCGGCAGCTTCAGCCGCGCCGCCGTCGAATTGGGCCGATCGCAATCGGCGATCAGCATGCAGCTCAAGAAACTGGAGCAGCAGGCTGACGCTCAACTCTTTGTGAGAAGGGGCAGAGGTCTCGTGCCGACTGAGGCTGGCGAGGCCCTGCTTGCCTATGCCCGCAGGATCGTCGCCCTCAACGATGAGGCGGCGATTGCCCTTGGCGTTGCCTCGAGCGCATCGGTCGTCCGCCTGGGCCTGCCGCAAGATTTCTGCGAAGAGGTCGTCCCCGCCACTCTGGCGGCGTTCTCCGAGCGACATCCTCGGGTTCGCGTTGACGTCAGGGCGGGTGATAACCACAAACACAGCAGCGAAATAGAGGCGGGGCGGCTGGACGGGGCCGTCACATTCTTCGACGAAGGGGCAAGAGACGAGGGCGAGCTATTGCTCACCACCCCCATGCGGTGGCTCGCCCACACCAGCTACCGGGGTTGGCATGGGTCCGACGAGGTGCCGCTGGTGCTATTCGACCATCCGTGCCTGTTTCGAAAAGCTGCCCTCTCGGCTTTCGATCGATCGGCAAGCCGCTGGCGAGCGGCTGTTACGACCCCAAGCCTGCACTACGTTTGGGCGGCCTTGCGCTCGAGACTTGGGATTGGCGTGCGCACAGAGTACGGCCTTCCAAAGGACATCACGTCTTTTGGTCAAGGAGACGGGCTCCCCGAGCTTCCACGGGCGGAATTGCGGCTACTGCGGGCGCAAAACCCCTCGAGAGCCGCTGAAGACCTGTGTGAAATTCTGAAATGCGAAACGATACGATTGATCGCGCGCCGATAGAAGCAGACGACCTTTGGGAACCTGAAGCACGAGATGGCGCGCCCGGCAGGATTCGAACCTGCGACCGACGGCTTAGAAGGCCGTTGCTCTATCCAGCTGAGCTACAGGCGCCTGGGGTGGGGTTTGGAGGGCGATGGGAATTCAGTGGTAAAAATGGTCGGGGTAGAGGGATTCGAACCCCCGACCCTCTGCTCCCAAAGCAGATGCGCTACCAGGCTGCGCTATACCCCGACATTGAGCACAATAATATAATGTGTCGCCCCTGGGGCGTCAAATACCCATGGGGAGCCAGGACCTCACTCCCGGCGCCAGGTGGTACCCCCGGAGCCGTCTTCCAGGATCACCCCCTGGGCGGCTAGGTCATCGCGGATGCGGTCGGCCTCGGCGAAGTTCTTGGCCCGGCGGGCCGCCTTGCGGGCTTCAATCTGGGCTTCGATGGCCGCGGCGTCTAGGGTGTCGGCGTCACCCCCTTGGAAGAAGGCGTCGGGGTCTTGCTGGAGCAGGCCCAATATTCCCCCCAGCCGCCGCAATTCCCCACCCAACGCCGCCGCCTGGGAAGGATCGTTTTCCCGGCACTGGTTGATCTCCCGGGCCAGATCGAACAACACCGCCAAGGCCTTGGGGGTGTTGAAGTCATCGTCCATGGCCTCCTGGAACCGGTTGCTGTAGTCCGCGGTGACTGGGCCGGGTTCTCCCCTTGGCAGACCCCGCAGGGCGGTGTACAACCGGGTCAAGGCGGCCTTGGCGGTTTCGAGGCTAGCGTCGGTGTAGTCCAAGGGGCTGCCGTAGTGGCTCCCCAGGATAAAGCCGCGGACGACCTCTCCGGGGTAGTGTTTCAGCACCTCCCGCACGGTGAAAAAATTGCCCAGGGACTTGGACATCTTCTCGTTGTCGATCCGGACAAAGCCGTTGTGGAGCCAGTAGTTGACAAATTTGGTCCCGTTGGCGGCCTCGGACTGGGCGATTTCGTTTTCGTGGTGGGGAAACTTGAGGTCCAAGCCCCCGCCGTGGATGTCGAAGTGTTGGCCCAGGTGCCGGCAGGCCATGGCCGAGCATTCGATGTGCCAGCCCGGCCGGCCGGGGCCCCAGGGGGAGGACCAGGCGGGTTCGTCGGGTTTGGCGGCCTTCCACAGCACAAAATCCAAGGGGTCTTCCTTGGCCTCGTCCACCTCCACCCGGGCACCGGCCCGCAGGTCGTCGAGGTTTTTGTTGGCCAAGCGCCCATAGGCGGGAAACCGCGCCACCCGGTAGTAGACGTCGCCGTTGGCGGCGGGGTAGGCGTGGTCGCTGGCCACCAGGGTCTGGATCATGGCGATCATGGGGTCCAAACTCGCCGTGGCCCGGGGTTCCACGTCGGGGGGCAAGACCCCCAAGGCGGCGGCGTCTTCGTGCATGGCCTGGATAAAGCGTCCGGTGAGGTCGGCCTCGGGTTCGCCGTTCTCCCGGGCCCGCTTGATGATCTTGTCGTCGATGTCGGTGATGTTGCGCACATAGGTGACGTCGAAGCCCAAATGGCGCAAATAGCGGGCCACCACGTCGAACACCACCATCACCCGGGCGTGGCCCAAATGACAGTAGTCGTAGACCGTCATGCCACAGACGTACATCCCCACCCGACCGGGTTCGATGGGCTCAAAGGGCTCTTG
This sequence comes from Candidatus Competibacterales bacterium, assembly GCA_050330975.1. Classification (GTDB taxonomy): domain Bacteria; phylum Pseudomonadota; class Gammaproteobacteria; order Competibacterales; family Competibacteraceae; genus JBHJHK01. Next base: position 29,704 of record JBHJHK010000025.1, on the reverse strand, counting down.
ACGACGGGTGTAACTGTTGTAGATGCGCAGCATGACGGTGGGAATCGCAGGGAAGCTAATGTGGAACGCTCTATGCTAACCCGACCCAGGGCCCTTGAGAAGTTGGGGAGCGGTTGGTCTGGGGCACCGTTGGCGGTATGATCCCGACACCTAGCTCATCCCGTCTAACCCATCCCATCGCCACCCAACAACCTTCGCCAGGGGACACCATGACCACAGTGAGAATAGAGACAAGCCAGGGCACCATCGACGTGGCCCTCGACGAAGAGAAAGCCCCCAAGACCGTGGATAACTTTCTCCAGTACGTCAGGGATGGCTTTTACGACGGGACGATTTTCCACCGGGTCATCGAGAACTTTATGATCCAGGGAGGGGGCATGACCCCGGATATGCGGCAAAAACCCACCAAAGACCCCATCGATAACGAGGCCACCAACGGTCTTTTGAACGAGCGGGGCGCCATCGCCATGGCCAGGACCTCGGACCCCCATTCGGCCACGGCTCAGTTTTTTATCAACACCGTCGACAACAATTTCCTCAACCACACGGCGCCCTCGGGTCAGGGTTGGGGCTATGCGGTGTTTGGCAAAGTGGTGGATGGCATGGACGTGGTGGATACCATCCGCCGTGTGGACACCGGGCGCCAGGGCCCCCACGACGATGTGCCCAAAGAGGCCGTGCTCATCAACAAAGTCACAGTCATCGACTAGACCGTCCCAAGCCCCCTTCGCCCCCTAGTTCGACGCTTTTTGAGGAAACCACCCCGTGTATCGTTCGCTGCTCGCCGCCCTCACCCTAGGCCTCGCCGCCGTCCCCGCCCTGGCCGAGGTCAAGGTCCAGATGGAAACCAACAAGGGCACCATTGTCCTGGCCCTCGACGAGGAAAAGGCCCCCAAAACGGTGGAATACTTCCTCCAGTACGCCAGGGATGGCTTATACGACGGGACGATTTTCCATCGGGTCATCGAGAACTTTATGATCCAGGGTGGAGGCTTTACCCCCGAGATGGCGCGCAAGCCCACCAAAGCCCCCATCGCCAACGAGGCCGACAACGGCCTCGCCAACGACCGGGGCACCATCGCCATGGCCAGGACCTCGGACCCCCACTCGGCCACGGCCCAGTTTTTCATCAATGTCACAAATAACCGGATGCTCAACCACACCGCCCCCACGGACCGGGGCTGGGGCTACGCGGTGTTTGGCGAAGTGGTGGATGGCATGGAGGTGGTGGATGCCATTCGCCAGGTGGCCACCGGGCGCCGGGGTCCCTACGGCGATGTCCCCGTGGAGCCGGTGGTCATCGAAAAGGTGACGGTTCTCGACTCGGCGGCGGAATAGCCCCGGATTCTCAAGGGTGGTGACCTCTCCGGTAGTCTTTGTCGCCGACCTCCACCTGGCCGACGAGCGGACCGGCGACATCGACCGCTTTGCGGCCTTCGCCCAACAGCTGCCGGGTCGAGGGGCGGCGTTGTTTTTGTTGGGGGATGTGTTTGACCTCTGGCTGGGGGACGATGCCTGTGGCCCGACGGGGGAGGCGGTGGCCGGGGTCCTCCAGGGCCTGGGGGCGGCGGGGGTCGTTAGCTATTTCATCCCCGGCAACCGGGACTTCCTGGTGGGTGAAGCCTTCGCCCGCCGCTGTGGCCTGAGCCACCTGGGGGCCGAGGCGGTGGTGGAGTTACCCACCGGCCCTTGCCTGGTCCTCCACGGCGATACCCTCTGCACCCGGGACACCCACTACCAGGCCCTGCGGTTGCAGATGCGCGATCCGGAGTTCCAAGAGCATTTCCTGGCCAAATCCCTCCCAGAGCGCCGGGCCCTGGCCGCCCACCTGCGGGCCGAAAGCGAACGAGCCATGGTCGCCAAGGACCCCGCCCTCACCGATGCCGTCCCCGAGGCCGTGGTGGCCGCCGCCGTGCGCCATGGGGTCGCCCAGGTCATCCACGGCCACACCCACCGCCCGGGGCACCACATCCACGCCGGCCCTCAAGGCTCCATCCAGCGCTGGGTGGTGGACGACTGGCACGGTGGTGCCAACGCCATGGTCGCCGACGACAACGGCTTGCGCCCCTGGCGCGAGGGGGAGCCCCTGTGGTGAAGCCCATCCTTCGCCACCCGGTCCGACTCGCCGTCGCCGGAGGGCTGTTTTCGATCCTGGCCGTCGGGGTGGCCCTGTGGGCCTTTGGCGCGGCAGAGGTTGAAGGGGACCTGGATTTTCCCCTCATCGCCCAACACCCCCACGACCGCCAGGCCTACACCCAGGGATTGCTCTACCACGACGGTCAGCTGTACGAGAGTACCGGCCTCTACGGCCGCTCCAGCTTGCGGCGGGTGGAGCTGACCACCGGACGGGTCCTCCAGCGCCGGGATCTCCCGCGCCAACTGTTCGGCGAGGGCTTAGTCCTGGTCGGGGAGCGGTTGATCCAACTCACCTGGCGGGCGGGGGTGGCCATCGTCTACGACCGAGAGAGCTTTGAGCCCCAGACCGCCTTTCGCTACCCCACCCAGGGCTGGGGGTTGACCTTCGACGGCCGCCACCTCGTCATGAGCGATGGCAGCGCCAGGCTGTACTTCCGCGATCCCACCACCTTTGCCGTGGTCCGCACCGTCACTGTCACCGACGATATCGAGCGCCCGGTGGCCGCCCTCAACGAACTGGAATACATCGACGGCGAAGTGTGGGCCAATATCTATCGCAGCTTTGACATCGTCCGCATCGACCCCGCCACGGGAAAGGTCGTCGCCCGCCACGACTTCCGCCCCCTCCTCAAGGCCGAGGACCGCTACGGCGGCGAGGATGTCCTCAACGGCATCGCCTTCGACCCCGCCACCCGGCGGCTATTTCTCACCGGCAAGCTCTACGCCTTTGTCTACGTCCTCCAACTCCCCTGACCCCTCATCTTCCCTGGCCCTGGGCCTGGTGGCGGGGGCCACCGTCGCCCTGTCCTTCAAGGGCATCGTCGCCAAGCTGGCCTACGCCGAGGGGTTGAGCGCCAGCTGGCTGTTGCTGTTGCGGTTTGCCATCGCCGTGCCGTTGTTGTGGTGGGGGCTCCGCTGGCTCGACCGGGGGCCCAAAACGCCGCTGACGGGTCACCAGTGGCGGGGTTGTATCACCGCGGGGATGCTGTTCGCCGCCGCGGCCTGGTGTGACTTCCACGCCCTGAGTTACATCTCCGCCAGCGTCTCCCGGGTGGTGCTGTTCACCTTTCCTTTGTTCGTGGTGGTCCTCGATGCCCTGGGGCGCCGGGCCTGGCCGGCCCCCCGCCACCTGGTGGCCTTTGCTGTGGCCTACTCGGGCCTGTGGTTGGTATTGGACCCTGCTCGGGGGGCCACTTGGCAGGGGGATGCCGCCTGGGGGGTGGCCTTGGCCTTTGGCTCCTCGTTGACCTATGCCGGCTATCTGTTGGTGAGCCAGGGGACCCTGCGCCGCATGGGGTCGTCTCGCTTTACCGCCGTGGCCACCACCGTGGCCGGGGTCGCCATCGCCGCGATCACCGGCCCCGTGGCGGTGGCAGAACAGCTGACCTTAAACGCCCCCCAGCTGGGTTGGGCCCTGGTGTTGGCGGTGGCCTGTACGGTGTTGCCTTTTTTCCTCCTCGCCGAAGGCATCCGCCGCAGCGACGCCACCAAGGCCAGCCTCATCGCCCTATTTGGCCCGGCCATCACCGTGGTGGGGGCCTGGTGGTTGCTCGGCGAGCGCTTGATACTCCCCCAGTGGCTGGGGGTGGCGGTGGTGGCCCTGGGGGTCGCCCTCACCAAGGAGGGCCTGGTCCGGGCCCTGGGTCGCTGGTGGGCCGCTCGCCTCGCTTGGCCACCGCCGCGATCTTGAACGCTCCCCCAAGGCCCTGACGCCCCCCCCCGCGAACGCCGAGGCGGTCGTGAGGGGTGGCTATTTCCACGCCATGGGTAACGGAATCGTCACCTGTCCCACCCTTGAAAGCCGTACCCTCCAACCCCATAGGGCCAGCAGGGCGCAGCTTCCCTGCGCCTCCAGAGTTCCTGTGGATAATTTGCCACGACACGACAAACGGATCGATGCTAATGATCGAGATCGACCAGTTGACCAAGCGCTACGGCCGCTTGACGGCGGTGGACGGCTTGTCGTTCACCGTGGAGCCCGGTCAGGTACTGGGCTTCCTGGGGCCCAACGGCGCCGGCAAGTCCACCACCATGAAGATGATCGTGGGCTTCCTCACCCCCACCTCGGGCCGCGCTGAGGTATGTGGCTTCGACGTCCAGCGCCAGCCCATAGCCGCCAAGCGGGTCATGGGGTACCTCCCCGAGGGGGCCCCCAGCTACGGCGAAATGACGACCCTGCAGTTCCTCCAGTTCATCAGTGATGCCCGGGGCCTCACGGGGGAGACCCGTCGCCGGCGCATCCACGATGTGGTGGAGCGGTTGCAACTCCAGAGCGTGCTCCAACGCACCATCGATACCCTGTCCAAGGCCTTTCGCCGCCGGCTGGGCCAGGGCCAGGCCATCCTCCACGACCCCCCGGTGTTGATCCTCGACGAGCCCACCGACGGCCTCGACCCCAACCAAAAACACGAAGTGCGCACCCTCATCGAGGACATGGCCTCCGACAAGATCATCGTCATCTCCACCCACATCCTCGAAGAGGTCCAGGCGGTGTGCGACCGGGCCATCATCATCGCCCACGGCCGCATCGTCGCCGACGATACCCCAGCTGCCCTGGAGGCCCGCTCTCGCTACAACGGCGCGGTCACCTTGCGGTTGGCTTTGGGCCAAAGTGCCAACCTCGACGACGTCCAACGGGCCCTAGGGGGTCTGGAGGCCGTGGCGAGTGTTGAGGCCGACCCCCGGGCCCACACCCTGGTGGCCTTTCCAAAAGCCGGCCAAGACGCCTTTGCCGCCGTGTCCCAGGCGATCCACCAAGCCCAGTGGCCGGAGGTGGATCTGCGGGTGGAGGCCGGCCGCCTCGACGAAGTCTTCCGCCAGATCACCGCCCCCGAGAAGACCCAGGAGATCGCCGCATGAGCGCCGCCGCCGAAACCACCCCTGAGAGCGCTGTCAAAACCACCGCCAGCGCCCAGCCCCAGGCCGAGGTCAAGGCCAAGGCTTCCCCGGCCACTAACCCCGCGGTAGCGGTGTTTCGCCGGGAGTTGGCCGGCTACTTCGCCACCCCCGTGGCCTATGTGTTTATCGTGATCTTTCTGGTCCTCTCCGGGGCCTTGACCTTCTACTTGGGCAATTTCTACGAGCGGGGTCAGGCGGATCTGCAGCCGTTTTTCACTTTCCACCCCTGGCTGTATCTGTTTTTGGTGCCAGCGGTGTCCATGCGGCTGTGGGCCGAGGAGCGCAAGAGCGGCAGCATCGAGCTCCTCCTCACCTTGCCCATCACCATGACCCAAGCGGTGTTGGGGAAATTCTTCGCCGCCTGGAGCTTTATCGCCTTTGCCCTAGTGCTCACCTTCCCCATGTGGATCACCGTCAACTACTTGGGGGACCCCGACAACGGGGTGATCCTCTGTGGCTACCTGGGGAGTCTGCTCATGGCCGGGGGCTTTTTGGCCATCGGCGCTTGTTTGTCGGCGACCAGCCGCAGCCAGGTGATCGCCTTTATCCTCACCGTGGTGGTGTGCTTTGCCTTTTTGCTCAGCGGTTTTCCCCTGGTGTTGGACCTGTTCAGCGGCTGGGCCCCCCAGGGGATGGTCGATGCCGTGGCCTCATTGAGCTTCCTCACCCACTTTAACAACCTGAGCCGCGGGGTCATCGACCTGCGGGATCTGCTGTTCTTCGCCTTGGTCATCGGCTTTTGGCTGGCGGCCAATGCCATCGTCCTCGACGCCAAAAAGGCCGACTGAGGGAGGTTAGGCTTGTGAATCGATTGAAGCGGTTGGGCGCTACGGTGACTTCTCTGGTCGCCCTGGCGGTGTTATTTGTCGCCCTGGTGGCGTTGTCCAACGGATTGCTCAAGGGGTTGCGGCTGGATCTCACCGAGGATCGCCTCTACACCCTTTCCGCCGGGACCCGCAATATCGTCGCCGCCATCGACGAGCCCATCAACCTGTATTTCTATTTTTCCGAGGAGGCCTCCCAGGCGGTGCCGGGGCTGCGGGTCTACGCCAGCCGGGTCCGGGAACTCCTGGAGGAATACGCCCAGGCGGCGGGGGGCAATATCCGCCTCCAGGTGGTGGACCCCGAGCCCTTCTCCGAGGCCGAGGACCGCGCCACCCAGCTGGGCCTCCAGGGGGTGCCGGTGGGCAACGGCCAGAGCTTGTATTTCGGTCTGGCGGGGACCAACGCCCTAGATGGGGTGGAGGCCATCCCTTTTTTCCAGCCGGACAAAGAGGCGTTCTTGGAGTACGACGTCAGCAAACTGGTTCACACCCTGGCCAACCCCAAGCAGCCGGTGGTGGGGCTGATCACCACCCTGCCCATGGCCGGGGGCTTCAACCCCGCCTTGGGCCAGCCCCAACAGCCCTGGGTAGTCTACCGCCAGCTCCAGCAGCAGTTTGAGGTGCGGACCTTGGCCCCTGAAACCCTCAGCGCCGTCGACGCCGATGTCGACGTCCTCATGGTGGTTCACCCCAAGGCGCTGCCCCCGGGGGCGGTCTACGCCATCGACCAGTTTGTCCTCAGGGGTGGCAAAGCGCTGTTATTTGTCGACCCCCACGCCGAGGCGGAGCAGCCGGCCAACCCCCGGGATCCCTCGGCCATGTTCGCCGAGCGCGCCTCCAACGTCCCCGAGTTGCTGGAGAACTGGGGGGTCCAGCTGGACACCACTCAGGTCATGGGGGATCGCCGCCTGGCGTTGAGCGTCGGCACCCGCCCCGGGGCCGCGCCGGTGCAGCACCTGGCCATCTTGGGGTTGGGGCGCGAGCAGCTGGCCGCCACCGATGTGGTGACCGGCGAGCTCAGCAGCCTCAACCTGGCGTTCCCGGGGCATATCGCCGTCCTCGACGACGCCAACACCCAGGTGGAGCCCCTCCTCACTACCAGTCGCGCCGCCGCCCCCATCGAGGCCCAGCGGGTGCGGTTCTTGGCCGACCCCGCCCAATTGGTGCGGGATTTCCGCCCCACGGGGGAGACCTACAACCTGGCGGTGCGGATCGGCGGTAGCGTCCCCAGTGCCTTTCCCGACGGTCCCCCCACGGCCGGGGAGACCGAGGGAGACAATGCCGCCGAGACCACCGCCGAAGACGCCACCGAGACCGAGGCCGCCCACCTGGCCGAATCCCAACAGCCCATCAACGTGGTGGTGGTGGCCGACGCCGATCTATTGACCGACCGGCTGTGGGTACAAGTGCAAAACTTCTTCGGCCAGCAAATTGCCACCCCCTTGGCCAACAACGGCGACTTTGTGGTCAACGCCCTGGACAACCTCACCGGCAACGGCGACCTCATCGGCATTCGCGGCCAAGCGGTGTCGGCGCGGCCCTTCACCACTGTGGAGGCCTTGGCCCGGGAGGCCGGCGCCCGCCTGTTGGCCAAGGAGCAAGAGCTCCAGGCCGAGCTCAACGAGACCGAGCGCAACCTCGCCGAACTCCAACGCAGCCGCAGCGACCAAAGCTCGTTGATCTTGAGCGCCGAGCAGCAGGCGGAGCTCGATCGCTTCCAGGACCAAAAGTTGCGCATTCGCCGGGAACTGCGCCAGGTGCGCCGGGAGTTGGATCAAGATATCGATCGTTTGGGAACCACCCTAAAGGCCATTAACATCGGCCTGGTGCCTTTGTTGTTGTCCGTCTTTGCCCTGGGGGCCGTGGCGGTGCGCAACAAGCGTCGGGCGGGAGGTCAGCAATGAAACTGGGCATTCTCGTGGTAGTGGCCGTCCTAGCCCTGGGGGCGGTGGTCTATTTGCAAGATCAACCCTCCACCAGCGTAGTGCCCGCCGGGGAGCCCGAGCCCTTGGTACCCGCCTTGGCCGACGATGTCAACGCCGTGACGGGCTTGACGGTCATAGCCGCTGGCGGCGAGGCCGTGGCCACCCTGGAGCGGGGCGATGACACTTGGGTGGTGAGCAACAAAGGCGGCTACCCCGCCAATATGGCCCGGGTACGGGAGACCCTGTTGACCCTGTCCCAGGCCAAGCTCATCGAGGCCAAGACTCGCAAGGTGGAAAACTACGGGGTGTTGGGGGTCGAGGCTGTGGATGAAGCCGACGCCAGTGGTGTGCTGGTGGAGCTCCAGGGGTTGGGGGAAGAGCCCTTGGGGGTGATCATTGGCAATGGGGGCCGTGCCGCGGGGGGCAACTACGTCCGCCTGGTCGACCAGGCCCAGAGTTGGTTGTCGGACCAGCGCTTTAACGTCCCCGACCAGGCCAGCCAGTGGTTGGATCGCCAGGTGGTCGATCTCGCCGATGATCGGGTTCAGCGGGTCGCCATTCGCCACCCCGACGGCGGTGTGTTGACCGTCGAAAAGACCGAGCGCGACCAGGGGGATTTTATCGTCCTCGACCTGCCGCCGGAGCGGGAGTTGCGCTCGGCCACGGTGGCCAATCCCATGGGTCGTGCCCTGGCGGCCCTCCAGCTGGAGGACGTCGCCCCGGCGGCGGAGGTGACCTGGCCCGAGGAGGTGGTGGAGGCGGAGTTCCGCACCTTCGATGGTTTGGTGGTCACCGTGGCGGCGGCGGAAGGGATGGCCGAGGGCGAGGAGTCTGCCGACCAGGTGCCGGGTCGGGTGCGGTTCACCGTGGCCTTTGACGAGGCCCAAGCCCGGCGCTTTGCCCCGGCCGCCGAGGTGGCTGAGGGGGAAGGGGAGGAAGACGCGGTCTCTGCCGGTGATCGCGGTGACCTCGCCGAGGCATTGGCCCGGGGGCAGCAGGAGGCCGAGGAACTCCAGGCCCGCCTCGGGGACTGGGTCTACACCATCCCCCGCTTCAAGTACGACAACCTGGTGAAGACCCTGGACGAGCTCCTCGCCCCGTTGGCCGACGAAAGCCAGGAGGACGACGCCTCTTGAGGGTCGAGGGCAGTTTTGGGATAAATGCAAAACGGCGCCCGAGGGCGCCGTTTTTGTGGTTAGATGAAGCCCAGTCTCACGCGGCCGCCCCCTAGCTGCGGGGGTTCGCCGCCCACGATACCAACGCCCGAGGAACACGATGGCGTCCTTTGTCAAAGAAAAAAAACAGGGGCCTCTCTCCCGGAAGCTGCTACAGCAGCGGACTGCCAATTCTTGGATCCAGGCCGCTCGCTACGCCGTGGTCGGGGGGGTGGCGACCGTCGCCGACGTCGCCGTCTTCGGCCTTTTAGTCTACCTAGGCCAGGTGGACTATCGTCTGGCCGTGGTGGGTAGCTACACCGTGGGAACGCTGGTCAATTTCTCCCTGTGTAACCTTTGGGTATTTGATGCTAAGCACATCCCACTGCTCTTGGCCTATGTAAAGCATTTTGTCTCTGGGCTTTTGGGCTTGGCTGTTAACGGGTTGGTGTTGGTGGTATTGGTGGAATGGTTTTATTTCGACCAGCTATTGGTGGCCAAAATCATTGCCTCGGGCCTGGCGTTTGTGGTCAATTTTCTGCTGAAGAAGTATTACGTCTATGGTACTGCCACCAAGGGCTATTCCCAAACGGATCTTCGATGACAAACTAGCCGTGAGCTTGAGCTATCAACACCGCTACCACGCCGGGGGCTTTGCCGATCTCCACAAGCACCTGTGGTTGGTGGCGACCCTCAGTTACCTGACCCGCAAGGACAAACCGCTGTTTTGGCTGGATGGCCACGGCGGTGGGGGGCTGTACGACCTACAGGGCCTCGAGGCCCGAAAAACCGCCGAGGCCGAGGGTGGGATCTTGGCCCTGGAGCCAAACGCCAGCCAGCTCTCCCATCCCCTTTGGCGGCTTTATTGGCAACTCATCGCCTCTTGCAATCCCGGGGCGGACTCGATGTTGCGCTACTACCCCGGTTCGGCGTTGCTGGCCGCCAAAGTATTGCGTCCTACCGACCGCTTGCTCTGTTGTGAACTCCACCCCGGAGAAGTGCGGCAACTCAAAGCCAGCCTCGAATCCTATCCTTTGGCAAAGGTACAACAAGTCGACATGGCCAAGGCCTGGCCCGCCACCCTGCCCCCCCGGGAGCGCCGGGGGGGGTTGTTGCTGGACCCCAGCTACGAGCTCAAAACCGACTACGAGACCGTTCCCCGGGAGCTTGTCAAAGCCGTGAAGAAATGGCCCACGGGTATCTATCTCCTGTGGTATCCCCTGTTGGCCGCCAAGGGCCACGAGAGACTCAAACGGTACCTTGGCGAGTGCCCGGGGGAGGTGTTGATCGACGAGTGGCACGGGGCAACGGTTGGGGCAGATGGGCGGGGTCTACTGGGCTCGGGCATGGCCGTAGTAAACCCGCCCTACACAGTGCCCGAGGAGATGGCGGCCTTAAAGGATCAGCTCTGGCCTTTGCTCGGTCGAGGTTGATCGCCTCCTGGCAGGGGAAAAAACCGGCCGTGGCGCGGGATCACTCCCGCTTGCGCCCCATGGCTACCCAGGTGCCGATGCCCGTGAGCAGCAGCCAAAGGCTAGCTGGCAGGGGTTTGGGTATTATTGATTGCCATTGACTTCCCACCCAGAGGCCGAGGAGACGGCGGACCTAGACCGAGGGGCCGCTCCTCGCGCTGCACTATCCCGTCAATCATAGACCCAACACCGGCCTTGTACGGAGCAATCGATGGCAAACGGGCCAGGCGCCTCTACAATAATGAACCTCGCCCATCGGGGGACTGCAAGGCTTGGCAGAAAGCTAAGGGGTGGTGGAGCTGAGGGGAATCGAACCCCTGACCTCGACAGTGCGATTGTCGCGCTCTCCCAACTGAGCTACAGCCCCCGGTCAGGACGTGGCATAATACCGCAGTTTTTCAATGGCCACTAGGGGGTTGATGGCGTTGGGGGGGGTTGAGTTGGGAGAGGTTTTGAGTTGAAGGCTATCATCAGTGTTATCGTACCGGTCCTCGACGAAGCGGCGGACCTAGGGGCCACTTTGGCGCGCCTGCAACCCCTGCGTTCCCGGGGCCACGAGGTGCGGGTGGTGGATGGTGGTAGCCGCGACGCCACGGTGGCCGTGGCTGAGCCCCTGAGCGATGTGGTCCTCACCGCCCCCCGGGGGCGGGCCCGGCAGATGAACGCCGGGGCCGAGGACGCTCGGGGCGATGTCCTGTGGTTTCTCCACGGCGATACCCTCCCCCCCGAAGACGCCGATGGTTTGATTCTCACCGCCCTCGCCGACCCCCGCCGCCACTGGGGTCGATTCGACGCCCGGCTGTCGGGAAGCTTGCCCATGCTGCGGGTGGTGGAGACCATGATGAACTTGCGCTCCAGGGTCACTGGGGTGGCCACGGGTGACCAGGGTATCTTTGTCCGCCGCCACACCTTCCAGGAGCTTGGGGGGTATCCCTCCATCCCCCTCATGGAGGACCTGGCTCTGAGCGACGCCCTGTTGGGGCGCTGTCGCCCGGTGTGTCTGGCCCAACGGGTTACCACTTCCAGCCGGCGCTGGGAGCGCGACGGGGTGTGGCCCACCATCTTTCTCATGTGGCGACTGCGCTGGGCCTACCGCCGGGGGGTGGACCCGGTGCTGTTGGCCCGTCGCTACTACGGCTTTGAAGCCGTCGACTGAGGACGCGGATTTGAGTCCCCAGGGTCGGTGCCATTTGGGTGAGACCCTGCTCGTTTGAGGTTCTCTGGGCGCCGAGTCGGCGCCAGGTGAGGGTCGATGTCAAACTCGCCGTGGCCGCCGCCGTAGCGGTGAGGAGCTGGCGGCGCTGGGGGTCTCTGGCAGCCCTCACCCCCGGCCCCTCTCCCCCGCCACGACGCGGGAGAGGGGTGACTTGGTCTTTGAGCTTGGTTGCGCCCCGTGGAGGATTGGGCGCCGAAGGGGCCCATCGGCGTGAGGTTCCACGGAGGATTCGGAAGAGTAAAAATCCGTGATCGCCCACGATTTTAGTATCAATACTTGAAAGCATAATGTCTTCAGCAAACGCTTGGCTGGCTATAGAAAAGACTATTGTTTGATCCGTGTGATACTTCCAGGGATCGATAACCCTAAGGCCGAATGAATCAAAATCGGGATTGCGCCCCGTATAAGCGACTGCTTCTCTGATGAGTTTTCCGTTGCGGGATCTTGAATATTGAGAGAGCTGTGAGAATTCCTTGATCTTTGTTGACTCGAGTAAGCTGTTTCGAGCTTACGGTCCTCTCGGCTCTTCTGTGAAGTCCTTCGATGTTCGAAACTGAGAGGACATAGAGGCGTGGGGTTTACGGGAAATTCGAAACTAGGAGAGCCCGCCAGGTAGCCGGCTTGGAGCCGGCTTTTATAAAGCGTTTCTGGCGGACGACGGCTCTGTGCTGATTCAACCGCCCCTGGGGCCTTGCTTACAACTCGTGCTGCCAGGGGGTGGGCTCAAAGCGATAGCCTTCCTGGGCGCTGACCACGTGGCCAAAGCCGGGGAAGCTCAAATGCATCCCCGCCACCATGGTGCGGTCGACGGCCACCTGCTCCAACAGCCGTTGGCGGGTGGCGGCGGCTTGCTCGGGGTCGATGTCAAACACAATGCTCACCTCCGGTTGGGGAAACTGCACCGCCGGAGCGTGGATGATATCCCCCCAGATCAACAACGCCCGATCCCCCGACGTCACCCGCACCCCCATATGTCCCGGGGTGTGGCCGGGGAGGGGAACGGCGGTCAACCCGGAGGCGATCTCGGTCTCCCCCTCGCCCTCCAGCAACCGGGTGCGCCCCTCGAACCGGGCCACGGCGTTGCGCGCCACCTGGGCAAAGGTCTGCATCTGCTCCGGGGCGTCGCTGAAGCGGCCTTTGTCACCCCAGAAATCCACCTCCTGGCGGTGGACTACCAACTCGGCATTGGGCAGGGCGATGGCGTTGTCCGCCGCCACGCCCCCCACGTGGTCGGGGTGGAGGTGGGTGACCACCAATTGATCCACACTGCCGGGGTCGATGCCCGCTGCCTGAAGGTTGGCGGCGAGGCGACCCACCGTGGGACCAAACAAATCGGCGGTGCCGGCGTCCACCAACACCGTGCGATCGCCGCTGTGGATGGCGTAGGCGCTCACCGTGGCCCGCATACTCCCCGGTTGGGCAAAGGCCGCCTGGAGGCGCTCATCGACCGCTTCGGGGTCGATGCCAATGAGTACCTGGGGACCCAGGTCCAGATAGCCATCGAGGAGGGCGGTGACGATGACATCCCCCACGGCCAGGCGCTGAACCCCCGCCACTTGGGTGAGATCCCCGCCCGCCGGGCCCTGCTGGGCATCGGCCCGCCGCCAGGTGAGGGTCGAGGTCAAACCCGCCGCGGCGACGGCTGTCGCGGCGGTGAGAAACTGACGGCGATCGATGATGGAACCGGTCATAGGTAGAGTCTCCCGGAAGTGGACTGGGAAGGCCATTGTACGGGGATCGGTTGTCGAAAAAATGTCAGCCCCCCGCTTTGGCTCTCCTTAGCCGTGTCTTCGACCGCGAGTGTCCCCCACCCCGTGGTCCCGATGGTAATGAGCCGCCAGGGGATCAAACGCCCCTTGCCTCAGCTGGTGGAGCACCGAGTGGATGTGGTTGGCGCCGTTTTGGGTGTTGTCGTATTCGATGAGTAGCCCGGGGCCGTGGAGGCGGTAGTAGTGGGGGGCGTCGGGGGTGCGGCTACCGGCCCAGGCGAAGTAAAAGTTGTCGAATCCCACCTGGGCGATGGCGTCCCGCTGGCGCTGGACCCAGGGGGCCTGGGCGTTGTCCAGGTACACCCCCAACAGTTGCCGGGCCAGCTCTCGGTTGGTGGGGTCCAATGCCCCCACCGCCACCCCCTGGCGCTGGCGCAAAGCATCCTCCCGTCCAGGGCCGGCGACGATGTTGCCCAAAGAGCGCTCGGCCAGAATCGCCCGGTCTCGCAACTCCGGCGCCAAACGGTTGATCAACTCAAAGCCCAAGGAGCGCTCCGCCTCCAGGGCCTGAAATCCCGCCTTGGGGTGACGGGGCGGCGCCACGGCGGGGTTGGCGCCGTAGAACGCCGGGCTAAAATCCACCAGGACATCGTCCACCACCCCAAAAGTCAGCGACAAATGGTGGCCCTCAAACCGCATGGTCCACGAGGGCCCTCGCCTGGGATCGCCAAAGAACACCAAGGCGTAGTTGTCCGGGTCGCGAAACCGGCGGTTGCCGGTGATATCGGCCAAAATGGCCTCGGTTTCGATGACTTCCTTGGCCTTGACCAGCCCCTGTTGGCTCAGTGCCACCTCCAGCAGGGCCCACAAGGCCCCTCGCTGGCCATCATCCATCTCTCCCAGGGTCAACCCGGGACGGCGGCGGGGGGTGTAGTGCCAGTCGTCGCGCCACCGGTCGGTGACCGCCAACAAGATGCGCACCAGGGCGGGGTCGTCGAGGCGAGCCAGCAAGGCTGTGGCCCGGCGGGTCAATGACCCCCCAGGAGATTGGGCCACGGCGGGAAAGACCAGGCCACTGGCGGTCACCAGGCCCAGCTGTAGCCAAGCGCGGCGGGGGAGACGGGGAAAGGGCATGGCATCCTCTCTGGAGTATTGTGCAAAGGGGAAGACCGAGCTGAGGTCGAGCCGGCGCCCGTCAGTGCGGCGCCAAAACGGTTCTTGGGGGATCGTAATTCCCCAAAAGTTGTCGGTTGAGACAGACGTTCAGCGGGGTAAAATCCCCATTTTCCCCAGTTTTTAGCAGGCAATACCAGGCAACACGAGGACATTCGCCGTGGAGCAACGACTTTGGGCCCCCCTGGGGTGCACCGTTTTGGCCGCCGCTGCCTTTGTAGCGACGTTGAGCGTTGACACGGCCTCCGCCGACGGCGCCGTCTACCGCTCCGCCCAGCACGATTTCCGGGTCACCACCGTCGCCGAGGGGCTGCGCTACCCCTGGGGACTGGCCTTTCTACCCGACGGGCGGATGCTGGTCACCGAGCGCACAGGTCGGTTGCGGGTGATCGAAGCTGATCAGCTGCTCGCCGACTCCGTGGCGGGCCTTCCCGACCACATCGCCGTAGGGGGGCAGGGGGGCCTCTTCGACGTCCTGCCCCACCCCGACTTCGCCGCCAACGGCATGATCTACCTGTCCTTTGCCGGCGAAGGCCCGGGGGGGAGCAACACCGAAGTGGTGCGGGGCATCCTCGACGGCATGGCCCTCACCCAGGTGGAAACCCTGTTCCGCGCCCAGACCAAGTCCTCCGGGGGACGCCACTTCGGCGGTCGGTTGGCCTTTGGCGCCGATGGCATGCTCTATCTCGCCCTGGGGGACCGGGGCAGCCGCAACCGGGCCCAGGACACCCAGAACCACGTCGGTAGCCTGATCCGCCTGCGACCCGACGGGGGGATCCCCGCCGACAACCCCTTTGCCGACGGCGCCGATGCCCTGCCCCAGATCTACACCTACGGCAATCGCAACATGCAAGGCCTAGCCCTCCAGCCCGGCAGTGATCGGCTGTGGACCCATGAACACGGGCCTCGGGGGGGCGACGAGGTCAATGTGATGCTGGCCGGGGCCAACTACGGCTGGCCGGTGGTGACCTACGGCGTCAACTACAGCGGCTCTGTCATCAGCCGGCGCCAACGGGCGCCGGGCATGGAAGATCCCCGCCACTATTGGGATCCCTCCATCGCCCCTTCGGGTATGGCCTTCTACACCGGTCAGGCCTTTCCCAACTGGCAGGGGGATTTGTTCGTCGGCGCCCTGAAGTACCAGCTGCTGGTGCGTTTGGAGATCGACGGTACCGAAGTGGTGGGCGAAGAGCGGCTGCTCCAGAGGGAATACGGCCGCATCCGCGACGTGCGGGTCGGCCCCGATGGCCACCTCTACCTCCTCACCGACGCCCCCATGGGCCAGGTGTTGCGCCTGGAACCGGTGGCCGGCGCCTCCTAAACCCCAGGGCCCGAGAAGCTATGAAATCCGTCAACCCCGTGTTCGCCCAGGGCGAAACCACGGTCTTTGAAGTGATGACCCGTCTGGCGAAGCAGTTCGACGCCGTCAACCTGGGCCAGGGCTTCCCCGACGACCCCGGCCCCGAGGTGGTGCGCCGCGCCGCCGCGGCGGCGGTGGTGGACGGCTGGAACCAGTACCCCCCCATGCTGGGGTTGCCCGCCCTGCGCCGGGCGGTGGCGGACCACGACCGGCGCTTCTACGACCTGGCCATCGACCCCGAGGGGGGCGTACTGGTCACCACCGGCGCCACCGAGGCCCTAGCCGCCTGCCTGCTGGCCTTTCTAAACCCCGGGGACGAAGTGGTACTGTTCGAACCCCTCTACGATGCCTACTTGCCCATGGTGCGCCGGGCAGGCGGCGTGCCCCGCTGTGTGACCCTCTCACCCCCCCACTGGCGGCTGGCCCCCGCCGACCTGGAGGCCTTGGTGTCCCCCAAGGTCAAGGCGGTTCTCCTCAACAACCCCCACAACCCCACGGCCAAGGTCTTCACCCGCGACGAACTGGCCCTGGTGGCCGACTTTGTCCGCGCCTGCGATGCCGTGGCCATCTGCGACGAGGTCTACGAACACCTGGTGTTCGACGACGCCCGCCACACGCCCCTGATGACCCTACCGGGGATGGCGGAGCGCTGTCTCAAGATCGGTTCGGCGGGTAAGACCTTTTCCCTCACCGGCTGGAAAGTGGGCTATATCAGCGCCGTCCCCCAACTCCTAGCGCCGGTGATCCGCGCCCACCAGTACCTGGTGTTCACCGTTCCCCCCCACCTCCAGAGCGCCGTGGCCACTGGCCTCGACCAGGGGGACGAGTACTTTGCCCAACTGGTAGACACCATGGTGGCCCGCCGGGACCATCTCGATCGGGGCCTGCGGTCCTGTGGCCTTGCCCCCCTGCCGAGCTTTGGTACCTATTTCATCAATGTCCAATTGCCGGACGGAGAAACCGACGTGGCCTTTTGCCAACGCCTGGTGGAAGAGGCCCAGGTGGCCGCCATCCCCGTGAGCGCCTTCTACGACCAACGACCCCGCCTTGATGTGGTGCGGTTTTGTTTCGCCAAGGCCTTTGAGGTCCTCGACGAAGCCCTGGCCCGGTTGACCGCCTGGCGCCACAGGGCGTGAGCACCCGGTGGTCACGGGGGGGCTAGGGTCAAGGGCGGCGCCGAAACCCCTGCCCTTGGGCTGCGAGGCCCGCTGCCCCGGCTGCCACCATCGCCAGTTGACGGCCCAGCAGAGCGAGGCTCGCAAGGCTCAGTTTGTGGCCGCCAAGCTGGCCCCCTGGCGAGACTGCCTGGCCCCGATCCGAGGGGTGGCGGATCAGGCCCGTTGGCACTACCGGGAGCGGGTGTGCTAGGCCGCCGCCTGGGAGGGCGGCCGCTGGCGGTTGGGGCTCAAGGATCGCCAGCAAAACGTGGTGGACATTCCCCACTGCCCGGTCCACGGGCCCCGGGTGGGACGGGCCTTGGGGCTGCTGGTCCCCCGGCTGCCGCCGGCGGCGGATTTTCCCCTGGCCTTTTGGGTCCAAAGTGGCGCCCAGCTGACCTTGGTGGTCAAGGCCAAGCCGCCGTTGGCTACCGCTTGGTTCGACGCCGCCTTGGGGGAGGCCTTGGGAGGGGTGGGGATCGAGGGTTTGTGGCTCCACGGCAACCCCAGCGCCGGGGCCCAATTATTCACCAAGCGCGGCTGGCAACACCTGTGGGGCCGAGGGTGGTCCACTACGGCCCAGGGCCTACGCCACGGGCCGGCGGCGTTTCAGCAGTTGGTGTCGCAGTTGTACGAGGCGGCCCTGGACGAAGCCGAAGCCTTCCTCGCACCGGCGGCTCGGGATGGCATCGTCGACCTCTACTGCGGGGTGGGGGCCTCTGTAGTCCGTTGGCAGCGCCGCGGGGGACGGGTGTTGGGGGTGGAACTGGATGGCAACGCCGTAGCCTGCGCCCGGGTCAACGCCCCCGCCGCCGAGATACTGCGGGGCGGCTGTGCCCAGCGCTTGCCCCAGCTGCGGACCTGGCTCGAGGCGGGGACCTTCGAGGAGCGGTTGGGCTACCTCAATCCCCCCCGCACTGGCCTCGAACCCGCCGTCACCGCCTGGCTGGCCAGCCATAGACCCTTGGCTCGGCTCGCCTATCTCTCCTGTAGTCCCAACACTTTGGCCCGGGATCTTGGGCTGCTGGAAGCCGGCGGCTACCGGGTGGTGCGCCTGGTGCCCTGGGATTTCTTTCCCCACACCCGCCACGTGGAGACCCTGGCCCTACTGGCCAGGGTTGAGCCCGACCCCCCCTAGGGCTTGGCGGGGCCAACCCAAGCCTTGGGTTTTTGGGGCGGCTGCTGGTGGCCGGTCAGTGCTGGCCCACGGCCTGCTGGATGTGTCGCAATAGGCCTTCCTCGCTGTAGGGCTTGGTGAGGTAGGCGTTGACCCCCGCCGCCTCGGCTTCCCGACGGTGTTTGCCCGCCGCCCGGGAGGTGATCATGTTCTCCGGCAGATCCCGCAACTGCTCCAGGGCCCGGATGTGCTGGGTGAGTTCAAGGCCGTTCATCCGCGGCATCTCCAAGTCGGCCAACACCACATTGACGGCGTAGCGATCCAAGATCCCCACGGCCTCCAGGCCGTCCCGGGCGGTGCGCACCTCGTAGCCCAGGTCGGCGACGAACTGGGCCAGGGCCCGGCGGGTGCTCAGGGAGTCGTCCACCACCAAGGCGCACAGCTGCCGCAGCTCGCCGCCTTCCGCCGCCCGTCGGGTCTCGGTGATGGGATGGCGCAACAGCGCCGGCAAGTCCAACACCGCGGTGATACTGCCATCCCCCAAGATGGTGGCCCCCAACAGGCCCCGGGGCAGGGGAACGTAAGCGCCGAGGCCCTTAACCACCACATCCCGGCTGTCGAGGATGGCATCGACCACCACGGCGACGGCGTCGCCCCCCTCATCCCGAACCATGAGGATGGGCCGTGCCCGCTGGCCGACGTCCCGGGGGGTGGGAAGACCCACCAGGGTCTCCAGGATCGCGGCTCGATGGGTCTCGTGGCCTTGGTGGAGTTGCCACTGGCCGTCGTCGCCTTGGACCAGGGCGCCGGCATCGGCGTAGAGAAGCTGCTCCACCCCGCGATTGGCAACGGCCAGGATCTGGTGGCCCGCCGGGACCAGCAAGGCATGGGCCGACAACAAGGTCGTGGGGAGCCGCAGGGTGATAGTGGTGCCCTGGCCGGGCTCGGAGGCGATATCCAACGAACCCCGCAGCTCCAAAACCCGTTGGTAGACGGCGACGAGGCCGATGCCCCGCCCGGAAATCTGGGTGACGTCGCTGCGGGTGGAAAAGCCCGGCTGGAGGATCAAGCGGTCGATGGCCTCGTCGCTCAATACCGCCTCCCCACCCACCAGCCCCCGCTCTAGACCGCGGCGGAGGATGGCTTCCCGGTCGAGTCCCGCCCCGTCGTCGCGACAGCGCACCGCGATGCTCATGCCCTCCCGCTCAAAGGTCATTTCGATGCTTCCCGCGGGGGCCTTACCCGACTGTTGGCGCTTGTCGGGGCGTTCGATCCCGTGGTCTACGGCGTTGCGCAGCAGGTGCATGAGGGGATCGATGAGGCTCGCCAGCACCTCGCCATCCATGGGGGTATCCGCCCCCTTGACGGTCAATTCCGCCAGTTTGTCGGTGAGGCGACAGGTTTGGCGCACACTGCGCTGGAGACGGCTGACGATGCTCTTCACCGGCACCATGCGGGTGCGCATCACCGTTTCCTGGCTGTCCCGGTGGAGCTGAACTTGGTCGGCGAGGAGGGTCTCTAGGGTGGCGAAATTCTCCCCTAGGGCGTGGTCGAGGCTCATGGCGTCGTTGGCCAACTCCACCAGCCGGCGGGTGACGGTGTGGAGTTCCCCGTATTGATCCATCTCCAGGGGATCGAAGCCGTCGTCCCCCATGGCCTGCTGGGCGGGGGCCAACACGTTGCGCACGTCCACCAGCTGCTCTAGCTCCTCGGACAGTTGCTGCAATTGGCGATTCTGTTGGCTCAGCAACCGCGCTTGGGTGTTGACGGCCCGCACCCGCTCTTCGATCTGGCCGGTGAGGAGAAACGATTCCCCCCCCAGACGCAGCAACTCGTCCACCAAGTGGGTGGGGACCCGCAGGGTGGCCTCCCCCGCCCCTTCGGCGCTGGCCGCAGCCGCGCCGTCTCGGGCTGCCGTCGGCGCTGTGGCCTCCGGCGCCTCCGCCTCCGGGGCGCCCTCCAGGGGCAATACCGCCAGGGGCGCCCCCTGGGTTTCCGCCGCCGCCGGGGCCTCGGCGGCCGCGGGAGGCGCGTCGGCGGTGATGCCCTCCCGGTCGATGGCGTTGGCCCAGTCCAAGATCCGCTGGAGAATCCGCTGACCGTCGCCGGGGGGGGCTCCCATACCCACCAGGGCTTCACTCATGGACTCCAGACAATCGGTGGCTTCGATGAGGGTCTCGGCCAACTTCTGGGGGGGAGGGGCACCATGGCGGGCCAGGGCACCGTAGATATCCTCCATGTGGTGGGTGAGGTTGGCTACCCCCCGCACCCCGACGGTGTTGGCTGCGCCCTTCACCGTGTGGGCCAGCCGCTGGGCCCGATCCACCTGGGCGGCATCCCAGGGGGGGGCGACCAAGCGCTGGGTCGCCGCGGACAGGGCCGCCGTCTGGGCGGGCAGCTCCTGGAGGAGGCTATCCACCAGCTCCGGGTTGACGTCCTCGGGCACCTGCAAGCTCACGTCCTCGGGGGCGGCGTGTTGGGCCCGAGGTTCTAATTCCCCATCGCCGGTCTCCAGCACCGGCAACTGACACAGGGCCTGGGCCATGGCCGCCGCTGCCCGGGGGGCCAGGGGCGCGGGCCAGGCGCGGCTCATCAATCGCTGAGCCAGGGTGTTGGCCCCCGCCCGGCCGGGGAAGCGCAGATAGAGGGGGACGAGGTCGAGCCACTGGGCCGGTTTGCCGTCGGTGGCCGGCAAGGGCGCCTTGGTCCCCCAGGCCCTGGCGTTGTGGGCCACCTGGCGACAGGCCTGTTCCAAGCCCACCATATTCAGGGAAGCCAGGGCTTCGGCAAAGCGCTCGAGTTCTTCGCCGTAGTGTTCAAAGGCCTGCCGCTGGGCGGCCTTGTCGTCGGTCTCGGCAAATGCCCGGGCGTGGACGGCCTGGAGCTCCTTGAGTTCGGACTCGAGGATTTCCCGCAGCATGGGGTCGAGGGCCGTCGCTGGGGGGGTGTCGCCCTGGAAGTTCCAGGCGGGGAGGATCTGGGTGTGATCGGCGCCGGGGGCCGGGGCCGCGTCGGGGGCCGGGGCCTTCGCCGTAGTGGCCGTGGTCTTGACCCCATCGGCGAGGGGGGGCGATGCCCCCCCTGGGGGGGGGCTCTTCCCGGCCGCCGCTCGCCCAACTACCGCCGCGGCGGGGGCCTCCCAAAGGGGATCGTCCAACCAGGCCTTGAGGGCGGCTTCGTTGTCGGCGGTGGGTTCGTCTAGGAAGACCATGACCAAGGTGGGCCAGGCCTCCAACTGCCAGCGCCGCGCTTCGTCCAAGGCTGCTTGCCCGTCTTGCCAAGGGGAGAGCTGCGAGACGAGTTGCCGGCAGTGGGCGGCCAAGGTTTTCTGGCCCGCCTGGTCTGCCTTGGGGGCCAACTGCTGGACGGCGTTGAGGAAATGACCCAGGGCGACACGCCCGTCCTCCGGCGACGACTCGTCGCCGGACATGAGGACGTCTACCAGTCCCGCCAACTCGGCCCCCAACTCGGCCTTGCTCACTTCGTGGTCCATGGTCTTTAGTCCGCGGTCCGTCGTCAGGCGGCGCGACTGGCGGCGTCGGTTTGGTCGTCGCTGCCCTGGGGCAGCTTGAACACTCGGATGGACTCCACCAGCTCTCGGGCGTAGCGCACCAGGTTGTCGGTTTGCTGGCGCTGCTCTTGGAGCTGCTGGGTGGATTGCCGGGTGCTCTCCCGGAGGACGTCGGCCCGCTGGGTCATGCGGCGGCTGATCTCGGCCTGTTCCTGGGAGCGGGTGGCGATCTGCTGAACCGACAACACCAAATCGGCGGTGGTCTCCTGGGTCAAGCGCATCTGGCTACCGGCCTCCTCGGCCAACCGGCTGCCCTCCACGACTTCGCTGATGGTGGCGGACATGGTCTCCACGGCATCGTTGGTCTCGGCCTGGATATTGCTGACCAAGGTGGCGATTTGGGCCGTGGCCTCCCGGGCGTTTTCCGCCAGACGCTGTACCTCGGTGGCCACCACGGCAAAGCCCCGACCGGCTTCACCGGCCGACGCGGCGTGCATGCTGGCGTTGAGGGCCAGGATGTGGGTGCGCTCGGCGATGCCGTTGATGAGGCCCACAACGGTGCCGATTTCCTGGGAGCGTTCCCCCAGGCGCTTGATGCGCTTTTCCGTCTCGCGGATGCGGTCGCGGGTGTTGTTTATACCCCCCCCGGTGGCGTTTAACGTGTCCACGGCCAGGCGGGTGGTGGCGATGGCCCGCTCGGCGGCCTGGTCGCAGGTCTTGGCCAGGTCGGCGATGCGGGCCATGGCCGTGGCGGCGTCTTGGAGCTCTTGGGCGGTGGTCTCTACTTCTCGGCGCTCGTCGCTGGCCACTTTGATCACCGTCTCCGACTGGGTGCGCACCTTGTCCGAGGTGTTGGTCACTTGGCTGGACAGGCGATCCACCCCCCCCAACACCTTGGCGGTTTCGTCGGTGAGCAGGTTGAGGGCGTCGGCCAAGGGGCCGGTGACGTCCTCGGTGACGGGGACGCGGACCGTGAGGTCCCGCTGGCTGAGCTGATACACCGCCTGGAGCAACGAAATGATGGAGTTGTTGAGCATCTCGTTTTCCCGCTGGGCCTCGGAGAGGGTGTTCATCCGGTCTTCGAGGAGCTGGTCGAGGGCCTGGCCCAGGCGGTGGAGTTCGTCGTTGCCGGTGAGGCGGGTGCGGGCCTCAAAATCGCCGCCGCCCACCTGCTGTACGGTGTTGGCAATCACCCTCAGGGGCTGGCGGATGGAGCGGTAGACCGCGAGCCCCATGAGCAAAGCCAGCAGCACGGAGCCGGTGCTGACGGCGTAGTCGATGGTTGTGAATTGCTCCAGGGTGGCCAGGGTGTCGTTGTAGCGCCGGGCCTCGACGGCCCGGAGCTGGGCGGCCCCGGCCGTCAACGCCTCTTGGTAGGGGGCCGTGAGGGCCTCGAAGTCGTTGCGGATGAACAGCGCCAGCTGCTCTCGGTCCCGGGCGGCCACCAACCGCGCCATCTCGGCAAAGGCCGAGCGGACGTCGGTGAGGAGGTAGCCGTAGACGTCCTGGGCAAATTCGGCCTCGATACCGGTGAGACCGGCCAAGTAGTTGCTCCAACCGCCTTCAAAGGCCTGGTTGGCCGTCGCCAACCGCTCGGCGGCGGCCTCCCAGGTGATGGCGCCCACGGCGACGTCGAGGGCGGTGATCACCAAGCCATCGTTCACCGTGTTGCCCAGCTGTTGCACGGTGAGGAGGTTGTCGATATTAGTCCGTTGGCTGCCCAGGGAGTCATTGCTCAAGGTGAGGGTTTGCAGGGTCAAAAAGGCCAAGGCGGCCAGACTGAGAATGGGTACGACGATCAGTAGCGTCAGTCGAGTGATGATGTTCATAGATAACGCCTCTCTATCAATTCGATGCCTGGGGAAGGGGCGCCGTGGGGGCGGTTTCCCGCTGGGGGTTTGAAATCAGGGGCGCGAGCTGTTCCATCAGCGTCGCGGGGGTAGTGGGTAGGAAGTCACTGCCGTCGAAAACGTCAAAGGAGACCGCATCCGAGCCCTGGTTGTCGTCGGTGAAGTCCAAGCTCAGACCGTCCACCTCAAAGCGCTGACCGCGCACGGCTTCCACAAAGGCGTCTTGGCTGGGGGGGTCGGCCATGCGTGTCAGGATGGCCAAGGTCATGCGCCCGACGATGTAACCCTCCAGAGAGATGCGGTTGAAGTCTCTCCCCAGGTTGGTGCGGGCGTCGGCGACCACGGCGAGCTCGGCGTCCAAAGGCGGCACCACCTGGGTCATCACCACGCCCCCTTCGACGCCAAACTGCGCCAGCGCCCCGGCCAAGTTGCCGGCCCCGGTGAACGAGACGGCACTCACCACCCAGGGCTCCCCCTTGCCTCGGGCGTAGGCGGTAAAGTTGGCCACCGTCTCGTAGGTTCCCACGGTGATCACCAACCCACAGCGAGTGTTGGCGCCCTGTTCGTAGATCTTGAGGGATTCAAAGCCCTCGCGGATGGTCAGGGTGTTGCGCTCATATACCCCCACGGGTCCTAGGAAGTTGCGCGCCGGCGGGGCACCGGTGATGGCCATCAGGTCTTCGAGGCCGGTTACCAGGGCCGCGGCGCCGGGGCGGTTGGCCAAGGCATCGACAATGCCCTGGAGTCCCGCCATGCCGTAGGCGTCGTTTTGCACAAAGGCGCACAGGCGCTCGACGGGGAGCCCCGCCTCTAGGGCGGCGCGGATCACCGCAGCGGTCTCTTGGACGTAGCTGGCGCGGAAGTTGACGATATCCCCCACCCCGGGGCGCAGCAGGCCCGCGCCGGTGAAAAAGCCCACGGCGGGAACCCCGGCCTCGGCCAGGAGGGGCAAGGTGACCCGGGCCGTGGGCGTGCCCACGTTGCCCACCATCAAGAACACCCCATCGGCGAGGAGTTGGCGGACGCCCTGGACGGCGAGGTTGGGATCGTAGAAATCGTTGACCACCCGATACTCGATCCGCCGTCCGCGGACGGTCTGGCCCTCTAGGGCGGCTCGGATGCCATTGCTCATCCCGACGCCCAGGGCGCGGGTGGCGCCGGCCAAGTCCATGACCCCCCCGAGGCGCAGCACATCGGCCTCGACCCCCGGCACTTGGGCCGAGAGGGAAGGGGTGGCGGTCAACAGCGCCAGGACCGTCAGCGCCCGCAGCCCCCGACCATGGCGGGCGAGGGGATGGCGTGGAGGCGAGTCGCCGCCGTAAACCTTTGGTGTAGACATGGTCTTTCTGACCCTCAGGGGTGCAATCAAGAGTCGCCGCGGGAGTCGAGGTAGTCTTGGCTGACCTCCAAGATCAGCACCCCGATGGCTTCCTCGCCGTCGTAGACCGGCACCGCCACTTCGACGGTGACCACGCCGGTGCTGTCGTCGAAGTTGGGTTGGCTGAAATAGCGCGCCCCACGGCCCTCGTTGAAGGCGCTGATCCACTTCCCTTCGTCCCCCTGCCAGTAGTCGCTGGTGAGGGGGTAAACCCCCACGACGGCCCCTTGGGCATCGGTGAGGTAGGCTTCGCTGTAGGCATTGTTGCCCTGGACAAAGCGCCGCAGCAAACGACCGGCGTCGCTGAATTGCATCGAGCGCTTAAAGGGGGTGGGACCCGGCGAATTGATCCAAGCCTCGTCCCGCTCGCGGATGGTTTCCAGGGTGAGATTTTGGGCGTTTTGGGCCTTCACGGCCTCGACCACGGTGGGATAAAAGGTCAAATGCTCCGCCACGCGAAACTTGGCTTCCAACTGGCGTTCTAGGGTTTCGGGGTCCGTGGCGTCCTCGGGGGTCTCTGTCTGGGCGGTGGCGACTGCCCCAAGGCTGATACCCAAAAGCCAAGCTGCCCAGCGCAGCGGTAGTCGGTCTGGCAACATGAGCGCTATCTCCTAGTCCATGCTCTGATGGTGATTCCGTTGCTGTTTCAGTGTAGGGCCGTCGCCGACTGAGGCATCAGGGGGTGAAGCGCCCCCTGAGGGCGTTGAAAAAGGCCCTATGATCGAATTCTAGCCAAATTGTGCCCACTTCGTCATAGGCTTGACCGACAAAAGCCTCCAGTCCCTTGGCCTGACCCCCCGCGAGAGAGGGATTGTCCAGGGTTAAAGACCTGGGAAAGCCGTCGACGACCAAACCCGCCGCCCGTTCGTCTCGGTCTAGGACCAACACCCGAGTTTTGCCACTCAGGGTTGGGGTCGCCTCTAGACCGATGGCGCTTTGCAGGTGAAAGACCGGGACGATGGTCCCCCGCAAATTGAGCAATCCCAACAGCCAAGGTGGGGTGTTGGGCAACGGATAGAGGGCCTCGGGTTCCACCACTTCACTGGGGGTGTGGGGTGCCACCAGCAAGCCCAGGGTGCCGATGCGAAAGCCGTAGCGAAGAGTTCGCATGGGCTCGTAGGGGGGCAGATCGTCCGGCAGTGGCGGGGGCTGTGGGGAATCGAGGGCAGGTGAATGGGGCGGTGTGCTCATGGCGATCTCTGGATGACGATGGCTCGATACTCGTGGGCTGAGCGCGATGGCAAGGCCTCTCCCAGCTTGGGGAGAACCGTCAGGTCACTGGAGAGCCTTGATTTGATCGATGATGACATCGGCGGTGTAGGGCTTGGTGATGAAGGCTTTGGCGCCGGTCATCTGGGCCCACAGGCGGTCGGCCTTTTGGTTTTTACTGGTGACAAACACCACCGGAATATCCTTGGTGGTGGGATCGTTGTGGAGCTCGCGGCAAGTGGCAAAGCCGTCCATATCCGGCATGATGATGTCTAGAAAGATCAGATCGGGGTGTTCTTGACGGGCTATGTCGAGGGCCTCTTGGCCGCTCTGGGCGGCGACGACGGCGAAACCCGCCTCGCTGACGATGGTCTTGAGAAAATTGAGTTCGGCGGCGGAGTCGTCGACGACCAAAATTTTGTTGATCGACATGGCATTTCCTCTTTTACTTTTACATTAAGTCCGTTGGACACCTCAAAACGGATGGCGTTTTGGCTTTGAACAGACCCCTGGGGGCCATCGCGCGCCCCTTTTGGCGGGCTAGAGGGCGGCTAGAGGGCGGTTGGAACTGTCCCAAGTGGAGATGCGGGGTCACTCCAGGTACTTTTCGACGATCTTGCGAAAGGCGCTCTGGGACAGGGGTTTGGTGAGGTAGGTATCGCAGCCAGCAAAAGAGCCCCGGATGCGGTCGAAGGGGGAGGATTTGCTGGTGAGCATGATCACCGGAGTTTCTCGGGTGAGCTTGCGGCGCTTGATGGTGCGACACACTTGGTAACCATCGACGCCGGGCAAGACCACGTCTAAAAAGATGAGGTCGTAGCGGCGGCGATCCACCAAATCGATGGCCTCCTCGCCGGTCTCGGCGAAATCGACGCCGATGCAGAACACCTGTAATTCCAGTTCCAGTTGTTTTCTGATGGGGCGACTGTCGTCCACCACCAGGGCCAGACGGCGCACGGGGGGAGGGGGGCTGGCGCTGGCCAACACCTCCACGTCGGCTTCGTCGATGGGCTGCTTGTCGTCGATATCCCGCTGGATGCCAAACTCTTCGATGATCAAGCGGTCTAGGGCGCTCAAGACCCGGGTGGCGACGAAGGGGCGGCGCACGGTGTAGGGGAAGGCGTCGGTGGGCTGGCGCACCACGACCACCCCCGGCAGTTTGCCGTTGCGGCTCTTGTTGCTGGTGGCCGTGCGCCACAGCGCTACGCTCTTGGAATCGGCTTCCTCGACGATGACGGCATCGGTGCGCGCGGCGTTGAATTCCCCTTCCCAGAGGACGTAGCTGCGGGAGCGGTAGAGTGAGAGTTTAAAGATGTTTTTCAACACCCGGTGTTCGGTCTCAGAGAGGCCTAGGGGGGCTATGGTGTAGGTTTGCGTCGTCATGCCTTACTCGTCGAAGGGCGTTCACCGGTCAATCGGTCGTTACAGCCGGGTCGAGGGGCCTGGGAACTGGGGTTGCCGAACACGGTGCAAAGTGGCTCAAGGGTTGGTCCCAGGGGCTGCACGGCGTTAGCGGTACAATATACTGCCGTTGATTGGGACACAAACGGTAAACTCATGGAAAACACTCGAGGCCTGTTGGCCCTCATGGCGCGGCTGCGGGATCCGGACACGGGTTGTCCTTGGGATCGCGCCCAGACCTTTGCCACCATCGCCCCCTACACCATCGAGGAGGCCTTTGAGGTCGCCGATGCCGTTGCCCGGGGGGACGTGACCGAACTCAAGGACGAGTTGGGAGATTTGTTATTCCAAGTGGTCTTCCACGCCCGCTTGGCCGAGGAGCGCGGCGACTTTGACTTTGAGGCCGTCGCCGCCGCCGTGGTGGCCAAGCTCATCCGGCGCCATCCCCACGTGTTTGGCGACGCCGCCTTCGAGGGCTTTGAGGCCCTCAATCGCTCTTGGGAGGCCATCAAACAACGGGAGAAGGCCAACGCGCCTTCGAGCCTCATGGACGATCTGCCCAAGGCCTTACCGGCCCTGGGCAAAGCCCTCAAGCTCCAGCGCCGGGCGGCCCGGGGGGGCTTTGACTGGCCCGCCGCCGCCCCGGTATTGGCCAAACTCCGCGAAGAACTCGACGAGCTCGAGGAGGCTTTTGAGGGCGAAACCCCAGAGGCTGTGGCCGAAGAATTGGGGGATTTATTGTTTGCCTGTGTCAATTTTGCCCGCCACTGCCGCCTCGACCCCGAGATGGCCTTGGCCAGGGCCAATGTGAAGTTCGAAGGGCGCTTTCGGCGCATGGAGGCCCTCGCCCAAGGGGCGGAGACCTCTTTAGACGCCTTGAGCCTCGACGACCTAGAGGCCCTCTGGCGTCGGGCCAAGGCCGAGGAAGCGGCGGGCAAGTCCCGGGACGGCGGGTCGTGAACTACCGAGTCGAGGTGTTGGAGCGCCACGGGGCCCACCGGGGGTACTTTGCCATCGACCGCTACCGTCTGCGTTTCGAACTCTACGGCGGTGGCTACAGCGAGCCTTTGTGGCGGGAGTGCTTTGAGCGGGGGCGCGCCGTGGCGGTGCTGCCCTTTGACCCCGTGGCGGATCGCGTGGTGTTGGTGGAACAATTTCGCGTCGGCGCCTTGGCCTCGGGCGCGGCGCGGCCCTGGCTTTGGGAAGTGGTGGCCGGCATCGTCGAACCCGGGGAGTCCGACATCGAGGTGGCCCACCGGGAATCTCTCGAGGAGGCGGGCTTGGCGTTGTTTGATCTCGCCCCCATCGGCCAGTACTACGTCAGCCCCGGCGGGAGTTCCGAGCGGGTGAGTCTATTCTGCGCCCGGGTGGATGCCGCGTCTGGCGTGGCCCTGGGGGGGGTGGCGGGGGAGAACGAAGACATCCGGGTGTTGGCCGTCGACCGCCGAGAGGCCATGGCCTGGCTGGACCGAGGCGAGATCTGCGTGGCGCCGGCGGTCATCGCCCTCCAGTGGCTAGCCCTCCACCGCTTGGAGCTTCTGGACCGCTGGGGGTTGGTCCGGGGGTGAGAAGGCCCTCGACCGCGGTGGCCCTCAGGCGCGCCGGCCCCAGCTCCGGGCCTTGGCCGGCCCCCTTTGACGGTGGAAAAATGGGCGATGGTGGCGATGGGCCGGGCGCCTAAGACGATTGACGGTGGAAAAATGGGCGATGGTGGCGATGGGCCGGGCGCCTAAGACGATATCCGCCCGACCGGCGGGGATGGGGGCCACCAGGGCGGGGATATCGGCGGCCCGGTATTGGTTGTCGGCGTCGGTATTGACGATGACATCGGCCCCGAGGGATAAACAAGCGTCGAGACCGGTGGCAAAAGCCCGGGCCAGGCCGCGGTTGCGGGTGTGGCGGACGACGTGATCCACCCCACAGTCCACGGCGATTTGCGCCGTGCCATCGTCGCTGCCATCGTCGCTGCCATCGTCGATGACGAGCCACTGCACCTGGTCAAAACCGTCGATCCGGCGCGGTAAGTCCGCCAAGGTGCAGGGCAAGGTCTCCGCTTCGTTGTAACCGGGAATCTGAATGATCAATTTCAATATGCATGACTCATTTTGTTATCCCAGCGGCGGTTTATCGACTGCCCCCCAGGTGCTGAGCCTCCCTCCACTTCAATAACTGCTGGTGGGAGTATAGTATCTCTGCCTAGGGGGAGGGGGAGGA
>JBHJHK010000024.1:0-6956 GCA_050330975.1 Candidatus Competibacterales bacterium | reverse complement strand
CCCCACCCCCATGATGGCCGCCATCCGCGACAACCCGGATCACACCACCTGGGTCGTATCCACCGTGGGCGACATGGAACGGTTGATGGTCAAGAACGACAAGCCCATGGATTTGGCTCCATCTCAAGGGTGCGTGCTGTGGCTGAGGATGCCCGAAACCGGCCAAGATTACCCCCTGGGACAACTGCCCGATCGGGGGGGCTCTGCGCTGTTGGAGGTAAAGCCCGATTTGCGGCCCATGGTCACCAAGGGAGAGTTATTCGTCACCATGGAGTCCATGGCCGACGAGAGCGCCGACCCCATGCCCGCCCAACCCGGAGGCCCTCCCCGGTTTCGCGGCCAGTGGATATCTCTGTGACGGCGCCAGCGTCAGCCACTCGTCACAGGGCCTTACTGATCGGCTGGGGGACTGACGCTGGCGTCGGCGGGCAGGGGAAGATCCGACCGCTCCACCAAAGCCCGGTAGGCGTGCCAGGTGCCGTGGCCAACGATGGGTAAGGTGATGGCGAGACCCAAGTAAAAGGTCAACAACCCAGCACCGATGAATACCACGATCAGGGCCGCCCACAGGGTCATTGGCCCCAGGTTGTGGCGCACCGCCGTGAAACTGGTGACCACGGCAGTGAAAATGTCGCTGTTTTTGTCATCCACCATCATGGGGATGGACACCGCCCCGATGGCGAACACCAACGCCGCCAACACCCCGCCCACCAGGGTAAAGGCGATGAGAAAGGTCAGCCCCGCACCGCTGAAGAACAGCTGATCCACCGAATCGCTGACCACAAAACTGTCGCTGCTGGCCACGAGTAAGGCGTAGACCAACGCCGCTAGCCGCACCCAGACCACCATGATAATCCCCACCAACAGGCCAAACAGCATGATGCCCTTGATGTTGCCCCGCCAGGCGAACAACGCCTTGCCCAGGGTGGGTTCGTCGCCCTCCTCGAGGCGCTTGGACAGGTCGTAGAGGCCCGTGGCCAAAAAGGGCCCCACCAGGAAAAAGCCGGCGGTCAACACCAGCATAAAGCGGAACTCGAACTGGATGTACTGGAGTAACGCGTAGCCCATCACCACAAAAATGGCGCCATAGGCCAGGCTCGGACCGAGGGTTTCTCGGGTGTCGCGCCAGCCCTTGGTCAGCCACACCCACGGATCATCGGCCGTCACCCGCCGCACCCGGGGGGTGACGAGGCTCCCTTGGTCGACGGGAATAGTATCGCTGCTCATGAGGTGCTCTCCGTTGTGTCGTTATGATGCCCCTTGGGGCCTTGAGTTTGCGTCCGGGTTGGCTGGCGAAATACGCCGACCGGGCGCGGGTGGTCTTGGAGGGGAGAAGTGCCGAAGGCGCCCGCAATCACCCTAGCGGCGGCGGCCCGTTGGGTTCCCCGCGGGGTCGATGAGGCCAAAGTGGATAAGCCAGCGGCGGGCGTCAAGGGCGTCCTCGGCTAACCAGCGGGCGGTACTTCCCAGGCGAAAACTGTAGCCCCACTCGTCCATGTCGGCCATCAACCGTTGGCGGCCGACCCCTTCGAGGCCATCGGCCAACAGAATTTGCAGGTAGCAAACGGCGCACTCCTCCGAGTCGTCACCGCCGGCATCGGTGTGAAGGCCGTGGCGCCTGGCCTCGTCCATACAAATGAAGTGGCACGCTTCGTGGAGGGCGGAATGGAGGGGCGTGTCGGGTCGCACCCACAAACCGCTCGCCACCAACCCCGCTTCCCTGTCCCCCCAGTAGCTGCCGGGGATGGGGGCCCCGGGCTCCACGGTGTGGACCTCAAGGCCATAGGGCGCCAACAAGCCTGACAGGGCGTCCATGCCAACGGTGGCACAGGTGATCACGACGCGTCCCCCCCACTCGCGCTACAATGGCCCACGGAAGGTCGCCTTCAACGCCCTCTCACCAGCACCCCTTCTCAAGTCATCCTGTCTCAAAGACAGCGCGTCGAGGCGGAGTTTGCCATGTCTCAACACCTTTTCCCCCCCCGCCGCCAGAGCGTTGGCGTCATGGTCGGTTCGATCCAAGTGGGCGGCGGGGCCCCTGTGGTGGTCCAGTCCATGACCAACACCGACACCGCCGATGCCGCGGCCACCGCCCGCCAAGTGGCCGAACTGGCCCGCGCCGGCTCCGAGGTGGTGCGGATCACCGTCAATAGCGAGGCCGCCGCCAAAACCGTCCCCGAGATTCGCCAAAGGCTGCAAGACGACGGGCTCGTGGTGCCCTTGGTGGGGGATTTTCACTTCAACGGCCACAAACTGTTGACCGCCCACCCCGGCTGCGCCAAAGATTTGGACAAATACCGCATCAACCCCGGAAACGTCGGCCGCGGCCCTCGCCGCGATCCCCAATTTGCCACCATTATCGACCTGGCCCGGGAATACCACAAGCCGGTGCGCATCGGCGTCAACTGGGGCAGCCTCGATGCCGAGTTAGTGGTGAATATGATGGACGCCAATGCCAGGCTCGCCGAGCCCAAGGACGCCCGGGAGGTGACCCGGGAAGCCTTGATCGTCTCGGCGTTGGACAGCGCCGAGAAAGCCGAAGCCCTGGGTCTTGGCCACGACCAAATCATCATCTCCGTCAAGGTCTCCGACGTCCAGGATCTCATCGCCATCTATCGGGATTTGGCCAAGCGCTGCGACTACCCCCTCCACCTGGGCCTCACCGAGGCGGGGATGGGGATCAAGGGTATCGTCGCCTCCACGGCGGCCCTCAGTGTGTTGCTCCAGGAGGGCATCGGCGACACCATTCGCATTTCCCTCACCCCCGAGCCCGGGGGCAGCCGCACCCAAGAAGTCCAGGTGGCCCAGGAGATCCTCCAGTCCATGGGCATCCGCTCGTTTAAGCCCACCGTGGTGGCCTGTCCGGGATGTGGGCGCACCACCAGCGACTACTTCCAGCGCTTGGCCCAAGACATCGAAGGCTATCTCCAGGCCAAGATGCCCGTTTGGCACCAGGACTACCCCGGGGTGGAGGAGATGATCGTGGCCGTCATGGGTTGCGTGGTCAACGGCCCCGGGGAGAGCAAACGGGCCCACATCGGCATCAGCCTCCCCGGCACTGGGGAGTATCCCGTGGCCCCGGTCTACGTCGACGGCGAGAAGACCGTGACCCTCAAGGGCGATACCATCGCCGCCGACTTCAAGGCCATCGTCGAGGACTATGTGGTCAAGACCTACGGTGCCAAGGCCCCAGCTGCGGCCAACGCCGAAGTTTGAGGCCCAACCCGCGCCGGGGGTCAGCCTTTGAGGGATAGCACCACCGCCCCGAACAGACACAAGGCCCCCAAGAGCCGCACGGCGACGGTGATCCCCCGTCGCCCCGCTTCCCGGTAGTCTAGAATTTTTCCCAACACCAGCACGAGAACGATGGCCCACAGGCCCCGGGTGCCGTAGACGATGTTGACCACCACCGGGTTGCCGCCAAAACCCACGGCGATGGTCATCAAAAGCGCCTGGAAGGCCATGAGCCCAGCGGCACCATAGGCTCGCCAACTCCGCGGCCAGGGCTTGTCCCTGTCGAGGAGTACCCAGGTCAGGAGGGAAAGCCCCATCAAAAACAGCGCCAACAAGCGCAAGAAACGGTAGGGGTCAAAGTGCTGGGTGAAATGAGCCACCGAGGCGTCTACCCCGGCGAAGGCCGTGGCACTGGCCAAACCAAACCCCACGGCGGCCCACGGGCTGCCCCCCTTGGGGGTGCTGCCCTGGAGGAGGGCAATGCCCATGGCGCACAACGCCGCCGCGGCCCAAAGCATCGGTGTGACCGCCTGGCCAAACAACGACCAACCCAGGAGGGCGACGATGACCACCTTGGTGCCCATCACCGGGGTGACGATGGACACATCCCCCCGGTGGAGGGCCAAAAAATTGGTGATGTTGCCCGCGAGCACCAGGCCGGCGCACAACAGGGCCGGGCCCACCATGGCGGCGGTCCAAGGTCCCTGGCCCAGGAATGCCAAGGGCATCACCAGCGCGGCCAAGGTGGTGTTGACCAACGCGGCCACCTGCCACACCGTCGCCCCCCGGCTGAAGGCCGTCTTGCCCACCAGGGCCGCCAGGGCATAGAGCACCGCCGCCCCCAAGGGCAGGGCATAGTTCAACACGGGTCAAAACCCATCAAGCGCCACATCCATTTGCATCAACAAAGGCCATTGTCATGGATTTCATCCGCCCCTATATCGAGACCCATAAAGACCGTTTCCGGGCCGAACTGTTCGACTTGCTGCGCATTCCCTCGGTCAGCGCCGACTCCGTGTACCAGGCCGATGTGGGCCACGCCGCCGAGTGGGTGGCCGGGCAACTGGAGACAATCGGTGTCCAGGCCGTGGAGATTTGCAAGACCGAGGGCCATCCCATCGTCCTCGGCCACCACAAAGTCGACGACCAAGCCCCCACCATCTTGGTCTACGGCCACTACGACGTCCAACCGCCAGACCCCGTGGAGCTGTGGGATTCCCCCCCCTTTGAGCCCACGGTCAAAGACGGCGCCGTCTACGCCCGGGGAGCCAGTGACGACAAGGGCCAGATGTTCGCCCATCTCAAGGCCTTTGAGCTGTTGCAGGCCACCCGTGGCGCGCCTTGCAATGTGACGTTTCTCATCGAGGGCGAAGAAGAGGTGGGCTCCCAGAGCTTGCCGGCCTTTGTCGCCCAGCGCCAAGGGGACTTGGCCGCCGACGTGGTACTGATCTCCGATACCGATATGGGCAGCCTCGAACATCCCTGCATCACCACGGGGCTGCGGGGCTTGAGCTATGTGGAGGTGGAGGTCACAGGTCCCAACCGCGACCTCCACTCGGGGATGTACGGCGGAGCGGTGCAAAACCCCATCAACGCCCTGTGTCAAATGATCGCCTGCCTCCACGACGGCGACGGCCGGGTCACCGTGCCGGGGTTTTACGACGACGTCGCCCTGCCCACCGAGGCCGAGGGCCAGGCCATGGCTGCCATCCCCTTTGACGTCGCCGCCTACCAGAAAAGCTTGGACCTCGGGGCGGTCTATGGTGAAGCGGGGTTCACCACCCGCGAGCGAACCTCCATCCGCCCCACCCTGGACGTCAATGGCATCTGGGGGGGCTACACCGGCGAGGGGGCCAAGACGGTGATTGCAAGTAAGGCCTGCGCCAAGATCTCCATGCGCCTGGTGCCCCGGCAAAACAGCGCCAAAATCACCCAGTTGTTCGCGGAGTTCTTCCCCACCCTGGCGCCTCCAGGGGTCCGAGTGGCGGTCAAAAACCTCCACGGCGGCGAGGCGGCGGTGACCGCCACCGATTCCAAGGCCTACCGCGCCGCAAGTCGCGCCTTTGAAGTCGCCTTTGGCAAGACCCCCCACCCCTTGAGGAGCGGGGGATCTAATCCCATCGTGGCACTCTTTAAACAAGCCCTGGGAGTAGACACCGTGTTGCTGGGTCTAGGGCTGCCCGAAGATGCCCTCCATTCCCCCAACGAGCACTTTGGTTTGGAGAACTTCTATCGGGGCATCGAAGCCATCGCCCATTTCCATCACAATTTCAAGGCGCCTTGAGGGTGGGACCTGCCTTGGCCGAGTTCATCCACGACGGGCCCAGCGCCGCCGCCTGGACTGTAGTCCTGGCCCACGGCGCTGGCCAGGGCATGCGCTCGGCCTTTATGGAGGCCTTCGCCGGGGGGTTGGTGGCCCGGGGTGACGAGGTGGGGGGGGTGCGCTGTGTGCGCTTTGAGTTTCCCTATATGATCCAAAACCGGGCCTCCACCGCCGGGCGCCGCCCTCCGGATCGAGAGGCGGTGTTGTTGGCCTGCTGGCGGGACACGGTGGCAGCCCTAGCTCCCGATCCCCAGGGGCGGCGGCGCTTGGTCATCGGCGGCAAGTCGATGGGGGGTCGCATGGCGAGCCTGGTGGCCGACGAGTTGGCAGTGGCCGGATTGTTGTGCCTCGGCTACCCCTTCCACCCGGCGGGCAAGCCGAGGCAGCTGCGCACCGACCACCTCCAGACCCTGGTCACCCCCACCCTCATCTGCCAGGGGGAGCGGGATCCCCTGGGAACCCGGGACGAAGTGGCCCAATACCCTTTGTCCAAGGCCATCGACCTCCATTGGCTACCCGCCGGCGACCACGGTTACAGACCCCCCAAAAGCGCCCCCCACAGTGAAGTGGACAACTGGAACCGGGCCATGACTGCCGTGTTGCACTTCCTGCGCCGCCTAGAGCACCTCGAGGCGGTCCCGAGACCCCGCCGTTCCCGGCGCAACGGGGTAGAGGTCAAGCGATCGCGCTCGGATTCGCCAGGTGGGCCGTGACTTCCTCCCGGTCGTGGTAGAGCTGTTTAATGCGCAAGGTGTGGGGGGTATGCCCCAGCACCTGGGGGATTTTGGCCCGGCAAGCCACCAGCGTGGCATAGCGCCTTTTCATCGGCAATTTGAGGTTGAAAATCGTCTCGCGACAATCGCCTTTGGCCAACCAGTGGGCCGCCAGGGTCGCCACCTGGAGGGGCTTTTCCACCATGTCGCATACCATCCAATCCACCGGACGGGGCGGGCGATAGCGAAAGCCGTCACAGCGCAGGTGTTCCACTAGTCCCGAGTCCATGAGCCGTGGGTCCAACGCGCCGTTGTCCACCGCGGTGACAAACAGATGGCGACGCACCAACTGCCAGGTCCAACCCCCCGGCGCCGCCCCCAAGTCCACCGCTCGCTGCCCTGGCAACAGCCGCCGACGCCGCTCATCAAAGGTCAAAAAGGTCAACAGCGCCTCCTCGAGTTTGAGGGCCGAGCGAGAGGGAGCTTGGGGGTGTTGCTTGAGGCGGGGAATGCCCATGGGCCAGGGGGAACTGCGCCCGACAAAGCCCAGCGCCGGGAACGCCATCGTCGGGGCAATGAAACACAAGTGCAGCCGGGGGAGGGCAGGGTCGTCGGCCGGTAACCGTCCCTGGCGTGTTAGGGCCTGGACCCCGGGGTGGGGGAACTTGCGGCAAAAGGGCGCCACG
>JBHJHK010000023.1:0-9068 GCA_050330975.1 Candidatus Competibacterales bacterium | reverse complement strand
CAGCACGCGCCGCCCGTCCCCCCGCGGTGTATAGCGGCGGAACCGCCGCTGGCGCTCGGCCGCGGCCCAGGCCCCCCCCCCCCACGGCCAGCTCCGCGCCCCCCCCCAACCGCCCCCGGCGGATCTCGCCGACATCGGGGGGGAACAACCCCGACACCAGCTTGAACAGGCTGGCTTAGCCGGCGCCGTTGGGGCCGATGATGGCCTTGAGTTCCCCAAAGGCCAGGGTGAGATCTACCCCATCCACCGCCTGGACATACCCCAGGCGTTTGGCCAACCCCCGGGCCTCCAAGGGGGGGGCATTGTCATCCCGGTGGGAAGCCCCAGGGGGGTGGTGGAGAAACGCCGGCACCGGCCCCAAGGTGGGGGTGGTGCGGGCCGCCATGGCACCGGGGGCCTTTGGACCTTTCAAAAATCGCCGGCCGGCTCCCGCCACCGCCACAGAGACGGTGAAGGCGGTGAGGGCATAGCCCCGCACCGAATAGCCCAAGAAGCGACAGCGGAGGGGGTTTTCCCGGATGGCCAAGAACACTTGCCCCACGGGGGAGCGGCCGTGGTAAGGCATCCCCAAGGTGGCGACTTTGCCCTGCTTCACCAGTTGGACGGCCTGGATGCGGGATTGGGCCTCGATGTAGTGGGTGGCGCCCACCCAGTCATCATCGGGTCCAAATTCGCTGGGTCACCATTGCTCATCGACGGGATTGTTACCGGCATGACCGAGGCCGGTGCCCATCAGGACACCGGCCACTGCCATGGCCACGCACAGGGTCATGGACCGTTGCATGGCACTTCCTCCTTTGGTGGCTAACAAGAGCCGTATGATCTTTTATGGGGCACGACAACCCACTTTGGTGCGGGTCACTCTGATTGTAGACCCCAGGGGGTAAGATGCAATGGTGGCGCGTATAAATTGTACCCGCAACCGGAGGGAAGGAAGGCCCTGGGGGAATGGGGCGCACCCAAGTAGGGCACACTCGCGGGACGCCACAACACCAAGGCCTTGGGGGCTGACCTAGCGGTTGCATGTACCAACGGACACAACTGGGATGTTCGCTGAAGATCAGCTGACAAGCACAGCGCCCACCCCGTGGGGGGGAACGATTGGAGGTGGTCATTGTGAAATCGGGCAAAGGCTGGCCCGTGACCACAAGGCGGTCCATGGAGTCGGGCTGAGGAGCGGAGGGTTGCAAATCGAGGGCTCGAATCCATCGGATTCTTTCGGCTCTGTCGTAGACCTAGTGGCCCACTTTCACTCGGCGATTCCCGACCGAGGAGATCGACCCGGCGCGACCCCCAAGAGCGACCCCAAGACCCGATGATAGCCCCACGCCGGGGCCGCCCCGAGGGTCCCCCGGGCCAGGGCATCACACCCTTCAACGCCGATGACGGGCCCAGCCAAAGCCTGGAATTTGGCCACTAACTCGGCGTCCGTCAGGGGGTCCTCGGGGTCGCCTTTGGGAGTGGTGGGGGCCGAGGTCAGGGTGCGGCCATCGGTGGTGGACACGGTGACCCGCGCCCAGCGCTCGGCGGGAAAGCGGCGGTTGTACTCCGGGTCCTCCACAAGGCGAATGCGGTCGCTCACCGCCAACACTGCGGGGTCGTCGAGACCTTGGGTGATTTCAAAAGCCCCGAGCTCGCCCTTTGCCAAAATGCAGGCCACGGGAAAGGGAGTGCTGTACTGGGCCTGTTCGGTGGTGGTGGGCCGCCGCACCCCCAGGCGGGTGGCCTCGTGGAAGGTGTGGATCTCCACGCCAGCGATGGCCACAGGATCCATGGCCCAGCGCTGGCGCAGCCCAGCGGCGGCCTGGACCGCTGGTTGGGCCCAGCGGCACACGGGATAGGGCTTGAAGTATTGCTCCAGAAGCCGCCAGCGCTGGCCCAGGTCGCACCATAAATCGGCGACGGCGGCGTCCACAACCGCGGCCGCCGGGGCGCCGGTGAACCCCGCCGCCGCCAACAAAGCCGCCGAGGTCCCAGCGGTGGCCCCCCAGGCCGTGCTGTCCTTGACCATGGTGGGGTGGTCGATACAGCGCATCATCAGCCCCCCGGGGGCGTGGTACTCGGCGATCCCCAGGGCCTCACGGCTGGCCGCCGCCGACAACCCCAACAGCCGAGCCCCCACGGCGGCACAGGCCACGGCGTTCCACGACCCCGAGGCGTGGTAGGCGGCGCGGGTGCGGTGTTGGGCCATCCCGGCCCGGGTGCCCACCTCGTAGCCCACCACCAAAGCCGTCAGCAGGTCACCGTCGTCGCTGTCGCCCCCCTCTAACGCCCCCAGGTGATCCCCCACCGCCAGCAGCGCCGGCAACACGGCCGCCCCCACGTGGCCCTTGGTGAGCTTGTGGCCGTCGTGGGCGTCAAAGGCGTCCAGGGTGGCGGCGTTGGCAAAGGCCGCCCCCACGGGACTCACCCGGCGCGGGTCCAAAAACAACCGCGCCCCACCGCCGCCAAAGTGGGCGGTGGCGTGGTCGCGGGCGATTGCCGCTAAGTCCGTGGCATGACCCGCCACGGCAACCCCCAACAGATCCAACAGACAGCGCCGGGCGCCGTGAACCACGACCTCGGGGAGACCCCGGGGCTCGAGGTCGTGGATGAAACTCAGCAACGCGTCGTTCATGGGCTCGTCCAGCCGCAAAATCCGCCGCCGCGCCGCGGCCATGGGGTTGAGCCAGGGGGAATGCCCCCGCTAGCCCCCCGCCTTCGCCTCGTCGACGGCCTTGTAGATCTCCGCCAGGGAGTATTTGCTCTTGCTGCCCTGGAATAGCATGGCCATGGCCCCATCGGCGGCCATCGCCCTCCCCGCACACAACCGACCCAGCAAACCCTGGGTCTCCTCGCGGCTCAGGTTTCGCACCCCAAGCCTTGCAAAACAGCGCCCGGGGCGGATGAGGGCTTCGTCCAAATCCCCCACGTTGGGCAAATTGGTGGAAAAGATGATCTTTCTGCCCTGGGCCCGGACCACCCCGTCGGCGATGGTCAAAAACCGATGGAGGTGCTCGTTGCCGTCGGCCCGGGGCTTTAGCAGATGATCGGCGTCCTCCACCACGAACACATCGTCCCAGCCGGTGATGAACTTGACGAAGATTTCATCGCTCTCCAGGGCCTTGAGATCGCTGGTGTACAACGCCCGGGCACTGCCGGCTTTGCGGCGGGACAGCTCGCCCAGGATGGCCCGGATCAGCCGCGTCTTGCCGG
This sequence comes from Candidatus Competibacterales bacterium, assembly GCA_050330975.1. GTDB lineage: Bacteria > Pseudomonadota > Gammaproteobacteria > Competibacterales > Competibacteraceae > JBHJHK01. Next base: position 5,873 of record JBHJHK010000023.1, on the reverse strand, counting down.
TCCCCGGGGGCCCCTGGAGCACCAGCACCGTCTCTTTGGCCTCGATGTAACGGCCGATGAAAGCGGCCACGCCCCCTTTGAGCATGGGATAGGCCTCGTCGAGGAGCACATCGTCCGCCAGCTCTTCGATTTCGGCGCTCTCCAACTCGCGGTTGGAGGTCAAAAAGTGCCAATCGATGGAGAACATGGGTTCGCAGATGCGATCTTTGCCGACGCACGCCAAGATGGCCGCCTTGGTGGCCTCGGCCCGCTGGGGACTGTCGGCCCAGATGGTGAAGTGATAGGAGCTGTAGTGGTTGGTCCGCACCCCGTGGGCCGAGACAAACAACCCCTCGGCGTCTAGCAACATGTCGTTGATGTCCAGGCGCTGGGCCCACCAGCCGGACTCCAGGGCGATGCGGTCAAACAGCTTTTCCGCCTCGACGCGGGCGGCAAAATTCAAATTTCGACAGATGGGATATCTAATCCCTCCCACTTCCAGGGCTTTGGCAAAGCGGGATTTGACAATCAGGTCGCCGAAGTCCCAACAGCGATAGCTAATCATTGGCGGGCCATCCAAAAGCGTTCAAGATCCCATAAAGTGGCGCCGGTGCCAATCCCACGCCGTGGCGACGATGGCCTCCAAGTCGACGTAAAAAGGCTGCCAACCGAGCTCGGCCCGGGCGAGGCTGGCATCCCCCACCAACCGGTCGGGGTCGCCGGCCCGCCGGGGGCCACGGATCACAGCGATCTCCCGGCCCGTGACCTTGCGGGCGGTCTCGATGACCTGTTGCACGGAAAACCCGTGGCCATTGCCCAGGTTGAAGGCGGCGCTCCCACCCCCCCCCTCCAGGGCCTGGAGGGCCAATACGTGGGCCTCGGCCAGGTCGGCGACGTGGATGTAGTCCCGGACGCAGGTGCCGTCTAAGGTGTCGTAGTCGTCGCCGAACACGGTGATGGCTTCCCGCTGGCCGCCGGCCACCGCCAACACCAGGGGGATCAAGTGGGGCTCGGGGTCGTGGGCCTCGCCGATTTCCCCCTCGGGGTCGGCGCCGGCGGCGTTGAAATAGCGCAGCATCATGGCCCGCAAGCCGTGGGCCGTGGCGAAGTCCGCCAGCATGTGCTCCACCATGAGCTTGCTCATGCCATAGGGGTTGATGGGGCGCTCGGGGTGGTCCTCGGTCAGGGGCATCCACTCGGGGCGGCCATAGGTTGCACAGGTGCTGGAAAACACCAGCTGGTCGACGCCGGCATCCCGCAACGCCTCTAGTAAATTGAGGGTACCGGCGACGTTGTTGCGATAATAACCCCCGGGATCGCAGACCGATTCCCCCACGTTGAGCCGAGCTGCAAAGTGCATGGCCGCCACGGGTCGGTATTGGTCGATGACTTGGGCTAACCGCCCCCGGTCGGCCAAATCCCCCACCTCCAAGGGCCCCCAGCCCACCGCCCACCGGTGGCCTTGGCTCAGATTGTCATAGGTCACTGGCACGTAACCAGTTCTGGCCAAGGCCTTGCACGTGTGGCTGCCGATGTAACCTGCGCCACCGGTGACGAGTACGGACTTCACGCAGCATGTCTCCCGAGGTTGGTCTAAAGGGCCATGGTAGCGCAGAATCGAGGGCCAGCATCGACTCGCTCGACGAGACGGCAAAGGGGAGAATCAAACGGTGTGTGACCTACACAGGCGATGGGTTGGATTTCGATGGGCTCTGGTGTGGTTGTTGGGAATCGTTCTTTTGCCCTTGGGTCAAGCCCAAGAGCGACCCCGCATCGCCTTGGTCCTGGCGGGGGGCGGGGCGGCGGGCATCGCCCACGTGGGGGTGATCCGGGAACTCGAGGCCTTGGGGTTGCGCCCCGACTGCATCGTCGGCACCAGTATGGGGGCCATCGTCGGCGGCATCTACGCCACGGGCTATTCGGGGCCGGAGTTGGAAAATATCGTCGGCGGCATCGATTGGACCTCGATCCTCAACGACGACTCCGACCGCTCCATAACCCACCCGGTGCGGCGGGACAGCCGCATCGACCCCTTCTCCACCAGTGCCCAACTGCCCATCGGCTTCGACAAAAACGGCCAAGTCCAACTCACCGCCGGCCTGGTGAGTGGGGTGAAGCTGTCGCTGGTACTCCGGGAACTCACCACCCCCGCCGCTGCCATCCAGGACTTTGACGATTTGCCCATTCCCTTTCGGGCCGTGGCCACGGACTTGACCACCGGTGACCCGGTGATCCTGGCCGACGGGGATCTGGCGTTGGCCCTGCGGGCCAGTATGTCCATCCCCGCCCTGTTCCCCCCCGTGGAGCGCCAGGGGCAAATCCTGGTGGATGGCGGCATTGTCAACAATCTCCCCATCGACATCGCCCGGGACTTGTGTGGCGATGTGATCATCGCCGTGGATCTCCCCGCCATCGACCCCGATCCCGCCACCCTCAAGACCGCCACCGGCACCTTGCTCCAGACCATCACCCTGGTGATCCAGCGCCAGGCCAAGGCCAACATCGCCACTTTGACCGAGGACGATATCCTGTTGGTCCCCGCAGTGGCCGATATCGGGGTGCTGGGGTTCCCCCGGGCCCTAGAGGCCATCGTCGAGGGCAAACAAGAGGTCGCGGCCCACCGAGGCCGCCTCGAGGCCTTGGCCCAGCGCCGAGGGGGTGGGGCCACCCCGGAGGGCACACCCCTGCCCAGCACCATTCGCTACTCCCGCATCGAGGTGGTCAACGAAACGGCCTTGGCCGACACGGTGATTCTGGCTCGGCTGGGTCTACCCCCGGCGGGGGAAGTGCCCGTAGAGGTGTTGCACCGGCGTCTGCGCCGAGTGTACGGCCTGGAGGCCTTCGACAACGTCAACTACCGGGTATTTGCCGACGCCGACGGCGAGCCGGTGCTGGAAGTCACCGCCCAGGCCCTGAGCACCGGCACGGTGGAACTGCGGGCGGGGTTGGCCCTCCAGGACGATTTTGAGGGCCAGGGCAACTTTACCTTGAGCCTTGGGGTCAGCCTCACCCAACTCAATCCCCTGGGAGCCCGGGTGGACGCCGACGGAGCCCTGGGGGAAACCACGGGTCTGAGATTGCGCTTTGAACAACCCCTCGATACGGCCCAAACCTGGTTTTTTCGCACCCAGGCCTTCTACTTCGAGAACAACGCCGCCCTGTTTCCCCAACCCAACGATCAGCTGGCGGAGTTTCGCATCCAGGAAGCCGAAGCGGGGGTCAGCGTACTGTGGGCCCCGGGGAACTGGGGTCGGGTGGGGTTGGGACCCGCCTTTAACCTGGCTCGGGCCGAACTCACCATCGGCGACGACCAGTTGCTGGATGCGTTGAATATCGAGGAGCGCTGGCACCGCAATTTGCGCATTCAGGCCCTCCTCGACTACGACACTCTGGACGATCCCGATTTGCCCCGCCAGGGCGAGGAACTGGCAGTGGTGCTGGCGGTGAACCCCGACCCCGGCAGTGATGAACGAGGGGAAGTGGTGGCCGACGCCCTCCTCGCCCGCTCCTTTGGCGCCCATACCCTGGCCCTCTTTGGTCGGGTCGACGCCGAACTGGCGGTCGACGAAGACCTCAACCCCCATTTTTTGGGGGGATTCCAGCAACTATCGGGGTTTTCCCAGGACGAAATCCTCGGCAACGTGGCGTTGTTGGGGGGCTTGCGCTACTACCGGCGCTTTGCCCTGGCCGCTTTGTTTAGCCGCGAGGCCTTTGTCGGCGCCAGTGTGGAATACGGCAATGTATGGGCCGACTGGGGCGCCGTGGATCCCCTAGATGGCTTGTTCCACGGCGCCATCTTCGCCGGCACCGAGACCAACTTCGGCCCGCTGTTTTTGGGCTTTGGCGCCGGCGAGGGGGGCGAGTACGCCGGCCATTTGGGGTTGGGGTATCGGTTCTAGGCCATGGCATCCAAGGCCTCGACGGCCTCGAGCCCCTGGGCACAGCGCCGCGCCAAACTGTCGATGAGCCCCGGGTGGCGCCCCACCAACGGGGTGTAGTGAATGGCGATGTCGTCCCGCCCCTCCAGGGCGGCGGCGACGATCTGCTCGACGTCTCCCAGGACCCCGGCGTGGCGCCCCGGGAGGAGGAACTGCATGGCCACCACCACCTCCCCCGCGAGGCCGTGGAGGTCGAACACCCCCTCCAACAAAGGCTCGTTAAAGGCGTATTGCTCCCCCTCCCGCCGCTCCATGGAGGCGGCCACCACCTTTTGCACCTGCCCGGCCAGCTGCCCGTGGAGTTCTCGGGCCAGGAAGTCCCGCACCGCCGTGACTTCGGGCACCGGCGAACCGTGGTCCACCAACACCACCGCCGGCGGGGCAGCACAGCCCTGGGCGGTGGCGAGGATGTGGTCGGCGAGGATGGCGAGCAAGCCGTTGTCGTCGTGGCTTGCCACATCCACCAATGGCGGGGCTTGGTGGACCTGGAGGTCGGGGTATTCGGTCTTGAACTCGGCGGTTTTCTCGGGCAAATACCAGGTCAGGGCGCCACTGGGGCCGAAAAATAATGGCAATACCAAAAAGTGTCGCCAGCCCTGGTGGTAGTAGTGGGGAATGGCGGTACGCAGCACCTCGGCGGGGGCGCCCCCCAAGGCCTCAGCGGCCACGGCGTCGGCGTGGAGCAGGCTCACCGGCCGCACCGGACGGCGAACCCGCTCGGCCAATGCCGCCGCCAATTGGCGCAGTTCCAAGGTGGCCTCGGCCCGCTTGGAGCCGTTGTCCACCAATAGACACAATACCTCGGGGGACGTCATGATTTCTCCCAGATGGGGCGCCACATGGCCAGCGCTGGCGGCTCAGGTGACTAAAATTCGGCCAATACTACTACTTTAGCCGGCGGGAGCAGGGCCGGCCACAATGCCCCCGAGGGGCTTTTCCAAAGGAGCCGACTGTGTTGATCCTCGACGCCGACGACACCCGCAACGCCTTGGCCTGGCGGCCACTCATCGAGGCGCTGCGCCAGCTGTTCATCAGTGGCTGTGAGATGCCACTGCGCCATCACCACGACATGGCCGTCCCCGACGAGCCCGACGGCACCCTGTTGTTGATGCCCGCCTGGCTGCCGGGGCGCTACATCGGCGTCAAGCTGGTGAACGTCATGCCGGGCAACAACGCCCGGGGCCTGCCGGCGGTGGCCGCCAACTACTGTTTGAGCCATGGGCGCACGGGAGCGATGTTGGCCCTCATCGACGGCGGCGAGCTCACCGTGCGCCGCACCGCCGCCGCCTCGGCCCTGGCCGCCGACTATTTGGCCCGCGGGGACGCCCGGCGCCTGCTGGTGCTGGGCACTGGCCGCCTGGCGCCCAACTTGGTGGCCGCCCACGCCGCAGTGCGCCCCATCCAGCAGGTGATGGTGTGGGGTCGCAGTCTCGCCAAGGCGACGGCGCTGGCGGAGCGCCTCGAGGGGGAGATGGATTTGTCCGCCGCGCCGGTGACCGACCTGCCCCGCGCCGCGGGGGAGGCGGATATCGTCACCGCGGCCACCTTGGCGGTGGAGCCCATCTTGGACGGCCAATGGCTCAAAGGGGGTTGCCATGTGGACCTGGTGGGGGCCTTTAGGCCCCATATGCGCGAGGCCAACGACGCGCTGATTCGCCGCGCCCGGGTGTTTGTCGACACCCGGCCGGGGGCCAGCGTCGAGGCGGGGGATATCGCCATCCCCTTGGCCAGCGGCGTGTTGACCCCCGAGGCCATCCAGGGGGACTTATTCGAGTTGACCCGCGGCCAATGTTCGGGGCGCCAGACGCCCGGGGAGATCACCTGTTTTAAATCCGTCGGCGCCGCGTTGGAGGATCTGGCGGGGGCGATGCTGGCCTATGAGAGCCATCGCCAGACCACCGCCCCGGGGACGACGCCCCCCCCCGAAGCCGCCCGACCCCCCCCCCGCCAGGTCCG
>JBHJHK010000022.1:0-15830 GCA_050330975.1 Candidatus Competibacterales bacterium | reverse complement strand
CCGGGCGCTGCTCTCCCCCGAAACCCCCCTCCACAACGCCTGGATCCCCGCCGACGAGGGAGAGGGTCAAGACTACTGGCGGGCGCTGCAAATCATCCGCGCTTGGACCAAGGCCAGCCACTTCGCCATCCACGACGCCGTGGCCAGTCACTTGGGACGCGAGGTGCGAGAGCGGTTTTGGAACGAGCACAACTTTGTTTTCTTCCGCGACGGGCTTTACTACCACGCCAAGGGCGCCACCCCGGCGTGGGGGGATTTCGCCCCTGACAGCAGCGGCAAGATGTTGATCCCCCTCAATATGGCGGCGCCGGTACTCGTTGTCCACGGCAGCGATGCCCCCCACGGCTTGGGTTTTTGCCCCCACGGCGCCGGGCGCAATTTCGGCCGCCGGGAGTTCGTGCGCCGCCAGGGGGATCGCACCCCCGAGGAGCTCATGGCCGAGCAAACCCGAGGTATCGACGCGCGGTTTTTTTGCGGCATTCCCGACGCGTCAGAACTACCCGGGGCCTACAAAGACGCCAACGCGGTGCGGGCCCAGATCGACGCCTTTGGCTTGGCCGAGGTGGTGGACGAGATCACACCCTTGGGTTCCATCATGGCGGGGGACTGGGAACAGCCCTTTCGAGCGCGCCGCCAACGGCTGCGGGAAGAAAAGCGCCAGACCCCTGGGACGGCCCCGGACCCTGGCGCCCCGGACGACACAACCCTCTAACCGGCGGGAAACTGGGATAGTCATGCACTCAACCATCTGGCCAGCGGGAGCCCACCGATGATTCGCCGACCCATTCAATGGCCCCATGGGGCGCGCTGCGCCTGTGCCATCACCTTCGACGTCGATGGGGACAGCCTGATCCACATCGCCCGCCCCAAAGACGGTTTTGATCGCCTCTACCCCGTCACCATGGGCCGCTACGGGCCGACGGTGGCGGTGCCCCGCATCCTGGCGACCTATCGTCGCTTGGGTCTCAAGCAGTCGTTTTTTATCCCCGGCTGGGTGCTGGAGCAGTATCCCGAGACCGTCGAGGCCATCTTGGCCGACGGCCACGAGATCGGCCACCACGGCTACCTCCACGAAGACCCCACCGACCACAGCGGTGCGGAACAGCGCTACTGGTTTGAGCGCGCCCTAGAGGCCCATCGCCGGGTTTGCGGCACCTTCCCCAAGGGGTATCGAGCGCCGGTCTACAATATCAATCAAGGGGTCATCGACCTGTTGATCGAATACGGCTTCACCTACGATAGCTCCCTCATGGCCGACGATATGCCCTATGTTATGGAGATGGCGGCGGGAAACCTCATGGAGTTACCGGTGCACTGGGGCACCGACGACTGGCCCCCCTTTGCCCACTTTGGCGAGATTGGCTATTTGATGCCAGTCCGCGGCCCTAGCCAGGGCCTAGCCCCCTTTTGGGAGGAATTCGAGGCCCACTACGAGGCGGGGGGATTTTGGATGGCCATTTGGCATCCGTTTCTCACCGGTCGCCTGGCCCGCTGGCGCCAAGTGGAGATCTGGCTCGAAGGTGTGTTAGAGCGCGGCGACGTCTGGTTTGCCCCCCTGGGGGACATCGCCGACCACGTCATTGCCCAGTGGCAGCGGGATCCTGCATCGGTGCGCTGTGAGCAGTTGCCCTACTATAACCGCCCAGTAAGGCTCTGAGTAATTTTGAAATCTTTGTATTCGCCGACCATATCGGCCTGACTTCGGTGCCAGAGTTTCAGGATAACGTACTGTACTGGCTCCTCGAGGAACCGCGCCGGTCTGCCGATCTGTCGCTGGAGGGAGGGCCAATCAGCTTATTCCAGAGATAGACGGGTGGCGAGGAGAGTCGGCTGCGGGAATTGGGCGCCCAGCTCCAGGGGGGCGACAACTTCGCCGTCCAAGCCGTCCGGGATGGCCGGTTGGTGACCGGGCAAAATCCCCCGTCATCTCAAGCCACCGCTGAATTGATGCTCGCCGCTTTAGCTGACGTCAGCACTTAGTCCCAAAGACCCATCCCTGCAAAACGCCTCGATGCGGCGGCAGGCTCGGGTGAGCTCGGGGAGATCCAGGGTATAGGACAACCTTACATGTCCCGCACTGCTATCGCCAAAGGCGGCACCATCTAAGACACAAACCCCTTGTTGCTGCAATAAACCCCAGGCGAAGGCTTCGCTAGTGGGGCTTACCCCGCGGACATCCAGCATCAAAAACATCCCCGCCTCGGGCACCAGCGCCGTCGTCCCCGGTGCCTTTGCCAACAGGGCCAATACGTGATCCCGCCGGGTGCGGTAGATGCGGCGCATCTCGGCGATGATGGCGGCGTCATCGGCCAGCGCTTGACAGGCTGCTTGCTGGACAAAACCAGGAAGGCCGTACAACATCGCCAACGCCAGATTGCCGGTGTGGTGTATAAGCGCTTCGGGGGCGATGATCCACCCCAGCCGCCAGCCGGTCATGGCGTGGGATTTGGACAGGCTCGACACCGTGACGGTGCGCTCCGCCATCCCCGGCAAGGCGGCGATGCTGATGTGCTCGGCCTCGAAGACCAAACCGCCATAGACCTCGTCGCTGATGACCCACAAGTCGTGGCCCTCGGCCACCTGGGCGACAACCTCCAGCTCGGCGCGGGTCCAGTTGACGCCCGTGGGGTTGGCGGGGTTATTGAGCCAAATGGCCCGGGTGTTGGGAGTGATGGCGCGAGCCAGGGCATCCAGATCGGGGCGAAACCCCGTCTCGGGGGGGCTTGGGACCACCACGGGCTCAGCGCCACTGACCCGGATGGTCGCTTCATAGGTGACATAACAGGGGTCAAGCACCAACACCTGGTCCCCCGGGCGCAGGCACAGCAGGGAGGCGCAGAATAAACCGTTTTGGGCGCCCGCCAAAACACAGACCCGATCCGCCCCCACCTCCAAACCAGTGCGGGCCCCAAAGCGTTCGGCAATGGCAGCCCGCAGCGCCGGTTCACCCTGGATGGCGGTGTAGTGGGTGTCCCCCTGCTGGAGGGCGGCCACGGCCCGCTGGACGATGGGAGCTGGGGTAGCCAAGTCCGGGTCACCGATGCTGAGCAAAATCACATCGTCCCCCTTGGCCTTGGCAGCCAGGGCCTGGGCGTGAATGTCCCAGGCCCTGGCCCCCTTGCCAGCGATGCGCTCCACGAGCGGCGAAAGGCCTACGGCCATAGCGATCCCCCTGTGGGTTATTTCCATCACCTCGCCACCGGGGAAAAGCCACTTCCGGCGCGATTCCATGCTAGCGAGAGTTCGCGCCGGGGACAAACCCCCCGGGGGGCATCGCCCCCCCAGGGAGCCCTTAACCCTTGTGGTAGACCGGCTGTAGTCCGTAGACCGAGGTATCGATGCCCACCTCCCGGGCCTTGAGCTGCAGTGCCAGAAACTGGGAATAGTGACGGGACTGGTGGAGGTTGCCACCGTGGAACCACAACCCCGGCTGTTGGGTGGGCTTCCACATGTTGCGCAGCTCCCCCTCCCAGGGCCCCGGATCCTTGGGGGTGTCGGAACCCAAGCCCCACACCTTGCCGACCTTGTCGGCCACTTCTTGGCTGATGAGCTGGGCGGCCCAGCCATTCATGGAGCCGTAGCCAGTGGCGAAGACGATGAGGTCGGCGGGCAAGGCCGTGCCGTCCTCCATGATCACCCCGCGCTCGCCGATGCCGGCCACCGGGCCGGTCTTGAGCTTGATGGAGCCATTGGCCACCAGCTCCGATGCCCCGACGTCGATGTAGTAGCCCGACCCCCGGCGGAGGTATTTGAGAAATAAACCGGTGTCGTCGGCGCCAAAATCCAGTATAAAGCCGGCCTTCTCCAGGCGCTGGTAGAACTCGGCGTCCCGGCGCTTGGTCTCTTCGCACTGGGGCTTGTGGAGGGCGGGGAGGACTTTGTAGGGAATGGAGGCGAAGATCAGATCGGCCATGTCGGTGGTGATGCCGTTGGCCAGGGCCTCTTCGGAGTACAAGGGCCCTAGGGCCAGCTCCATGAGGGTTTCCGAGCGGACGATGTGGGTGGAGCTGCGCTGGACCATGGTGACGTCGGCGCCGTTTTCCCACAGATCGGCACAGATGTCATGGGCGGAGTTGTTGGAGCCGATGACCACGGCCTTCTTGCCCCGGTAGGCCTCGCCGCCGGGGTGTCGGGAAGAGTGCCAAATGTCGCCTTCAAAACTGTCGATGCCGGGAAGGTCGGGGATATTGGGTACCCCGGACATACCGGTGGCCAGGACCAACTGCTTGGGCTTGAGGACCACGGTTTCCCCGTTGCGGTCCACAGTCACCGTCCACTCGCCGGTCCCTTCGTCGTAGCTGGCCGACTGGCAGGTGGATTGGGTCCAGTAGTTGAGCTCCATGATCTTGACGTAGCTCTCCAACCAGTCGCCCAGCTTGTCCTTGGGGGAAAACACCGGCCAGTGGTCGGGGAAGGGCAGATAGGGTAAGTGGTCGTACCACACCGGGTCGTGGAGGCAGAGGGATTTGTAGCGCTTGCGCCAGCTGTCCCCGGCCCGCTCGTTCTTTTCCAGGATGATGGTGGGGACATTCAGGCGTCTGAGCCTGGCCCCCAGGGCGATCCCCCCTTGGCCGCCGCCGACGATAACCACATAGGGTTGGGTCTTGTAGCCCAGCTCGGCCTGTTCCCGGGTGCGGCGTTCGGCGTAGGTTTCTCGGTCTTTGAGGGCGCCGTGGGCGACGCCGGTTTCCCGGCGGGGACCGCGTTTTTCCTCGTAACCCTTGAGGTCTTGGGCGGTGGTGAGGAGCGTCCAACAGCCCTCTTCATTGAGGCGGATGTGCCCCTTGCCAAGGACGTGGTCGGTTTCAAAGGTGACCCAGGCCTCGGTCACCCCATTGGCGTCGCTGGGTTCGCCCTCGAGGCGCCAGTTGCGAGGGTTGACCTGGTCGAGGGTCGCCTTGGCCATGTCGCCGATGGCATCGCGCCCCTCCAGGGTTTTGATGTTCCAGGTAAAGGCGACCAGGTCGCGCCAGTAGCACTCGGCGGCAAACAAGTCTTTTAGGGCTTCGACGTCGCGGCGGGTCAAGGCATCGTTGAAGTCCTCCAGCCAGGCGTCAACCTTGCCCGTGAGGGTGGGAATATCCATGTAATCCTCCTTTGCCCGGGTTTGTGTTGTTAGCTATGGGATTGCCCCCCGGAGGGCAAGGTCCCACCTTTGAGCATGGCTTGTGACGGGGAGATTGGCAACACTCCCTGGCGCCCTCTCCCGGGGGGAGGGAAAAGGTGGGGTGGACCGTCGTCGACAACGATTCAGATGGGCCTGGCTCAGGGGGCACTGCCTTGATGGTTGATATTCCACACTCAACAAAAAACAATGACTATTCAATAAAATCATTTAGCCAACTTGGGCAGCGTCGCCACAGCGAACAAAAAACAAATTCAAATCAATCACTTATCAGCCCAGATCACCAATTTTACAACTGAATAATTCCTCGCCAATGGATTGAAACCGAATCTATTTAGCTGATAGAATGGTTGCGCTTTTCCCAACCGGAGAGATGCAATGAGTCAGTCGGAACCCACAGAAAAGTCCCCCGTATTAGAAAATGATTGGCTACTTCAAAGCTTGGTGAATTCCGTCAATAAAAGCTCAATAAAGTTCAACATCACTCTTCAAATGTCGGGGATGCTAGTCTCAGGCACTTTGATCAGCGGCGAAGAGTATTTCAACAAATTCGCTGAAAATCTTGCTGGCTTGTCTCCTGGGAGCGACTCGGCTTCTTCGCTCAAGCAGACACTTTCCACTTTTGGCAGTGAAGGATATTCGCCCAGTGGCGATGCCATAGGAGAAGAATCCTCTTTAGCATTCACCAAACTGAGTTTCATCCATCTCGAGAAGGCGCGTTTCTTTAGCACCGCCAGCGGACCCATTATCCAACACGAAGGGGTGTTGTGGCGCGGCCGCATTCGAGAAGTTCAAGGTTTCTTCCTCGGGTCTATCATTCTTGGATCCATCAATAATCCAGCTTGAACGTCTTAAATTTTCAACGCGTTGATTTTTAAAATATACCGATATTGAGAGCGCGTTAAAAATCGCTGGAGGGTTCTATGAAAATCACCCCAAAGTCGATGCCTCGCGCTCGCCATTTTTCAGGTTGGTTGCTTCAAAGAAACGCCGTCGCCGTCAATGGCGTAAAACTGACGATCATCAGCGTGACGAACATTGCCAGAATAAACCACTTGCAGTAGCCCATTACCTGCTCGATTCGCAGGCCAGTGGCCGAACAGACCGTCAGAAGAACCGAAGCCACCGGCGGGGTTTGTTGACCAATGCCCAGGTTAAGGCAAACGATTACACCAAAGTGCACTGGATCGATTCCCATCTCCTGGCTCAGCGGCAGCAACATCGGCACAACGACAATTATGGCAGCGGAGGCATGGAGAAACATACCGAGGAACAGCAGAAAAAAATTGATCATCAGCATCCGCAGGACAAAGTTATCCGTCAGCCCACCGAGCCCACTGGCAATCTTTTGGGGGATTTGCTCATTGGCCAGAAATTGGCCCAAAACGGCAGAACCGGCGATGATCATCATGACCACCGAGGTCTGGCGCACCGTGGTTGCTGCCAACCCGTAGACTTTCCTGGTGTTGAGGTCGCGGCGAATCGGCCAGCCATAGATCAGGGCAACCACCACGCCAAGGGTTGCGGCTTCGGTGGGGGTAACAAAGCCACCGATCAGCCCACCGACGACCAACACCGGAATCAACAGCGGCACCAACGCACCCAGAAAAGCCGATCCAAGGCGGGCTAACTCAAACCGCTCGTCAACCGGATGCCCTTCTCGACGGGCGAAGATGTAGCTGGTGATCATAAAAGCGCCACCGAGCAGTAACCCTGGGATAATGCCCGCTAGGAACAAATCCTTGATGGAAGTGTTGGTAGTCACGCCGTAGAGCACCATGGGAATCGAGGGTGGAATGATAATTCCCAGGGTAGCGCTAGTGGCGGTGACGGCTGCGGAGAAGGTCTTGGGATAACCTTGTTTCTCCATGGAGGGAACAAAAATCTTGGACATGACCGCGGCATCCGCCACGGCAGAGCCCGACATTTCGGCCATGAACATGGAGGTCACTACATTCACATGGGCCAATCCCCCGCGCATCCAGCCGACCAGTGCCCTCGCTAGCCCGATGATCCGATCCGAAATCGACGTGGCACCCATCAATTCACCCATGAAGATGAATAACGGAATGGCCAGCAGTACCACTTTGTTGACTCCAGAAAACAGTTGAATCGGAGCCATAATCAGATCTATCCCGGCAAAGGCCATGGCGATGGCCGCCGAGATCATCAAGGCAAAGCCGATTGGCATGCCCAGGGCGATCAGCACCAGCAGCAGGAAGATAACTAGCCAAGCCATCTCAGGTCTGCTCTTTAGCGCTGAGGAACTGGACTATCGTTGCGAGCATTAGCAGGACTGCAGCGATGGGCAGTATTAGCATGAACCACCCCTGGGCGATTTCAGCAGTCTCTATTTCAGTTGCCCCAGAAACGCGAATCACACGAATGGATTGCCAGAGGAGCATAACCAAAAAACCAGAAATCAAAAAGGCATTAAAGCCCCGCACTAGTTGGCGAGCTCTACTTGGCAAATAATCCACAATCAGACTGAAAGCGATATGCCCTTCTTTTCTCATAGCCATGTAGGCACCGAGAAAGGCGACCCATACCAATAATAGACCAGGAACCTCATCCGCCGTCACCACGATGTTGCCCAGCACATCGCGAATGGCAAAGTAGGTGGGGCGAAAGTCATGATAATCCTTCGCCCAGTCCCGCAAAAGACCCAGGACTAAATAGCGGTTCAACACATTGATGAAGATAAATGCCGAGGACACCATAAAGCAGGATACCGCGATGGCCTCAGCGATTTTATCTACCAGACGTAGCATCAATCCCTGACCTCGGCATGGATAATGGCGAGGTACTCGTCCCCCTGACTCTCCACGTAATCGTCATAGCTCGATGCGGTCGCCTCCTGGAATGCCGCCAAATCGACCTCGTTGATCTTTAGCTTGTCCTTCATCTCGTCGAAATAACGCGCCTCCAACTCGGCTGACACCTCATAGGCTTGATCGGTGATGTCGCGGCCGACTTGGTGGAAAACCGCGCGCTGCTCTTCAGTCAAGCTATCCATAAAGGCCTTCGACGCCAGCAGGAAGGACGGAGTATAAACATGACTGGTGAGGGATAGGTGCGTAGCAACTTCGTAGTGCTTCTGCTCGTAGAAGCCATAGGTGGCGGCTTCAGCTCCATCGACGACACCCGATTGCAGAGCAGTAAAAGTCTCGCCCCACGAAATTTTCTGGGGGGTAGCACCCATGTCCTGGAACACATCCTGGCGAAACTTGCCACCCGAGATACGGATCTTCAGCCCTTCAAAATCAAATGGCTCGACCACGGCTCGCTGGGTATTGATCACGTGGCGGAAGCCGTTCTCGTAGACGCCAATGACATGGACATTGCCCACTTCTTCGATGCGGGCGCGAATCGCGTCCTCAAGCCCGCCGGCCATGGCGCGACGCACGTGGTCGCGGTCCGAAAACAGCCAGGGTAGATCGAACACGCCCAGCTTCTTATCCAACTTCATGACACCCGAAGCCACGTTGATCATTTCGATGGCGCCGGCTTGAACATTGGTCATCAAATCCCTCTCCTTGCCGAGCTGTCCACCGGGGAACAACACGAACTCGAACTGACCGGGGAGGCGCTTTTCGATCTCGGCGGCAAAGAGTTCTGACTGGGCGTGTAGCGGCGAAAATTGCGATACGTGGCTGGCGATGCGCACCTCGCGCGGCTCGGCCCAGGCCGCACCGGCGCCCATCAGCGCGATAGCTGCAGCAGCAGCAAATTTGGCGAACAGCTTCATGGGTTTTCTCCTTTGGCCCGCTTCAGCGGATTTCGGTGTGATAGGTGAACTGATCGGCTCGCCCTCTAGATCGGCGCCATTCGATGGGTTTGTTATCGTAGCCTTTGGCAATCCGGTCGATGACGATGATGGGGGTGCCCGGCTCCACCCTCAACAGACGGGCAACTTCGGGGCTGGCGGCTTCGACCGTCAGCGTCTCTTCGGCCCGCGCGACCAGTTTGCCGCACTGGGCATCGTAGACGGGGTACAGGAGGGCGCCGATCGCTTCGGCGGGCAAATGGGCAAATGGGCGGAATGGTTGGTACTCTAGCCAGATCTCTTCGGCTACAGCCGGAATACCTTCATGCAATCGCAGACGGGACATGGAGATGCCGGGTGTACCCTCCTCTGCCTCGAGGGCGACGGCAACATGTCCGGGAAGGGGCTCGATCTCGCGGCGCAGGATACGGCTTTCCGGGATGCGAAATTCTCCATCCGGCCCACGGAAGCGGAAGAAGCGGAATAGGGATGCATCGAAGTTCGGGCGGCGGACAAAGGTCCCCTTGCCCTGAAAGCGCTCAAACACCCCCTCGGCTACGAGGACGTCTAGCGCCTTGCGCACGGTGCCCGGGGATAGCCCGTATTCCTCGGCTAGGAAATTCTCTGACGGCGCCCGGTCACCGGGTTTTAGAGCACCTTCAATGACAGCTTGGCGCAGGGTGTCGGCCAGGCGCTGGTAGATGGGAATGCGATCATCGCCAGCAAGGGCGGCTACTGTCATGGGATGCTCCTCCTTGACAGTTATGGTTCTATATAGAACCATAACTGTCAAGGAGGGTTTTATGTATTTAACTGGGGCGAATACGCTCATGGGCCTGGCGGAAGGTCGTTATGACGGGCATTGCCATGTTTTCCGGGCAGACCTACCCATGGCGAATGGGCGGCGCTACACCCCGGGCTATGACGCTACGCCAGAGGAGCTGTGCTGTATCCTCAATCAGTTCGGCCTCGATGGCGCCCTGCTGGTCCAGCCGAGCTTTCTGGGGGCGGATAACAGTTATCTGTTGCAGGCACTCGAAAAAATCTCGTCCGATGAAAGATTGACCGTCAAGGGTGTTGCGGTGTTGGATCCGTCAGCTCCCATCGATGGAGAGTGGCTCAAGGCCCTGGACCAGCGAAGTATCATTGGCGTCCGTCTAAACCTCGTGGGCAAGGCCGAAAGCTTTGATTATGACAACTGGCGCACCACCCTTGGGGCGGTTGAAAACTTGGGCTGGCATGTCGAACTGCACTGTGAAGCAGTGCATTTACCTCGCATCCTCCCCCAGTTGGTGAGACATCACGCCAAGGTCGTCATCGATCATTTTGGATTGATTGAACAGGTGGCCAACAACGCCGGACTACGGGCCATTTTAGACCAACCGAAAGACCAGCTTTGGATCAAAGTATCTGGCGCCTATCGAATTCACCCCAGGGGTGACCGGAAAGCAGATGCAGCCACCATGGCACCCCTGCGAGAAATTTATACTGACCATTTGGGCAGCGATAGGCTCGTTTGGGGCAGCGACTGGCCATTCACACAGTTTGAAAAGCAGATGAATTACCAACTGGCATGGGCTTTGGCCTGATGGCGAGTGATCATGGTTCTAGTTGGTTCTAGCCACAGGCCCTGATATTCGAGCGTCAGGGTTTGCCGTGTAATAATTGACACTGACTTGGGTAATAACCGCCACCCTAGCTGTGGCACAAGTTATTACCCATATTTTCTGACCGGAAAGCCACAGGGTTCCCCTCAACTTCAATCCAGCCAGTCTCAGTAAACTGCTCGTCCCCCTGAGATATCGAACACGGCACCGGTAGTAAACGAACACTCTTTGGAGGCCAGCCAAGCCACCATGGCCGCCACTTCCTCCACCAACAAAAATCGACCCTTGGGGATTTTGCCCAGCATATAATCGATTTGGGCCTGGGTCATCTGATCGAAGATCTCGGTCTTGGCCGCGGCCGGCGTCACACAGTTGACGGCGATGTCATAGCCTGCCAACTCCTTGCCCAAGGACTTGGTCAAACCGATGAGCCCCGCCTTGGAAGCGCTGTAGTGGGAGGCGTTGGGATTGCCCTCCTTGCCGGCGATGGAGGCAATGTTGACGATACGACCGTAGCCGGTGCTCATCAGATGGGGCACCACGGCTCGGCAAGTGAGGTAGGGGGCCACCAGATTCACCTCGATCACTCGCCGCCACACCGCTGGTTCGAGCTCCCAGGTGGGGGCGTTGCCGCCGGTAATGCCGGCGTTATTCACCAAGATCTCAAGACGACCGTGGGCCTTGAGGGCCGCGGCGGTCGCCCGCTCCACCGCGGCTTGGTCGGTGAGATCCAAGGCGTCGACGGTCACCCGTTCCCCCGCGGCAAGCTCCCTTTGGGCCACCTCCAAGCCCTCGGCGTCGATATCCCACAGGGCGACCCGGGCCTTTGACGCCACCAACCGCTGGGCAATGGCATAGCCAATGCCGCGGGCCCCACCGGTGACAATGGCCACCTGGTCGGCAAGATCGATCTGGTTCACCCTACTCCTCCTGACTATCTCGTTGGCTTTGTCCCCCAAGGTTTAGTTGGCTCATGGGCTGGACGCCAGGGGACTTATCCCTGCTGACCCGAGATTTTTTCGACCCCTGGGAGGGGGGACCCCCCGGGCAGTGATGGACATCCTCCGAGCAATCCCGGGCCAGATCTGGCAAACCACAGGCCTGCCAGCCCCGATCCACCAGATCCGCCACCTGGGCCAAGGTCAAGCCATAGAACTGGTTTTGCAGCAGCAATACCAAGGCGGGATAGTGGACGCCATAGCGCCAAAACGCCCGGGCGTCTTCGACGATGAGGGTGCGGCGGGTGGCGACGGGGTCGGCGCCAGAGCCAAAGCGCTCCAGGGCCGCCGCCACACTGGCCTCGTCCAAGCGGTGCTCCCCCACCAGCAGATAGGCCGCCACATGGGCGGCATAGCGGTCCCCGGGCACGACCTCCAGGCGACCGTCGGCCAGCCGCCAACCCAAAAACCGGGGGACCCCCGACCCCGTGTTGGCCAAGGCCTCCCAGTGATCACCCGCCGCCAGCCAGGTCGACACATAGCGCTGCAGGGCCTGGGCCACCTCGGCGGCGATCACGCCGTCCCCTCCCCCGCCTCCTTGGGACGCAGGATCGAACGGTGGGACCCCAGCTTGCCGTGGGCCACCAGGGTGCCCAACACGTCGACGATGCCCCGCATGGCCAGCAGCGAAGTGATATCCGACACATCGTAAGGGGGGGAGACCTCCACCACCTCCATGCCGCAGATCCCCGCCTGGGCCACCTTGCCCAACAGATAGAGGATCTCCCGGGGCAAAAAGCCCCCCGGCTCCGGCCACCCCGTCCCCGGGACAAAGCCGGCGTCGACGCTGTCGATGTCAAAGCTCAAATAGACGGCGTCGCAGCCGTCCCAGGCGATGTCCAGGGCGATCTCCGCCACCTTGTCCAACCCCAGGCTCACCACGTCGTTCATGGACAAAATGGTGGTGTCCCGGGCCCGGGCGACCTTGATGGCCTCCCGGGGGACCTGCCAGCCGCCGATGCCGATCTGCACCAGGTTCTTGGCCTTGACGTTGGGCAAATCCGTGGCGTGGTACCACGGCGTGGTGTGCATCCGCTCGTCGAGGTCCTTTTCTTGGATGTCGGCGTGGCGGTCGAAGTGGATGATGCCGATGTTTTTGTCGGTCTGGGCGGCGATGCCCCGCACCGTGGCAAAGCCGATGGAATGATCGCCGCCGATGACGATGGGCAAGGCCCCCGAGGCCGCCACAAACCCCACCGCCTTGGAGATCTGGTCGAAGGTCTTTTCGATGTTGGCGGGGATGGTAAAGACATCGCCGGCGTCGCACAGGGTCATTTGCTCCCGCAGATCCACCCCCAGCTCGAAGTTGTAGGGGGTGTAGAGGGCCGAGATGCGCCGCACCCCCTGGGGCCCAAAGCGGGTGCCGGGGCGATAGGTGGTGCCGCCGTCAAAGGGCACGCCGATGATGGCGGCGTCGTAGAGGCCCACCTTGTGGATATCCTCGCAGTAGGGGGCCTTGAGGAAGGTCTTGATGCCGGCAAAATGGGGCAGCTCCCCCCGGGCAAAGGCGGAGATGGTCTTGTCTTCCAGGCTGTCGGCCCCCGGCAGGCCCAGTTTGACCTGGCGCTCGAGCTCTTCGCGCCAGCGGTCCTCGGGGATTTCCCCCTCCCGGTGGACACAGCGCCAGCCCTGGAGTTTGGACTTGTCGAAGTGGGGGGTGTGGTTGCACACCTCGGCGCGGGGGGCGACGGGGTCGGCGGGGCGGGGGGCTTTGAACATCGCGTGTACCTCGTGGAGGGAGAGAAAGTCGGTCTCAAACAGCTCACGGGTCGGCGGCGGGCCGCGCCGTGGGCAAATCATAGGTGATGGTGGCCCCGTAGGCCCACGGGGCCTGGGGGTCGCGGCGGACTTTGTCGAAGACCAACACCCGGGTGCCCAGCAAAAAGGCCTCTTCGATGTCGTGGGTCACCATAAACACCGTCATGGCCCGCTGGCGCCATAGGGTTTGCAACAGGGCCCGGACGTCGTGGCGCACCCCAGGGTCCAGGGCGCCAAAGGGTTCGTCTAGGAGCAAGACCTTGGGCTCGACGATCAAGGCCTGGGCCAGGGCCAGGCGCTGCTGCATCCCCCCGGACAGGGCCGCCGGGTATTTGGCAGCGGCCTCGGCCAGGCCCACGGCCTCCAAGAGCGCCAGGGCCCGTTGCCGCCCCTGGCGCCGGCGGCGGCCCCACAGCCGACCCGACCACGGGGCGGCCTGGAACTCCAAGCCCAACAGAACGTTGTCCAGCACCGCGAGGTGGGGAAACACCGAATAGCGCTGGAACACAATGCCCCGGGCCGGGCCGGGCTCGGCCACTAAAGGCTGGCCGTCGAGGAGGATCTGGCCCTGGGAGGGGGCCTCTTGCCCCAACAAAAGCCGCAAAAAGGTGGTCTTGCCACACCCCGAAGGACCGATGAGGGCGCAAAAACTCCCTGCCTCCACCGTCAGATTGAGGCGTTCCAACACCGTCTGGTCGCCGTAGCGCATCCAGAGGTTACGCATCACCAGGTGAGACACGGTGGTCCCCCTCCCCCCCCGGGTTGAACGGTCGCGGTCATGGACGCGGGGTATACTGCCACGGAAACCACCAACGCCCCAGCAGTCTCAAGGCGGCGTCCAAAGCAAAGGCCAGCAGGGTAATCCACAGCACGTAGGGGATGATGGTGGCCATGTCCAGGTAGCGGCGCACCAAGAAGATGCGGTAGCCCAGGCCGTCGGTGGCGGCGATGGCCTCGGCGGCGATGAGAAACAGCCAGGCGGCGCCCAAGGACAAGCGCAACGCCTCCAACAGCCGCGGCAGGGTCTGGGGCACGATGACCCGCAGGATGATTTGCCAGGTGCTGGCCCCCAGGGTCTGGGCCTTGATGAGCTGTTCGGCGGGGAGCTCCGCCACCCGCTGGCTCAAGTCCCGCACCACAAAGGGGGCCGTGCCGATGGCGATCAACGCCACCTTGGAGACCTCGCCGAGGCCAAACACGATGAACAAAATCGGCAACAGCGCCAAGGGGGGCACCATGGCCAGGGCCGTGACAAAGGCCCCCAGCAGGGCGTTGACATAGGGAATGGCGCCGATGAGCACCCCCAGTACCAACCCCACTCCCCCGCTGATGGCCAACCCCAGCCCCAGGCGCTGGAGGCTGGCGGCGGTGTCGCGCCACAGCACCAGCTCGCCGCTGCGGCGGCTGGGTTGGGTGGCCAGGCGCTGGACCGTCTGGGCCATGGTGGCGGGGGCCGGCAACAGCTTGTCGTTGGGGTTGGCGGCGAGCCGGGCGCTGGAGCCCAGGGTATAGCCCACCACCAGGGCGACAAACGGCAAGGCCACCAGGGCGGCCCACAGGGCCCCCGTGGGGCGGCGGTTGATCAAGCGCTTCAAGGGGATTTTACAACTCGTCGTCGGCGGCCAGCTTCATGTAGCTGGCGTCGAAGCGCAGCTTGACGTTGTTGGCGTCCCCCAACACCGTGCCGTCGGGAAAGGCGATGCCGACGATGTCGGGGCTGGGGGCGCCGTCTCCCAGCAGGCCGTGGCGAAAGGAAAACTGCCGCACCGCGTCCATGGTGGTGGCGAGCACGGGGTCGTTGACAAAGGCCACGGCCTCGCCGGGTTCGTAGAACATCTGGGTGGTGGCCAATTGGGCCTCGTAGCCCCCTCGGTCGGTGCCGGCGGCCTGGCCCATGGCGGCCCGGGCCCCTTGGGCCTCGGCATCATCGCCTTGCATGCGGGCCATGATCTCGTACCACGCCCCCACCAACGCCTTGCCCAAGGCGGGGTGGGCCTCCAAGGTGGCGGTGTTGACCACCAAGAGGTCGATGATCTCCCCGGGGATGTCGCTGGAATCAAACGCGAGGGTCGCGTCGGGCATGGCCACGGCCTCGGCCAATTGGGGATTCCAAAACACCCCGGCGGTGACGTCGGGGGAGTTAAAGGCAGCGACGATATCGGCGTCGGAGGTGTTGACCACGGTGATGTCCCGCTCCCGCAGGCCCACGCTTTCCAACGCCCGGGCCAGGAGGTAGTGGGACACCGATAACTCCACCAGGTGGACCCGCCGGCCGGCGATGTCGGCCAGGTCGGGGGTGCCCTTGAGGACCAACCCGTCGTTGCCGTTGGAGAAGTCGCCGACGATCAACGCCGTGGAATCCACCCCCCCGGCGGCGGGGATGGTGAGGGCGTCCATGTTGGTCATGGCACAGCCGTCGAAGGCCCCGGCGGTGTATTGGTTGATGGATTCGATATATTCGTTGATATTGACCACATCGATATAGATGGCGTATCGCTCGGCCCAGCCATCGACACTACCCCTCACGGCCCCGTAGCCCCCCGGCATCCAGCCGACATAGATGGACCAGGCGATGC
>JBHJHK010000021.1:0-14066 GCA_050330975.1 Candidatus Competibacterales bacterium | reverse complement strand
GGCGGGGGGCGCCGGCACCTGGCGTGGGCCCCCGCCCACCACGTCGATACCCAGCCATTCTTGGGGGGCCATGGCCGCCCGATGGTGGGCATTTTGCGCCGCCGCTCTTTGGCGCAGCCACGCCTCCAGGGTCAACGCCGTGTCGTCCGTCGCCTCGCCGTAGCGGCCGAGGTAGGTCGCCAGGCGAGCGGCAATGTCGGCCTCGTCGACCAGCTCCACCCCCACCCGCCGCTGCCGGGCGGCGGTGAGGCTCAAGGCGTCGGTGAAATCCGTCCCCGCCAGGGGCGCGGCGTCCCGGGTGGCAGGGTCGGCGGGGTCCACCCCCGCCAACGCGGTGAGGAGCAGCGCCACATCGGTCACCGTGCGCCCCAAGGGCCCCGGGACGTCCATCCAATCCACCAACGGGATGAGATAATCGCGACTGACCAACCCCAGACTGGTCTTGAGACCCACCACCCCGTTGGTGCGGGCCGGTTGAATAATCGAGCCCTGGGTCTCGCTACCCACGGCCACGGCGGTCAAATTGGCGCTCACCGCCACGGCCGAACCGGTGCTGGAACCCAGGGGGTCAAAGGGGCCGTAGGGGTGGCGAGTCTGACCCCCCAGGGCGCTGTAGCCGTTGGGCAGGCGGCGGTCGAGGTAATTGGCCCACTCCGACAAATTGGCCTTGCCCAGGATCACCGCCCCAGCTCGGCGCAGGCGCTGCACCAGAAAGGCGTCCCGGTGGGCGCGCCAGCCCCTGAGGGCATGGGCCCCGGCGGTGGTGGCCATGGCGTCGCCTGTGGCGATGTTGTCCTTCAACAGCACGGGAATGCCGTGGAGGGGGCCCCGGGATGCCCCGGCGGCCCGTTCATCGTCCAGCCGGCGGGCCAGGGCCAACGCCTCGGGATTTAAGGCCAAGACCGCCTGGAGGCCGTCGACGTCGAAACGTCGGATGCGGTCGAGGTAGTCAACCAGCAACGCCTCGGCGCTGAGGTCGCCCCGGGCCATGGCCGCCTGGAGGGTGGGGATGTCGGCCTCGAGCCAACGGGCATCGTCGTCCCGGCGCCCGGCGTCCGCCAACTCCGCTAGGGGTTGGGCAAAGGGGGAAAAATCCAAGGCCAGGGGCTGGGCGGCGACCGCCCCCCAGATCAACCCCCAGGTGAGGATCCCCGTGGCCCACCGGCGGCGGCCCGTCACCAAGGGCCCCCCGGGCCGGACGGCGGGTTGAGGTACGGTGGCGGCGGTGGTGGTATCAAAGCCCGGACAAGGCCCCCCCCCACTTTGCCGGGGACAGATCAAGATTTGGGCGTCGAGTCGGGGGCGCCTGGGGCGTCGGTGGTGGACGGGGGCGTCGACGGGGCCTTGGCCGCGGGCTTCGCGGCACCGTCTTTACCCTTGACATCGGAGCCCAAGACGCCCTCCAGGGACTGGCGCACTTGGTTGCGCTCGGTCTCCAGATCTTTGATGTCTTTGTCGAGGGCGTCCATCTCGGATCTGACACTGGCTTTGACCCGCTTGAGTTCTGCGGTCACCTGGTCCAGCAGCAGGGTGAGGTCGGCGAGGCGCGCCTCCAGCTGCCGCTGGTTGACGCTCGTGGACGACTGGAGTGCCTGGCGTCGCTCCTGCTTGGACTGGAGCAGTACATCGTATTGCCCCACGGCCTCCCGCAGCGCCGTGCGAATCTGCTCCAACGTCGGCGTCGCCGCGGGGCGGTTATCGCTCTTGGATCCTATCCAGCCACCGATGTATTTCTTCACCCGCTCTATCCCCCCGTCGCTCGCACCGCAAGCGGTGTCGTTGGTCCAAATCGTGCCCGGTGAGCCCCTGGCCCGAGGCCCGTGGGCACAGTAACCCAGGACTCCTCCCACCTCAACGGGCGCCCAAAAAACCCAGCTTTGCTGCCTCAGGGCACCGTGCCCGCCGGCAACCCGATGCTGTGCTCGGCGATGGCCCCGCTGCGGGTCAGCCAGATCCGCTCCCGATGGGCGCTGATGTGGGTCAACGCTTTGCCCAAAGCCCGCAGCCGAAACGGTTGACCGACGATGTAGGGGTGGAGGGCGATACCCATGACCAAGGGGCCGTCGGCGGCTTGATCCCGCATCTCGTCGAATTGGTCGACGATCATATCGGCAAACTCACCGGCCGACACCCGCCGGGCGACGATGGCGGGGATGTCGTTGAGTTCTTGGGGGTAGGGCACCGCCAGAATCCGTCCGCCCTGGGTTTTCATCCACACCGGCTGATCGTCCATACACCAGTCCAGCAGGTAGCGATAGCCCCGGGCCTGGAGCAGGTCGGGGGTGTGGACGCTCTCGGAGATCCAGGGTCCCAGCCAGCCCGCGGGAGGCTGGCCCTCGGCGTCGCGGATCACCTGGGTCGCGTCGTCGATCAACCTCGCCTCCTCGGCCTCGGGCAAGGTACCCTGGCGTTCGGCGTTGCTGCGGCCATGGCCGACGATCTCATCCCCCCGGCGGCGGAAGGCGGCGGGAATCTGGGGGCAGTATTGGTAGATGGCGCTGTTGAGAAGCCCACAGGCGGGGAGGGACAGCCGATCCAACAACCCCAACAGCCGCCAAATCCCCACCCGGTTGCCGTAGTCGCGCCAGGCGTAGTTCAACACGTCGGGGGGGGGACCCCCAGGGGCCAGCTCCGCCCCCAGACCCTGGCCAAAGGCAAACCACTCCACATTGACGGCGATGTAGACCGCCAGACGGCGGCCATTGGGCCAGTCGTAGACCGGCCGTGCCGGGAGGGGGGAGTAGTCATAGCGACCGTGGTGGGCAGTCAAGTCGACGCGAGGGGCCATGGCCTTGAGGGTACTCCTCGGTGGAAGAGAAAAGGCGAGCACAGGGGGCGGTGGAACCTGTCAACAAAAGCTTAGCACAGGTCCACCCCCCACCACCTCAGGCGGCCTCGCTCCGTTGACGGGCCAAGTGCTTGGTGGCGGCGAAGTCGGTTTTGCCACTGGCGAGTTTGGGAATGTGGTCGACCATGGCCACCATGGCCGGCACCATCAACGGGGAGCAATGCTTGATCAAGGTGGTCCGCAGGGCGTCGGGATCCCGCTGCTGTCCATCCTCGTCCTTGGCCACCAGCAAGACGATGCGCTCCCCCTTCTTGGGATCGGGCAAGGCCACCGCCGCCAGTTCTAGCTCGGGTTCGGCCAACACCTCGCGCACCGCCACCTCCACGGCCCCCAAGCTCACCATTTCCCCGCCGATCTTGGCAAACCGCGAGTAGCGGTCGACGATGGTGAGGAAACCGTCGTCGTCGAGGGAGCCCTTGTCGCCGGTGCGGTAGTAGCGTTCGCCGTCGAGGGTGACAAACGCCGCCTCGGTGCGCTCGGGGTCGTCTAGGTAACCCATCATCACCTGGGGGCCGCCGATCGCCACCAAACCCGCCACCCCCCTGGGGAGTTCTGCCAAACTGTCGGGGTCGATGATGCGGACAGCCGTCCCCGGCAATGGCAGACCCACGGTACCGGGTTTGGCGGCCCGCTGGATGTGGTCAAAGCGGGGATCCACCACGTCGGGGAGGTTGACGCAAGCCACCGGCGCGGTCTCCGTGGTGCCATAGCCCTCCAACACCTCTTGGCCAAATTTTTCCTTGAAGGCCCGCACCACGTCCGGAGCCAGCTTTTCGGCTCCCGCCAACACCAGCCGCAAGGAGGCCAGTTGCTCGGTGGTGACCCGGCGGTTCTTGGTGTAGAGGCGCAAAAAGGTCGACGTGCCCAGCAAAATGGTCGCTTGGTGCTTTTCCACCGCCTTGGCGATGCCCACGGCATCGGTGGGATCGGGGTGGTAGATGGCAAACAACCCCTCGATGAAGGGCAGCATCACCGTCACCGTCAGGCCAAAGGCGTGGAAGGGGGGGAGGGAGCCTATGATGGCGTCGCCCCCCTGGACATCCACCAGATCCCCCACCTGGCGGATGTTGGCCATGATGTTGCGGTGACTCAACACCACCCCCTTGGGGATGCCCTCAGAGCCCGAGGAGAACAAGATCGCCGCCGGGGTGTCGGGGGAGCGCCGGTGGCACACCCACGCCGCCAACCAAGACCCCGGCACCACCAGGGTCGTCAGTAGGGCCAAGAGTTTATCCCGGGCGGAAAAGCTCTCTCGCCAGTCTTCGAGGTAGTGGACCTCACAGGCCTCTAACAAGGTGGTGGGCACCAGGTTGCGCTCTTCTAAGGCGTTGAGAAAGCGCCTCGAGGTGAGGAGGGTGGTGACTTCGGCGCGCTCCGCCTGGGCCCCAAGGGTGGCGGGGGCCAAGGTGTAGTTGAAGTTCACCGCCACCTTGCCCGCCATGAGGGTGCTGATGTTGGCCAACGCCGCACCGACGCTGGCCGGCAACAAAATGCCCGTGCGCTCCCCGGGGGTGGCCTTGATCTTGCGGGCCATGAGGAGGCTACCCACCAACAGCTGCCGGGCCGAACGGGGCGGCAGAACCCCATCGGTGGCCCCCGCTGCTCCCCCCCGCCGGACGGCGGTCTTGATCCACGCCCGATCCAGGGTGTCAAAACCGGCGGCGTAGGTGCGCCATGAAGTCACCGACAGCGCCTGGACCCGCTGCCGAACCTCGTCGGCCCGGCTAGACATGGGCAAAGAGGGGCCAAAGGCCACCACTACCCGGCGGATGGGACCCGCCGCCGCCCCGGGGCGCTTTTGCCTGGGGGCCATGGAAAACCGACTGCCCCACAGCCCGTGGATATAAAAGGGCACGATGACCCCTTTGGCCCCGGCGGCGGCCCGTTCAAAGCCCCGGCGAAAGGTGGCCATCTGGCCGTTGCGGCTCAAACTCCCCTCGGGGAACAAGCACACCACTTGGCCGTCGTTGAGGAGCTCGGTCACCGTGGCCAGGGACTGTCTGCTGGCCCCGGGGTTGATGGGCACCACGCCCGCCCAGTCCAAAAATCGCCGCCAGTACCAGCGCTTGTAGATGGCGCGCAGCATGACAAACCGCACCGGCCGCGGCGAGGCGATTTGAATCACCGCCCAGTCGATCCAGCTCACGTGGTTGCCCAACAACAACACCCCTCCCTCTTCGGGCATGTGCTCAAGGCCGATGATCTTGAGGCGGTAGCGGTGCCCCAAGATGCTGGAGAGGATAAAGCGAGACAGGGAAAAGGGTAGGCGCACCACGGCTAATCCCACCCCCAACCAGGCCACCAGGGCCATGAGGGCAAACAGCGGCGCTCCGTCCAAGCCCAAGGCGCCGGCCACGGCCGTGACCAGCAAAAAGCCCAGCATGATGGCATTTTGCACCAGGTTGCTCCCCGCCAACACCCGGGCCAAGTGGCGCTGACCGGCGTTGAACTGGATGAGGGCGTTGAGGGGGGCCAACAGCAGGCCACCGCAGATCCCCAGCACGGCAAATAACAACGCCATGGCCAGGGGCTGTTGGATCACCGTCAACAGCGATACCCCCAGGGCCACCCCCACGGCCCCCACGGGTATCAAGCCGGTTTCAATGTGGTCCCGAGAGAGGCGGCCGGCGATGGCCGAGCCCACCACAATGCCGATCCCGGAACTGGCCATAATGCCCTGGATGACCACGGTGTTGGTTTCGTCGAGGACCACCTTGGCCAGGGCGGGGAAGGCCGCCACGGTCACCTGGGCGATGGACCAAAACACCGCCAGGCCCAAGATGCACTGCCACACCACAGGACTTTGGCGGGTAAAGCGCAAGTTCTCCCGGGTGTAGCCGCCCCGCCAGTAGCGGATCCAGTCAAAGCTCAAGGTGGGGTCGCCGGTGTTGTGCTTTGGCAGACGATGGGTCAGGGCCCCCTCGACGGCGGACAACGGCACCAATAACCAACCCAAGGGAGCAAAGGTTTGTAGGTAGGTGGCGCTGCTAGCGCCGCTCCCCTCCAAGGGAGCCACCAGGGCTTCGAACAGCACCGAAAAGGCAAAAATGCCCGCCAAGATGGCCGCCGTGCCCACCGCCTGGAGGACGGCGTTGCCCGCCGCCAGCCGATCGCTGTCCACCAACTCCTTGAGGTAGCCGAATTTGGCCGGGGAGTACAGGGCACTTTGGGCCGCCAGGGCAAAGGTTAGGCAAAAGGCCGGCCAGAACCAGCCCAAATAGTAGCAGCCGGTGATGAGCAGGGTGAGGCCCACGGCAGCGGCGGCGCTCCAGCGCATCACCTGGTCCTTGGGCCATTTGTCCGACAGCCAACCGGCGGGGGTGAAGAGCAAGACAAAGGGCAGCAGGATCAACCCGTTCACCACACTGGTGAGGGCGATCTGGGTCGAGCCGTCCAAAGTCTTAAATAAAGTGTTTTGAATTAGTATCTTGTGGCCCAAATCGACAAAGGCGTTGATAAACGCCACGGCGATGAAGGGGGTAAAGCCCGGGTAGCGAAACAGAGCGCCCACAGATTCCTCCTGTCAAAGGTTGGTGAAAGGCGATGGGGAAAAAGAACCATGGGGTACTGGGGTATCCCAGGGATGGCGTGGCTGAGTTCAAACTACTGGGGCTCGGCCCCGCCGCCAAGGACGGCGGCAAAGGCAGCATGGATTTGGCCCCCCAGTGGCGCTTTGTGATACTTTTCTCCCATGCACCAAAGCGCCGCCCTCGTCCAAGCCCTCAAACGGGCCCTCAAGGCTCGAGGCGTGACCTACGCCTGGGTCGGCCGTGCTCTGAACTTGAGTGAAGCTAGCGTCAAACGGCTGTTTGCCGAGGGAAATTTCACTCTCCAGCGCCTGGAGGCCATCCTCGACCTCTTGGGGATGGACTTCCGCGACCTCATCGACGCCGTCGAAGACCAAGACGCCCGCCTCGATCGCCTCAGTGGGGAACAAGAGCAGGCCATTGTCGACGACATTTGGTTGTTGTTGATCCTCATCTGTTTACTGAACCACTGGAGTGTGGCGCAAATTACCGAGCGCTACCGCTTGTCGGAAACCGAGTGCATCGTCAAACTCGCTCGCCTCGATCGTCTCAAACTCATCGATCTCTTGCCGGGCAATCGGGTCAAACTCAAACTATCGCCCACTTTTCGTTGGATTGAGGATGGCCCCATTCAGCACTTTTTCCAACAGCGGGTCAAAGAGGCGTTCTTCGCCTCCCGCTTCGACGCCGAGGGAGAGCGGCTGTTGTGCGTCAACGGCATGATGACCCAGGCTTCCAACCGCTGGCTCCAGAGCCGCATGGAGCGCTTGGCCAGGGAGTTTGGCGACATGGTCGCAGGCGATGGCTTGGCGGCCCGCCGGGAACCCGGGGTGACCCCTCGCTGGGGCACCACCCTGGTGTTGGCCCTGCGGCCTTGGGAGTTCGCCGCCTTCGAAGCCCTCAAGCGCTGATCTCGCCCCTGCAAAGGCGCAGTACGGCGCCACAACCGTATCCATTCATTAGACTTGTTTTGGCAAAGCCCTTTGGGCGTCCATGGAGTGTGTATTAATGACTGACGATGCCGCCCCCTCCGCGGTCGACGCCGCTTCCGGGACCGAAGGATCGGCGCCCGCCGTCGACCCCGGGGTCGACTCCGCCGTCGCCGCTGGGGCCGAGCCAGCGGCTGAGCCAGCGCCTGCACTAGCGGCCGAGCCAGCGCCTGCACTAGCGGCCGAGCCAGCGCCTGCACTAGCGGCCGAGCCAGCGCCTGCGCTAGCGGCCGAGCCAGCGCCTGCACTAGCGGCCGAGCCAGCGCCTGCACTAGCGGCCGAGCCAGCGCCTGAGCCAAGGGCCGAATCCCCTCCGGCCACTGACGCCGGCGATGATTTCCCGGGGGGATTGGGTGTGTCCTTGGCGGGAGAGAGCTTGGCCCTGGGAGGTGCGGTCCAACCCCCCGCGCCTTCACCGCGGGCCCTGGCCCGCCAGCTGGCGACTCGCCTGGAACAGACCTACCCCAACGCCATCTTTCCCCTCAGCGCCCGGCGGGTCAAACCCCTGAAGTTGGGTATTCACAAGGACCTCATGCCCACCGTCAGGGACTGGGGCTATCCGGCGGCAGCGTTGAAGATTTTCTTGAGCCACTACACCGGGATGATGCGCTACCAGGTGGCCCTCACCAAGGAGCCGGTGCGTGTCGATCTCCAGGGTGAGCGGGCCGGTGAGGTCAGCGACGACAATCGCCAGATGGCCCAGACCCAAATCGTCCAACTCAAGGCCCGCCGCCGGCAACGGGCCGAGGCGGCGGCTCCCGGGGAAAAACCCGTCGAGGGCGAGGTCGGTGGAGGGGGTGAAGCCGCTGGGTCTGAGGCGGCGGCAGGGACGGCCCCGGACGCCAGTGCCCCCCGTCCCCGTCCGGCAAAACCCCGCCGGCGGCGCCCCCCGCGCTCCGCTGCCCCCGCTGCCGAGGGCAGCGGTGAGACCGTGGCGGCGACGCCCCCCGGCGAGGGGGGGGAAAAAACGGCTGCTGAAGGCAACAACCCCCCCCTGCAGCAAGTGTCTCCCCGTGCCCAGCGCCCCCGGGGCGAGCATCCCCGGGGTGAGCGTCCACCCCGTCGGGGCGATGGCCGTCGGGGCGATGGCCGTCGGGGCCCCGAGGGCCGTGGAACGGCCAATACACCCCCCCAACAGGACGAAGCCGCCGCGGCGGCCAAGGCCTTTGACGCCGAAGCCGCCAACCGCCCGGCCAGACCCCTGGGCCAACTCGACGATTCCATCCTCGCCGAACTCCAGGCCAAACTCACCCGCAAGGCCATGCGCTAGGCGGTGGGAGCGCCGCGCTTTTACCTGGACGCTCCCCTGGCCGTGGGAGCTCACCTGGCGCTGCCGGCGGCTGTCTTCAACCACGCCATGCGGGTGCTGCGCCTCAAACCCGGTGCGCCTTTGGTGCTGTTCAACGGCGATGGCGCCGACTACGGGGCGGTGGTGGTGAGGGCCTCCCGGCGGGAAGCCGCTGTGGAAATCACCCATCGCCAACCCCGGGCCACGGAGTCCCCCCTCGCCATCACCCTGGCCCAGGGGGTCGCCAAGGGAGAACGCATGGATTACAGCCTCCAAAAGGCCGTGGAACTGGGGGTCGACGCCATCTGCCCCCTGTGGACCCAACACGCCGCCGTCAAACTGGACGCCGAACGTTGTCGGCGCAAGCATCAACACTGGTGGGGGGTAGTGGTGGCGGCCTGCGAACAGTGTGGCCGGGCGCGCTTGCCGGCGTTGGCGTTGCCCCGGGACTTGGGGGATTGGCTCTCCACCCTGGATCCCAAGACCTGTAAACTGCTCCTCGATCCCGGGGCGCCCGGAGGTTTAGACTGCGCGCCCCGGGCCGCGGACCCCGTGGTTTTGCTGGTGGGGCCCGAGGGGGGATTGTCTGCCGCCGAAGTCGAGCTAGCCAAGGCCGCGGGGTTCGTCGGCGCACGCCTGGGACCTCGCATCCTGCGCACCGAAACCGCCGGCGTCGTGGCCCTAGCCCTCCTGCAACTGCTATGGGGGGACTTGGGAACCGTTGGCGAACCCTGATTTGCACCGGCAATACGCCGCCGTTTCCGCCCAAGCTGCCCTGGGGTATGGACCATGTCCCACTGGTTGATCCTCCACAACACCCTGTTGTTTTTCATCGCCGGTCTAGGCTCGTTGGCCGTGGGGGCGTTGGTGCTCAACAACCCGCCCCTCTACGCCCGGCCGGGACTGTGGCGGCGGCTTTGGGCCTACCTCACCCAAAACACCGCCGAGACCCGCCGCAACCATCCCTTTTGCGAGCTAGAGCTCCGCAGCTACCCCCTGGTACCGGCAGCCCTGGCCCCCCGGGTGGCCCACGCCGTCGCCGTCCTCGGTTGGGATGTCGTCGAAGAGGACTTCCCCCACACCCTGCGGGCCGTGGCCCAGACGCCCTTTTTGCGTTTCAAGGACGACGTGGAGATCCACCTGGTGGTGGGGGACCAAGGCACCGAACTCCACGTGCGTGCCACATCGCGGGTGGGTCTGGGGGACTTTGGAGCCAACACCCGCCATATCATCGATCTCCACGAGGCCTTGTCCCGCCAGGCGAGAATTCACTTACCTGGGCCCTGGGAGCGGACGTGGGCTTGAGATTTGCCTCAGCCAAACCACTTCGTCACCATCGCCGAAGTGGGCAGTTTTACCCGCGCCACCCAGAAGCTATGTGTGGCCCAACCAGTCCTCAGCCAGCACGTGGCCAACCTCGAGTGGGAACTGGGTCAAGCTATTGCGCCGGGGGGCTGGAATCCCCAGCCCGCATCCCGTGGGCGGGGTCGGGGGTCACCATCGCCCCCCGGGGATCGGGCGCCGACGAGGCCGCCCGGGGCGAGGTGGTGGGGCGACCCATCGTCGATCCCGTCATTGACCGCCGCCGACCGAGGGGCTCGGTAGACTGGAGCCAGCGGACAAGCTTATGGCTATTGGATATAAAGAGTTATTGGTCATCTGACCCTGGGCTGTTATTTTCTGAGGTCATCCCAAGGTATCCCGGAGATCCCATCCATGTCGCACCCCAGTGGCCGCCACTTCCTCCAGATCCCCGGCCCCACCAACGTCCCCGATCGGGTGCTACGGGCCATGGATTATCCCACCATCGCCCATCGGGGCCCCGACTTTGCCCGGTTGGGTCAGGAGGTGTTGGCCGGTCTCAAGGCGGTGTTCCAAACCCAGCATCCCGTGGCGATCTACCCCGCCTCGGGTACGGGTGCCTGGGAAGCGGCTTTGGTGAACACCTTGTCCCCCGGGGATAGGGTGTTGATGTACGAGACTGGTCACTTTGCCAGTTTGTGGTATGAAATGGCCACCCGCTTGGGACTGGCGGCAGAGCTCATCCCCGGTGATTGGCGCATCGGTGCCGACCCCGAGGCCATCGAGGCTCGTTTGGCCGAGGACCGCGACCACGAGATCAAGGCCGTGGCGGTGGTTCACAACGAGACCTCCACCGGGGTCACCAGCCGCATTGCCGCCATCCGCGCCGCCTTGGATCGGGTTCACCACCCGGCATTGTTGTTGGTGGACACCATCTCTTCCTTGGCTTCCATGGACTATCGCCACGACGAATGGGGGGTAGACGTCGCCGTCGCCGGTTCCCAAAAGGGGTTGATGCTGCCCCCGGGGTTGAGCTTTAACGCCTTGAGCCCCAAGGCCCTCCAGTGTGCAACATCCGCCGGCCTGGCCCGCTCCTATTGGGACTGGGAGCCCATGTTAAAGACCAACGCCCAGGGATTTTTTCCCTACACCCCGGCCACCAATCTCCTCTATGGCCTCAAGGAAGCCATCGCCATGCTGCTGGAGGAGGGCTTGGCCAACGTCTTCGCCCGCCATGACCGCTTTGCCGAGGCCACCCGCCGGGCGGTCCAGGCCTGGGGCCTGGAGGTGTTGTGCCAGCGCCCCGACGAGTACAGCAGCTCCCTCACGGCGGTGCTGGTCCCCGAGGGTATCGACGCCGACGGAGTGCGGGCCACCATCCTGGAGCGCTTTGATATGTCGTTGGGCACCGGCCTTGGCAAACTCAAGGGCAAGGTATTTCGCATCGGCCACCTGGGGGATTTCAACGATCTCATGCTGGCCGGCACCTTGAGCGGGGTGGAGATGGGGCTGGTGCTGTCCCAGGTGCCCATCCGCCGGGGTGGGGTGGTGGCCGCCCTGGACTACCTCACCGAGGGGGCCTAGGCCATGTGGCGCTTGGAGCGCACTAGCCCCCGTCAGCTGGGACAGGCGAGCCCCTTGGCCCGGCGCCTGGTCCGCGAACTGGAGGGGGAGGTGCTGTTCGACAAGGCCAGCCGGGGCCGCTACAGCACCGACGCTTCCATCTATCAAGTGGAGCCCGTGGGGGTGGTGGTGCCACGCCACGAGGAAGATCTCCTCACCGCCGTGGCCATCGCCGCCGACGCCAAGGTGCCCATTTTGTGTCGTGGCGGCGGCACCTCCCAGTGCGGCCAGACGGTGAACGAGGCCTTGGTCATCGACTGCAGCAAGCACCTCGACCAGGTGCTGACCTTCGACCCCGACGCCCGCACCGCCACGGTCCAGCCGGGGCTGGTCCTAGACCACCTCAACCGCCAGCTCAAGGGATCGGGGTTGTGGTTCCCCGTGGACATCTCCACGGGGAGCCGGGCAACCCTGGGGGGCATGACCGCCAACAACAGCTGTGGCTCCCGGAGCTTGCGCTACGGCAACACCGTCAGAAACGTCCACGCCGTGGACGCGGTGTTGGCCGACGGCACCCACGGGTCCTTTGGCCCGGTGCCCGGGGACTTGAGCCGCCTCCAGGGTCCCCTCCGCTACCTGGAGTTGGTGCGGGGGGTGCGGGCGTTGGCCGAGGCGGAGGGGGAGGCCATCCGTCGCGCCTTTCCCGACCTCAACCGCCGGGTGGGAGGCTACAACCTGGAGACCATCCACCGGGACGGTCATAACATGGCCCATCTGTTGGTGGGGTCCGAGGGCACCTTGGCGGCCTTCACCCGCATCCAATTGGCTCTCCAACCCCTGCCGGCCCACAGGGTGTTGGGCATCTGCCATTTTCCCACCTTCCACGCCGCCATGGCCTCGGCCCAGCACCTGGTGACCCTGGGGCCCACGGCGGTGGAACTGGTGGACCGGACCATGATCGAGCTGTCCCGGGACATGCCCCAGTTTGCCGCCACGGTGGACGCCTTTTTGCGCGGCGAGCCCGAGGCGCTGTTACTGGTGGAGTTCGCCGGCGACGACCTGGCGGTTTTGCGCCGACACCTGGCTCGCCTCCACGAGCTCATGGGGGATCTGGGGTTTGGGGCCCACGCCGTGGTGGACGCCGTCGACCCCGCCTTCCAGGGGGCGGTGTGGGAGGTCAGAAAGGCCGGCCTCAACATCATGATGTCCATGAAGTCCGAGGGCAAACCGGTGTCCTTTATCGAGGACTGCGCCGTGCCCCTGGAACACTTGGCCGACTACACCGCCCGCCTCACCGATGTGTTCCACCGCCACGGCACCCGGGGGACCTGGTACGCCCACGCCTCGGAGGGCTGCCTCCACGTGCGGCCCATCCTCAACCTCAAGGATCCCGCCCATGTGGCGAAGATGCGGGCCATCGCCGAGGAGGCCTTCGCCATGGTGCGGGAGTACAAGGGCTCCCACTCCGGGGAACACGGCGACGGCATCGTCCGCTCGGAGTTCCACGAAGCCATGTACGGCCCCCGGGTGGTGGCGGCCTTTAAGACCCTCAAGGGGCTGTTTGATCCCCACCACCTGTTCAACCCCGGACGCATCGTCGACCCACCGGCCATGGACGACCGCCGGCTGTTGCGCTACAAGCCCGGCTATCGCACCCACCCCCCACCTGCGGCCCTCGACTGGTCGGACTGGCCCACGGGGCTGGGGGGGGCGGTGGAGATGTGCAACAACAACGGCGCCTGTCGCAAGTTCCACGTCGGGGTGATGTGCCCCTCCTACCGGGTCACCAAGGACGAACAGCACTTGGTCCGGGGGCGGGCCAACACCCTGCGCCTGGCGCTGTCGGGGCAGTTGGGTCCCGACGCCTTCACCTCCAAGGCCCTGTACGACACCATGGCGCTGTGCGTCAGCTGCAAGGCCTGTCGCCGGGAGTGTCCCACGGGGGTGGACATGGCCAAGATGAAGGTGGAGTTCCTCCACCACTACCACCGCCGCCACGGCACACCCCTCAAAGAGCGCCTCATCGCCCACCTGCCCCGCTATGCCCCCCTGGCCTCCCAAGTGCCGGCCCTGGCCAACGCCCGGGACGGCTGGCCGGGGCTGGCGTGGGCCAGCGAAAAACTGCTGGGATTCAGCGCCAAGCGCCCGTTGCCCCGCTGGCGGCGAGATCGCTTTCGCGCCGCCGAGGCCGCCGCCGAGCCCCGGGTTGGGGATCCGGTGGGGGAAGTGGCGTTGTGGGTGGACACCTTCAACACCTACTTCGAGCCGGAGAACCCCCGGGCGGCCCTGCGGGTCCTGGCGGCGGGGGGGTATCGCGTCGCGGTGCCCGCCCCCCCCAAGGGGAGGCCGTTGTGCTGTGGGGGGACGTTTCTGGCGGCGGGCCTGGTGGAGCGGGCCCGGGAAGAGGCCCGGCGCACGGCGGCGGTGTTCCAGCCCCTGGTGCAGCGGGGCGTGCGCATAGTGGGGCGAGAGCCCGCTTGTCGGCTGACCGAGCGGGGCGAGAACGCCTCGCTCTTGCCCCCCTCGGCGGCCACCACCAACCGCGACAA
>JBHJHK010000020.1:0-4922 GCA_050330975.1 Candidatus Competibacterales bacterium | reverse complement strand
CGCGCGGGGGCTCCCCCCGCCGGCGGTGCCATGGCGGGCGGGGCACCCGTGTGCGGCGCCCACCACCCGTTAGAGTGTTTGTTGGAGCAGCGTGCTCAGGGGCCGTCTTTGGAAGTGGATGGCGATGACCTGGCTGACGGCGATGAGATCATTTATATAAATCAATGAGCGCCGGGGATGCCATGCCGACAGCAACTGTCACTCGCCATGCGTCACCCTCTGATGGAGAATGACATGACCAAAAGTGCTGAAATCCACGATCTTTCACGGCGCCTTCCAACGCGCGATGAGGTTGAGAACGCTGCCGACGCTGCGACAAGTCTCGCCAAGGGGCGTCATCGAGATGGCACATTTGAGATTTCCGGCCCAAACAACGACTCGGTTCGCCTTGCGCCGGCCATCTGCGACCTCCTTGTGGAGGTGTTGGGGTGGAGGTGTTGGGCCATGTCGCCGAGGGCAACATGGTTACGATCGTACCGACGGGCGCCCTGCTCACGACGCAGCAAGCCGCTGACCTTCTTAACGTGTCTCGGCCATATCTGACGAAGCTGCTCACGAATGGTGCAATACCCTTCACCCAAGTCGGTTCGCACCGGCGGGTGAAGCTGGATGATCTTATGACGTATAAAGAGGAGCGGGACGCCAACCAATTGAGGGTGCTCGACAAACTTGCACGACTTGGCCAGGAGTTTGATGCCTCGTGAGCCATATCGTGGATCGCTTCGTTATCTTGCTTGATGCGAACGTCTTGTATCCGTTTTGGAAGCGGGCTATTCTGCTCCGGTTTTCCCATGGGGGCATGTTTCGGGCGCGGTGGACAACGCTGATCATCGATGAGTGAACGCGTCACTTACTCAAGGCCAAACCCGAATGGGAGAACAGCATTCGCTCGCAGCAACAAGCCATGATACAGGCCTTCCCGGAAGCTCGGTGCACCCGATGATTTCACCCCAAACTGGCACAAAGTCGAATGTGTCTAAAAATGGCGTTGTTGCATTTGGCTATTGAAAAGCAAGGACCTAACAAGACAAATCCAGCCGACGCCCCAAAGGCGCGTGGCTGATTTGCGACGTTAGGCTAAAAATAGACAGTGACTCAGTTGATTGGCTTTTGAAAAATGAAAGTCAAAGATGTCATTAAGCTTATTGAAGATAATGGCTGGAAATTAGTGCGTACTAGAGGTAGCCATCGACAGTATCGGCATTCGGAGAAGCAAGGTCTTGTGACAGTCCCTGGAAAATTAAGCGATGATCTTGCTCCTGGTACTTTAAACAGCGTTCTCAAGCAAGCGGGTTTGAAGTAATGAAATATTTGATTGTTATTGAAAGAACATCAACAGGTTACTCCGCGTATTCGCCAGATTTACAAGGTTGCATTTCCACGGGGTCAACACGCGAAGAAACAGAAAAGAATATGCAAGAAGCAATAAAATTTCATATAGAGAGTATGAAGATAGAAGGGTTTGAGATTCCTGAGCCCTTAGCTTCTTCAGCTTACATAGACGTCACGGCCTAACATGCTTCCAGCGGAGGCATGGCTGCACCGCACCCCGCTGAAGCCAGGCGGGTAGTGCCCTGGGGTGAATGGTGGCACCTGCGATGAAGCCCCATAGTCGAGGAGCATTCGCCATTCACCCTGAGGCACCACCCGGAGCTCATATTGTGGAGTTTGGCGAGTATGCCGTGGCTTTGGATGCCCTAACCCAACCAGCGAGGCAGAGCCAGGGTCAGTTCGGGAATAAACGTCACCAACAGCAACACCGCCAGCTCCACCATCAACAAGGGCCACAGGGCCCGGGCTACCTGTTCCACCTTTAACTGGCTGACGGCGGCGCCGACGAATAGCGAATAGCCAAAGGGGGGAGTGGCCATGCCGATGGCGAAGTTGATCACCACCAACGCCCCCAGGTGGATGGGGTCGAGGCCCACGCCATCCCCCACCCCGATCAATACCCCGCCGAGGATGATCATCGCCGCGATGTTGTCCATCACCGCACCGATGAGCAGCAACAATCCATTGAGCAACAGCAACAACACGATGGGATTGTCGGACAACCCCAAGAGCCCCGCCGCCAGCTGGGCGGGGAGTTGCTCGATGGCCACCACAAAGCCAAAGGCGGCGGCGGCGGCGATGATAAACACCACCATGGCGCTGGTGCCCATGGCCGTCAACAGAATCTGGGGCAGGTCTTTAAAGCGCAGCTCCCGGTGGATAAAAAGCCCCACCACCAAGCCGTAGAGCACCCCCACTGCCGCCGCCTCGGTGGGGGTAAAGACCCCGTTGTAGATCCCCCCCAAGATGATCACCGGCGCCAACAGTGCCCACTTGCCATCATTGAGGGCCTCCCACAACTCTCGACGGGTGGCGCTGTGGGGAGCCCGGGGGATGTGGTGCCGCCGGGCCTCGAAGTAACACACCCCCATGAGCCCCAGGGCGATGAGGAGCCCTGGAACGATGCCCGCCAAAAACAGCTTGGCAATGGATTCCTCGGCCACCACCCCCCAAATCACCATGGGGATGGAGGGGGGAATCATCTGGCCGATGGGGCCGGCGGCGGTGGCCAACGCGGCGGCAAAGGGCTTGGAATAGCCCTTTTGGGTCATCTCCGGCACCATGATGCCGCCGATGGCCGCGGTGGTGGCCGGGGCGGAGCCGGAGATGGCGGCGAAAAAACTCGCCGCCAGCACCGTCACCATCCCCAACCCCCCGGTGAGGTGCTGGACCAGGGCCAGACAAAACCGCACCAACCGCCGGGACAGCCCCCCCCGGGCCATGAGCTCCCCGGCGAGGATAAAGCCCGGGATCGCCAACAGGCTAAACACCTGGGTCCCGGCCACAAAGCGCTGGGCCAAGACGATGGTGTCGATATCGGCCAGCCACAGCCCCACCAACGCCGCCACCCCCAGGGCCACCCCGATGGGCAAGCCGGCGATCAACAGTCCAGCGAAGGTGAGCACCAAGCCCCAGGCCACCGGGCTCACGGCGGGGGCTCCAGGGGGTGTTTCAGGGCCCGGGCCAGGGCGTGGAGGGCGATCAACCCGCCGGCCACGGGTGCTGCGGCATGGAGGGCTTCTACGGGGTAGCGCACCGCTGCCGAGAGCTGGCCCAAGGTGGCGTCGACGTAGCGGTAGCCCGTGATGGCCAGGGCCGCGCCAAACAGCGCCACCACCAGCCACAACAGCCGTTCCAAACCCGTGCGCCAGGGGTGGGGGAGCCCGTCGATGGCCAGGGTCAAGCGGACGTGGAACCCCTCCCGCACCCCCAGGGAAGCCGCTAGCAGGGTGCTCCAGGTGAAGAGGAACAGGGCCAACTCCTCACTCCACACCAAGGCCCGGCCCACCCCGTAGCGAAACAGGATCTGCAGCACCAACGCCGTGATCATCCCCCCACCGGCCGCGATCACCAGCCAGCGGGTGAGGGTCGCCAACAGGGCGCTGGTGCGGTCGATGGCCCAGGCCAAGGCGCCGCCCCAGGGCCTAAGGGTGGCCCACACGGGGGGGGCTATTCTTCCACCGCGGCGAGGGTGCGATCCAACAACTCAGAGCCGATGGTGTCGCGAAACCGCTCGTAGAGGGGACGGACCTGACTGCGAAACTGGGCCGGCGTCCCCACGGCGTTGACCGCCATGCCGCCGGCTTCCAATTGGGCGATCAACGCCTCGACGTTTGCGGCGTTCACGGCGCGCTGGCGCGCGATGGCGGTTTGTGCCGCCCGTTGCACGAGCTGTTGCTGGGCCTCGTCGAGGCGGTCGTAGCGGCGGCCGCTCATCAGAAATCCCAGGGCGGAGTAGGTGTGCTTGGTGAGGGACAGGTAGCGGGTCACCTCGGCGTACTTGTTGTTGGCGATGACCGGCACGGGGATCTCCAGGCCGTCGACGGTGCCCTGCTGGACGGCGGTGAACACCTCCCCCCAGGCCATGGGCACGGCATTGCCCCCCAGGGCCTGGAACATCTCGATGTAGACCGGGTTTTGCATCACCCGGTATTTCACCCCCGCCACGTCCTCGGGGCGCTCCACCGGCCGGACGTTGTTGATCATGTGGCGAAAGCCCCCCTCGGCAAACCCCAAGCCCACGATGCCCTTGTCCTCTAGCTGGGCCAACAACTCGGCGCCGATGGGGCCATCCAGCACCCGGTGGGCCTGGGCTTCGCTGGCGAACAAAAACGGCAGGTCGTTGAGCTGAAAGGCCGGGGCGATATTGGCGATGACGGCGTTGGTGATCACCGCCATATCCAGGGTGCCAAAGGAAAGCCCCTCCAGCATTTCCTTTTCATCTCCCAACTGGCGGTTGGGGAAAAACTGGACGGTGAATTGGCCGGGGGCCAGTTCTTCTAGGGCGTCGGCAAACTGGCGGGCGGCGATGGCGTAGGGGTCTTGGGGACCGTCGGAGGTGGTCCAGCCGATCTTGAGGGTGGTTTGGGCC
The DNA here is from genome assembly GCA_050330975.1 of Candidatus Competibacterales bacterium. Taxonomy (GTDB): domain Bacteria; phylum Pseudomonadota; class Gammaproteobacteria; order Competibacterales; family Competibacteraceae; genus JBHJHK01. The sequence goes on along the minus strand of JBHJHK010000020.1, from coordinate 499 downwards.
AGGGCGGGGGTCAGCAGGGCGATGGTCAAGGCCAGGGCCCCCAGGGCCCCCTTTACAATGGCGCTCATGGTCGATCTCCTCGGTGGTGGTTGTCGTTGGGGTACGGCCTTTCAATAGCTTAAGGCTAGCGTCTCAGCCCGGCGATTCCAGGACTGTCGGGGGAAAACCGTAGAGTTTGGCGGGGTTGTCCACCAAGATCTGGCGTTGTTGCCCCGGGTCTGGGACCCAATCCGCCAGCATATCCAACAGCGCCCCGTCGTTGGGCATGGGGATGGTCACCGCCGGGTGGGGCCAGTCGCTGGCCCACACCAGCCGCTCGGGGTTGGTGGCCACCAGGGCTTGGGCCAGGGGGGCGACGTCGTCGTAGGGGGGATGGCGTTGGGCGGTGAGGCGGTAGGCCCCCGACAGCTTGACCCAGGTGTTGCCGCGGGCCACCAGCCGCAGCAGGGCCTGGAAGCTGGGGTGCTGGACCCCGAGGCCCGGGGGCATGTGGCCCATG
>JBHJHK010000019.1:0-3451 GCA_050330975.1 Candidatus Competibacterales bacterium | reverse complement strand
CTCGGCGTGGTTGGTGGCCACCGCGGGGAGGGTGACGACTTCAAGGCCCACCCCGGGAAGTTCCAAAGTCACTTGGCTGGCCACCGCCGGGGGTAACGGCAAGGTCAAGGTGGCCCCCCGGAGCGTCTCCCGGGCGACGGGCACCTGGTAGTCCAGGACCAAGGTCACCTGACCCGCGCTGCGGGTGCTCCAGGCCAATTGCTCGTCGACGGTGACCAGCGCCACTGACTCTCCATCGATCTGCACGTCTTGCAAGGCCGTGGCGACGGGGAGCAACGGCACCGCCACCCACTGGTCGGCAAAGGTCTGCACCTGGACCTCGGCCCGGACCTGGGCGTAGAGGGGCACCGCCAAACCCTCCCCCCCGGGGTCGGCTGCCCGCACCGCCGCAGTCACTCTGGCGCGGCCAAAGGCGTAGGGCGCCGGGGCGGTACCCGCCTCTTGGCGACCCTGGGCCAGCAACTCGGTGTAGACCGCCAGGGGCACCCGCACTTCTCCCGCCGGGGACAACCCGAATTCCACCCCCTCCTCCCCCTGCCCGGGGGGTGGGGCGGGTTGGGCGGCGGCCGCCGCCAGCCAACACCACGACGACAGGCACAACAACGACACCAGCCAAGGACGGGACATCAGTTCATTCTCCGGGGCGGGAACGGGGGGTCGGCAGGGCTAGTCGCCACCGCCAAACTGGCGAAAGGCCCAGTAATCCAGGGCACCGGCTAGGTAGCGCCGATGCTGGGGGTCGACGACTCTGGGGTCCACCAGGGCGGCAAAGCGCTCCAAGCGGCGGATGTGGTCGTCGAGTTCGGGGTCGCGGCCCAAGCCCGGCAGGCGCCCTCGGAGGCCGCGCAACAGCAAGGCGGTATCTTGCAGAGTTCTAGCGGCGCGCTGGGGCTGGCCTGCTGCCAACCACCGGCCAGCGCCCTGGGCCCGCTGGCTCACCGTCAAGGCCAGTTGGTTCTTGAGTACCTGGTGGGCCAGGGGATTGGGGGGGCGCTGCCCCGCCGGCAGAGCCAAGGCCCCTTGGGCGACGCCGTTGCGGGCGTACAAGAGGTCTTTGTAGCGCAGGGTGACGTCGGCCACGGGCCCGGGGCGCCGGGCGATGAGGTCCAGCAACACCACGTGGCTGTCCCCGGCCACAAAGCGGGGGATGACGATCTGGATCCCCGCTTCGTCCTCACCCCGGTCGGCTGCGATCCCCAACCGCTCCCGGAGGGTGCGATCCAGCTCGGCTTCGGCGGCTTTCACCTGTTGGACTTGGGGTTGGGACAACCGCTCGGCGGCCAAGACCTCCACCAGTTCCACCCCGGTGGCCAGGTGAATGCGCAGCCGCAGGGCCTGGGCCACGGTGCGGCTGGCGGCGAACAATTCGTCGGTCACCAAGGCATCGGCGGCATCGACGCTCGCCAGGCGGCGAAATTGGCCCTGCCCCGCCAGGGCCAGCCGGCGGGCCACTCCCTCGCCGACCCCATCCCCCAGGGCGACAACGCTACTGGCCAAGCCCCGGCGGGCCAGGGTCTGTAGCCTGGGAGCCAGGGTATCGCCGTCGGCGGGGGCGAGGTGGGGGGTGGCCAACAACAACAGCCGGGCCCCGGGCTGGTCGGGGTCCGCCGCCGTCGCCACCAGGCGGGCCGCCGCCGTGACCGCGCGGGCCAGAGCGGCTTCCCGCCCAAACGCCGGGTTTGGGGCCGCGGGGGCAAACAGCGCCTCCAGGGCCAAACTCAAGGGGCCGTGGCGAAAGTCGGCAAAGGCCACGGTCCGCACCCCGTCGGGGGACTGGGGATCCACCGCCACCAGGGCAAAGCGATCCCCGGGCTGGCGGGCCGCCCCCAGGGCTTGGAGTAGGGCCATGAGGCGGCGGCGAACGGGGAGTCCGGCAACCCGGGGGTCGAACACCACCACCGCCGTGGTGGCGGGGCGCCGGCCGCTGGCCCGGGCCGTGGCCTGGATCCCCACCTGGAGGCGCACCCGGGCCTCCCCCTCCAAGGCCGTGCGGTCGGCGTGGAGGTACAGCGCCAGGGCGGCCCGGGGGGCGGGGTCAAAGGGTTGCCAAGGGGGGCGGTCGGCGGCCAACGTCAAAGCCTCGGGGCCAAAGCGCTGGCTCCAGCGGATGAGCTGGTTTGCCAAGAGGGCCATGGCGGGGTCGCCGGGGATGTAGCTGTTGGACCAGTACCCCTCGGCGGGCTGGGTGGCCACCCCGGCGACGGCCTCGCGCCGGGACAAAAACGCCTCGGCCAGCTGTCGAGGGCGGTCTTCGGAGCGCAGGCCATCCCAGGGGGGAGTGGCAGCCGAGGGCCCCGGGACAGGGGGGGGCCGCAGGTCTTCGAACTCGCCGAGTCTCGGGCCGAGGTTTGCCCCCCCCTCCTTAGCCGAGGATAGCCCCGTTACCGCGCGGGCTCGGGACTCGTCGCGCCCCTGGGTCTGGAGCGCCCCGAGGTCGACGGCAGGCCCCGCCTCCATCGGGTCGACCGTTTCGGCCACCGCGTCTAGAGCCAAGGCGTCCAAGGCCGGGGCGTCTAGGGCCAAGGCGCCGGGGACCGAGACGTCGCCGGCGACGGGGGAGCGGTTTTCCTCGGCGGAGAGGACGCCGGAGGGGGGCGGTGGCGCAGGGGGGAGATGCTGGGCTTGGCGCCGCCCTTGTTCCAACAGTTCCCGGCGCTGGTCGATCGCGGGGTCCAGCGAATGCCCCGCCGCGCCATCGCCATAGGCGGCTACCCCAGGGGGAGAGGGCTGGGACCGGTCGACTTGAAGGTCGGCTGCGGCCTCCATCGAAGGCGAGGAAGAGGCCACCTCGTCGGCGGATCGACCACAGCCGGCGATGGCGAGGACCGCCAGGATCAGTCCGAACCCACCGTGCCAGGGGTTATCGGCCCTGGGCTTCCCGGCACTCCTTGCGGCGATGCGCCCCATGGTGCTCCCCCCCGCCATCGGCGGCTGTGCTGATGGGGAAAATTATCCCACCATCGGGGACCCGGGGTCGACTGGTGGGCTGGCGTTTGGCAAAGCGGTTGTTGGGCCGGTGAGGTCAGCCGTGGCTAATCGGCGACGATCTCGTTATCGCCGTCTTCCACGTGGACGCCCCCCAGTTTGGCGTCGACAAAGCTCACCCCCTGGAGGCGGCACTCGGAGACCACGCCCCCCGATAGGTCGCTGCGGTCAAAGGCGCTGTGGCGAATGCTAACCTCGATAAACTCCGCTTGGATGAGGTTGGCCCCGTCAAAGCGGCATTGGCTGATTTCGGCGCCGTAGAAGTTGGCCTTGGTGAGGATGGCGGCGCTAAAGTCGCACTCCTCCAACAAGGCATTGCTGAAGTCGGCGCCGTAGAGCTCGGCCCCGGCGAAGTTGCAGCGCTGAAAGTGGCTGTGGCGGGCGTGGAATTCATCCAAAGACTGGCCATTGAAATCGACGTCTGCCACCTGGACGGCCAACAGCTCGAGGCTTTGGCCGTCGCGGG
>JBHJHK010000018.1:0-4762 GCA_050330975.1 Candidatus Competibacterales bacterium | reverse complement strand
CCAGCTGCGCATGGCGGTGAACAAACCCCCGTAGAGCATCAGCAACACCATGGCCACCAGGGTGAGGGCCTCCAGGAGCTCCACCAGAGTGCACCCCTGGGTACGTTTGGGCCCGGCCATCAGCTGTCCTCCAGGTTCGCAGTCAAGCGCAGGGGCTCCAACACCACCTGGCGCTCGCGTCCCCCTTCCCCCCAGCGCACCGCCACCGCCACCCGCAGCAGTTCCCCCCGCAGATCGTCGGGATCGAGGCCCTCCAAGACCACGGGTTCGACGAGGATTTCATAGCGGTAGGTATCGTCTAGGTCGTCGGCCACCACCCCGGCCTCCAGGGGTTCGGTGATCCCCACCCCCGCCAACAGCGACTGGGCGTGGAGGGTGGCACGGGTGTACTCCGTTGCCAGCGCCGTGTTGCGCAACCCAGTGGCGAATACCTGGAGCAGGGTGCCCAGGGTCACCCCCAGGATGGCGAAGGCCACCAACACTTCCATGAGGGTAAACCCCCTTTGGCGCGGGGGCGCGAGGCGGCGACGGGAACGGGGCACGGTTCACTCCTGGGCCGTTGCGGCCTGTTCTTGTAAGTCGACGCGGCCGGTGAGCCAGTCGACGTTCACCCGGTAGGCCAACCGGCCGTTGTCCAATACCACATGGCCGCCGGTGGCGCTGCCGTCGGGGAAAAACCGAATCCCGGCCCGCTGGTCATCCAGCACCTCGGACTGGGCGGTGTGGAGGGCTACGGTGGCCACACCGGGGGCGGGTAGATCGATCCAACGCCCGGCGTCCAACTGGAACTGGCGCCGCTCCAAATCCACCATCAACCGCACCGGGCGCTGCTGGGTCACGGCCTGGCTGCGGGCCCGACGCAACCCCGCCGCCAACTGACGAGCGCCGCCCTTGAGGGCCAGGGTGTCGCCGATCCCCGACAAAACCGGGGGTACGACCAGGGACGCCAGCCCCATGATGACCAACACCACCAGGAGTTCCAGGAGGGTAAATCCTCGGCTGAAACTCCGGGGGCGGCGATGGGCGGCGGCCACGGATACTACTCCCAGCTGACGATGTCTTGGTTGTCCCCCTCGCCCCCCGGGGCGCCATCGGCCCCCATGGAATAGACTTCGAAGGGGCGACCGTTGTCGCCGGGGGCCCGGTAGACGTACTCGTTGCCCCAGGGGTCCATGGGCAGCTTCTCCTTGCGCAGATACGGACCGTTCCAGCGGTCCACCCCCGAGGGTTGCTGGATCAAGGCCTCCAGGCCTTCGTCGGAGCTGGGATAGCGCCCCACCTCCAGGCGGTACATGTCCAAGGTGGTGACAAACTGCTCCACCTGCTGTTCGGCGGTGCCCCTGGAGGCGGTACCGATATTTTTCATCAACTGCGGGCCCACCAGGCCCGCCAGTAGCCCCAGGATCACCAGAACCACCAGCAACTCGATGAGGGTAAAGCCCCGGCGACGGGGTTGGGGGTAGTGGGGGATGCGAGATGGCATCGACGATGACTCCCAAATATGCGCGAAAGAAGGGGCCCGGGCAAAACCGGGACGTTGACACTGGATTAAACGCAGCCGAGCCCCGGTGGGGTTAACGGCCACCCCTCAATACCCCGGCCCTAGAACGCCAATTCGTTGATGCCCAAAATGGCCACCATGATGGAGAGGATAATGCCGGCGATCACCACCCCCAGCCCCAGGATTAAAACGGGCTCCAGCAAGGTCAGCATTCGCTTGATGGCCGCCTGGACCTCGCCGTCGTAGGTGTCGGCCACCTGGAGCAGCATGTCCTGGAGTTCCCCGGTTTCCTCCCCCACCCGAATCATGTGGACCGCCAGGGATGGAAAGGCCTCGGTTTCCGCCAGGGGATCCGCCAGGCCCTGACCGGCCTTGAGATTTTCCGCCACCGAGGCCGCCGCCTCGGCCATGACCTGGTTGGAGAGGGTCTCTTTGACGATGGACAACGCCGTGAGCATGGGCACCCCGTTGCCCATCAAGGTCCCCAAGGTGCGGGAAAAGCGCGCCATTTCCACCCGGGCCACCAAATCCCCCACCAGCGGTAGGCGCAGCAGCAAGGCGTCCCACTGGCGGCGCACTGGGGGTCTGGCCAGTTGAATGCGCACCACGAGGGTCAACACAATCAAGGCCCCGCCTCCGGCCCACCAGTAGTCCCGCAGGCCCTCCCCCACGGCGATGACGATCTGGGTGGCCAAGGGCAATGCCTTGCCGGCGTCGTCGAACAGCTGTTGGAACTGGGGCACCACAAAAGTCAGCAGCAAGATGATGGATAGAGCGGCCACCAGCAGCAAAATGGTGGGGTAGATGAGGGCCGAGGTCACCGATTCCCGCAGGGCCTTGGAGCGCTCTAGGAACTCGCTCAGGCGCTCCAACACCACTTCCAGGGATCCCCCGGCCTCCCCGGCCCGCACCATGTTGAGGTAAAAGCGGGAGAAGGCCCCGCTGGCCTCCAGGGCATCGGCCAACGACTTGCCCCCCCGCACCTCCTCTTGGACGTCGCGCAATACCCCCTTGACCCGCTCGTCGTCGCCGACGCCCACCAAGATGGTAAAGGCCCGATCCAGAGGCAACCCCGCCTTGAGGAGCCTGGCCAACTGCTGGGTGATCACCCCCACTTGCTTTTGGGACAAGCGGGCCGCGGCGCCCGTGCCCAAGGCCATACTGAGGCGCAGCGCACCGCCGCTGCTCTCCTCGACGGCCAAGGGCATCAGGCCCTGATCCCGGAGGCGGTCGACGACCATCCCCTCGCTGTCGGCGGTCATCTGGTCTTTGAGGACCTCGCCGTTGCCGTCCACGGCTTGGTAGCGGTACAAGGGCACGGCTTTATCTCCCGTAGCTGGGGGCTGATCCTGGGCTGGAGGTCAACCCTCTTGGGTCACTCGCAGCACTTCCTCCAGGGTGGTGCGACCCTGGATGGCCTTGCGCAGACCGTCTTCGTACATGGTGGACATCCCCTCACTTCGAGCTTGGCGCTCCAGCTCCCCGGCGGTGGCCCGGCGCATCACCACCCCCCGCAGGGCATCGCTCATCACGAGAAGCTCGGTGATAATCATCCGTCCGTGGTAGCCGATGCCGCCGCACTCGGCGCAACCTATGGGCTTGTAGAGGGTGATGGGGCCGGGGGGGGCCAAGCGGCTCAAACCCATCTCCTCGACGAGTTCTGGGAGGGCTCGGTAGGGCTCGCGGCACTGGGGACACAGCTTGCGCACCAGCCGCTGGGCCAACACCCCGTTGACGGTGGAGGTGAGCAAGAAGTCCTCTACCCCCATGTCTAGCAAGCGGGTGACGCTGGAGGCGGCGTCGTTGGTGTGGAGGGTGGAGAGCACCAAGTGGCCGGTGAGGGCCGACTGGACGGCGATGGAGGCAGTCTCCAGGTCCCGCATCTCGCCGATCATGATCACATCGGGGTCCTGGCGGACGATAGAGCGCAACGCCCGGGCAAAGGTGAGGTCGATTTGGGGTTTGACCTGAATCTGGTTGACCCCTTCCAGCTGGTATTCCACCGGGTCTTCCACGGTGAGGATCTTGCGCTCGGCGGTGTTGAGGCGGGATAGAGCCGTGTAGAGGGTGGTGGTCTTCCCCGAGCCCGTGGGACCGGTGACCAGCAAAATGCCATGGGGCTGTTCCAAAACCTTGACAAAGGCTCCCAAGGTCTCGGGGCTAAACCCCAGTGCCGGAAAATCCAACACCACGCTGGCCTTGTCCAGCAAGCGCATCACCACCGATTCCCCGTAGAGGGTGGGGGTGGTGGACACCCGCAGGTCGATTTCCTTGCCCTGGACCCGGAGCTGGATGCGGCCGTCCTGGGGCAGTCGGCGTTCGGCGATGTTGAGCTTAGCCATCATCTTGATCCTGGAGATCACCGCCGCCGACAGCCTGGCTGGGGGGGATTCCACCTCCTGGAGTACCCCGTCGATGCGGTAGCGGATCTTGAGGCGGCTCTCAAAGGGCTCGATGTGGATATCCGAGGCCCGGCCGTCCACCGCCTTGGAGATCATCAGGTTCACCAGGCGGATGACCGGGGCCTCCGAGGCCAAGTCCTTGAGGTGCTCGATGTCGTCGTCGGCGTTTTCGTCCAGGGTGCCGATGGATTCGACGATCTGGTTCATGGCCGAACGGCCACCGCCGTAGAGGCGTTCAAAGGCCGCCTCAATGTCCGAGGGGATGCCGATCCGCGGTACGATGCGCTTGCCACAGGCCATCTCCATGGCGCTGATGGCGTAGTGGTTGGCGGGGTCGGCCATGGCCACCACCAGGACGTTTTCCTCGTCGTAGAGGGGAATGGCGGCGGCTTCTTTGAGAAATCGCGGCGAGATGACCTTCTCTTCGAGAACGGGGACGTCGGGGTATTTGTTGGCTCCCACCAGGGGCAGTCTGAAGATATCGGCCAAGGCCTCGGCCATATCCCGCTCGGAGACCAGGCTCAGCTTGACCAAGATGGCCTCCAGTTTGTCGCCGGGGCTCTCCTGGGCCACCCGGCGGGCTCGGGTGAGGTCGTTGGCGGCGAGCTTGCCCCGGGCCACTAGCCAGTCGCCGGGGGTAGTGGTTTGGGACTGATCAGGGGCCGGGGGCGGCGATGGAATGACGGCACTCACGGCATGGGTCCTCGCGGGGAAACCTTGTCGGGGGTGGGGGGGTGCGCCCGCAAGACCTCCACGGTCCGCGCTAGGCTGTCGCGCCAAAGGGGGGGACTCACCCCCAGGGCGGTCAGTCCCCGCCACTCCCGGGCCGAAAAATCTGGGCGGGGGCGGTGGCTCGGGT
>JBHJHK010000017.1:0-3759 GCA_050330975.1 Candidatus Competibacterales bacterium | reverse complement strand
CGAACAGGCTGTCGATTCCCCCCCAGTCGTCCCCCACCAATCCCCCCAGGGGGGGTTGCACCACCTGGCGGTCGATGAGGGCTTCCTTGCGGGTGATGGGCAAGGCCGCCAGCTTGCCCCGAGCGTCCACCTCCCCGGGGGTCAGGTCGGCCAAAAGCTCCCGGTAGTAGGGGCAAGTGGCCACAGCCGCGGCGATGACCTCTGGGAGCTGGCGAAACAGCTGGGCCTCCCGGGCCAGGGGATCGCGGGTTTCCAGGGCGTCGAAGTAGTCCATGGTGGATTCCGGTTTACAACCAGCGCTTGCGGCGCTTGAAGGATTTGAGGTTCTTAAACGACCGCCTCGCTTCGCCGCCGCCGAGGTAAAACTCCTTGACGTCTTCGTTGGCCCGCAAGGCGGCGGCGCTGCCGTCCAGGACGATCTTGCCCTGCTCCATGATGTAGCCAAAGCTCGCTGTGGCCAACGCCATGGGGGCGTTTTGCTCCACCAACAAGATGGTGATCCCCATGTCCCGGTTGAGGCGGCGAATGATGGAAAACACCTCCTTGACCAACAAGGGCGACAGGCCCATGGAGGGCTCGTCCAGGAGAATCAAGCGGGGTTTGGCCATCAACGCCCGGCCGATGGCCAGCATCTGCTGCTCGCCCCCGGAGAGATACCCCGCCAGGCCGTTGCGCTCTTTGAGCCTTGGGAAGTAGCTGAAGACTCGGTCGATGTCGGCGCCGATGTCGGCGCCACGCCGGGTAAAGGCCCCCAAGCGCAGGTTTTCCACCACCGTCATATCCTGGATGATGCGCCGCCCCTCCATCACCTGGAAAATCCCCAAGCGGACGATGCGCTCTGGGGCCAAGTCGTTGAGGCGTCGGTCCTCGAAGATCACATCCCCCCGGGTGATGGCCCCGTCCTCGCTCTTGAGGAGGCCGCTGATGGCCTTGAGGGTGGTGGACTTGCCGGCGCCGTTGGCCCCTAGCAAGGCGGTGATCGCCCCGGTGGGGACCTGGAGGCTCAAGCCCCGCAATACCTGGATGACGTCGTTGTACACCACCTCCAGGTTGTTGAGGCTCAGGGCCACCTGGGAGGCGGTGGCGTCTCCATGGGTCGTGGCAGAAGCCATAGCGGTTGTCCGGGCTATGGGCTCAGTAGCCCACCCAGTCGGGGCGGCGGGGCAAGGTGATATCGGTGAGCTTCTCGATGGCGACGCTGCCGTCGTCTTGGTAGGAGCCGCGGTTGATAGACACCACCGTGGTGCCCCGGTGGTCTTCGGGGGTCCAGGTGGAGGGCAAGCACACCCCCTCCAAACCCTCGGGGACCCAATCTTGTTGGGCATACATACCTTTGCGGATATTGTCACCCGTCAAGCCACCGTTGGCCTTGGCCCACGCCATGGCCTCCTTCATGTAAAAGGCCGAGCAGATGCCCCGGATGTAGTGGTGGGTGGGCTTTTCCTCCCCCGACGAGCCCTGGGCGTGGATTTGGCGCACCAATGCCATCCCCGGGGCCTCGCTGTCCCAAAAGGGCGTGGCGGTGGGGAAAACGTAGTCCTTGGCACCGGCGGCCTCAATGGTCCGGTAGTCCCCACCCCAGATATTGGCCATGAACACAGGCGTAGCCCCCACGGTCTGGCAGGACTTGAGCAACGCCACCACCGAGCCCCCCAAGTTGGCGATGAAGGCGTAGTCGGCGCCGCTCTCCTTGAGGGTCAGACACTGGGCCTTGAAGTCCCCGGGCTTGAGGGGGACGACGATGGGGGGCAACATCTCAAAACCGAGTTCGGCGGCGTATTCGCCACAGGCGGCCTTGGGGGCGTTGGGGTAGGGATGGTTGTCCCCCAGGTGGATAAAACTCGGTGACTCCAGGCCCCGTTCCTCGGCGTCCATGGCCGCCCACTGGGCTAGAGCACGGCAACCATCGGAATAGCTGGGGCCGTAGAAGAAGTTAAACGGCGCCGGCTTGGGGGTCTTGGGATTTTGCCCCTTGGGGTCGGTGAGGTGGCCGGAATAGGAGGCCGACCACACCGGCACCTGGTCTCTGGCGACAAAGCTGATTAGAGCCTCGGTGTCGGCGGTGCCCCAGCCCTGGAGGGCGATCATATCGTTGCGGGCCAGCCAGCGCTTGTAGTTGGCGATGGCCTGGGGGACCTTGTAGGCGTAGTCCACCTGCTCCAGGCGAATTTCGGTGCCGTCGACCCCCCCCTGGGTGTTGATCCAATCCACGGCGTCCTTGATCCCGGGGCTGTAGAATTTGCCCACAAAGGAGGTGGGGCCGGTGTAATCCACTAACTGGCCGACAAAGACCGACTCTTGGGCTTGGATAGGCCCTTGGAGAGCCACGGCGAGGCCGATGGCCGTCAAACGCCCGAAAATGGTCACAGGCATAGTCCTCTTTGGTGAATCTTTGTGATGGTCAAACACATTTGATAACAACCGTTCAATAGGAAAACGGATACAGCCGCCAGTAGGCGCGAATCAAATTCCAGCGGTGGGACAAGCCATCGGGTTCGAAGATCAAGAACAAGATGATGGCCGCCCCCACGGACATCTCCTTGAGGTAGGCCTTGCCCTGCTCGATGAAGGTGATACCAGACCCCAGGGTTCCCACCACGAATTCCATTACCTCGGGCAACAAGACGATAAATGCCGTGCCCATGAGGGTGCCCTTCACCGACCCCAGACCGCCGATGATGATCATGGCCAGGAACTGGATGGAGAGAAAAATGGTGAAGCCCTCGGCGGAGACATAACCCAAATAGTGGCCGAACAAGGCGCCGCCAAGGCCGGCGAAGAAGCTGGAGATGCCAAAGGCCAAGATGCGGTAGCGGGTGAGGTTGATGCCCATGATCTCGGCCGAGAGGTAATGGTCTCGCACCGCCACCAGGGCCCGCCCGTCTCGGGTGCGGCGCAGATTGGACACCGCCAAAAACGACACCACCACCCAAAACAGCACCAAATAGAAATAGCGACCATCGCTGTCCAGGGGCAAGCCAAAAAAGTTGGCGGGTTCTGCCAACGAACCGTAGGCGCCGCCGGTGAACCACTCGGCCCGGGAGAAGAAGTCCTCTAGGATAAACTGGGCCGCCAGGGTGGCGATGGCCAGATAGAGGCCTTTGATGCGGGCGGCGGGGATGCCGAAGATCATTCCCACAGCCGTGGTCATGAGCCCCGCCAGGGGCATGGCCAGTATCACCGGCAGCCCCGTGGTGTTGTTGAGCCACGCCGAGGCAAAGGCGCCAAAGCCGAAGAACGCCGCATGGCCCAAGCTGATTTGGCCGCTAAAGCCCACCAAGATGTTCAACCCCAAGGCGGCGATGGCGTAGATGCCGATGAGGATCAAAAGGCTTGTGATGTAGACGTCGGTCACCAGGGGGACCAAGGCCAACAACACCACGCCTGCGGCGGTGAGGCGCCCGTCCCACGGGGTCTGGAACAGGCCCATATCGGCCCGGTAAGAAGTGCGTAAATCGCCGCAGGGGCGAGAGGTCACCGTGGCCATGGGCGCTAGATCCGCTCGATGTCTTTGGTGCCAAACAGGCCGTAGGGTTTGATCATCAAGATGATGATCAAGGCGTAGAAGGGGGCGACGACGATGAGATTGCCCACCTGGAGGAACTGGCCGTCGACGAACTCGGCGAGGTTTTCCAAAAGGCCGATGATCACCCACCCCACCACGGCCCCGACAATCGAGTAGAAGACGCCGACGCTCACCCCCGGAAACACCTAGACGCGTAGAAAGGCATGCCCGTTGTACACTGACTTTACAATGAC
>JBHJHK010000016.1:0-2430 GCA_050330975.1 Candidatus Competibacterales bacterium | reverse complement strand
GGCCTCCAGGGCGATATCCCCCCCCACCAGGGCCAAGGTTTCCCCCGCGGGCACCGCCAACTGGGACCCCGTGGCGGCCACGGGGGCGGGATCGGCGCCGACAAAGCCAAAGGCGGCCACCGGCGCCACACTCAACACAGGAGCGGGGTCGAGCACGGCGAGGGTTGCGCCGTCGGCAAAGTGCAGGCCATCGGCGCTGCTGGCGTAAAATGAGCCCTGGACGTCCAGCCGGGCGTTGGGCCCCAAGGCCACCCCGGCGGGGTTGAGCAAATACAAGTCGGCGCCGGGGATGGTCGAGCCCACGGTGCCGTCGATGCGCGACGGTTGGCCGTTGGTGATGCGCCCGACGATGGCGGTCACCCCAGAAGGCCCAGAAAAGGTCGCCGATTCCCCCTGGCTCAAGTCGAATTGGCCAAAGCTGTGGAACAAATTGGCGCCGGCCTGGCGCCCCAGGTCGGCGGGGATGGCATAGTCGGGCCCCGTCAAGGCCTGGGCGGGGCCCAGACTGCCGTCGAGGACGATTTGACCAAAGCTCTCCAAGGCCACAGAGCAGGCCAACCCCCCGACAATCCCGGGGAGATAACGGCGATTGGGTGACATGGAAATCCTCTCAGTGGGACTAAATGGGGTCAAAATGCGCCTCGGACAGTTTCTACCGGGGGGCTATGGCTTCCCAAAGCCTTCCCACAGTGCACACCCAAGGCAAGTCTTGGTTCTCTCTAACCCTGGACCCAGGCCGAGCTAGACTACTCCAGGGTAGGCGGAGTGAGTAGTGACAGCTTCCCCGAAGATAGCCCACCATTGGCCAACTCGGTCCCGAGGGGGGACCAGTGGCATCCCGTCCACCTCGATGCCCCGGAGCGCAAACCCTGCAATGGCTCATCACCCATGCCCTTTGCCACCCCAGCAATCTAGTCAGAGCCCATGAACATAGAGATACCAGGCTACTCCATCCAGGGCGAATTGGGCCGGGGCGGCATGGCCACGGTGTTCCTCGCCCAACAGACCTCCCTGGAGCGGCGGGTGGCCCTCAAGGTCATGGTGCCGGCCCTGGCGGCCGATAAGGCCTTTACCGAGCGCTTCCTCCGGGAGGGCCGCACCGTGGGCAAACTCACCCACCCCAACATCATCAAAGTGTTTGACACCGGACAGTACCAGGGCCACTACTACTTGGCCATGGAGTATCTGGCCGGGGGAACCCTCAAGGAACGCATGGATCGCGGTCTGTCCCCCGAGGAGTCTTTGACCATCATCCGCGCCGTCGCCGACGCCTTGGCACACGCCCACCACCACGGCATCGTCCACCGGGATATCAAACCCCAAAACATCCTGTTTTATCCCAGCGGCATCCCGGTGTTGTCGGACTTTGGCATCGCCAAGGCCCTGGAGGGCAATGCCGACTTCACCTCCTTTACCAGCACCTATATCGGCAGTCCGCGCTACATGAGCCCCGAGCAAGTTCAAGGGCAACGCATCGACGCCCGGGCCGACATCTACGCCTTGGGGGTGTTGTTCTACGAAATGTTGACCGGCCGAGCACTGTACAGCGCCACCGAGCCCTTTGCCCTGGCCTACAAACACGTCTCCGAGCCCGCCCCTCCCCTACCGGCTCACCTCAAGGCTTTCCAGTCCATTATGGATCGACTGTTGGCCAAGGAACCCGACAAGCGCTTTGCCAGCGCCGAGGCGTTTATCCACGCCCTCGATGAACTCGGCGCCACAATGCCCCCCAAATCCCCTGGCGGCGCGACAACGATCGATATCCGCCGGCCACCCCGGCGCCGACACTCCAGGCTCTGGGGGGCTGGAGCGGGCGCGGCGCTGCTGGCTGCGGCGGGCTACGCCGCTTGGCAGTGGATCTCGGGAAGCGCGACGCCCCCAATGCCACCCGCTGGGCCGGTGGCTGTGGTCGCGGAGAGTCCGACGCCGTCCGACGCCGGATCCCCCCCCGAGATAGCACCGTCAGCGGTCGCGCCGCTGGTTCCCCCCCCGGCCCCCGGGGTGCCAGTTGAGACGCCTGCGCCCCCGGCGTCTGCGGCCCCAGCCGCACCCACGCTCGCCGAGGGCCGCGCTGGGGCGGCAACAGAGGCCTCGGATAACGACCCAGTCGATGACGACCCAGGCTATCCCTCCGTCGACCCGGGCATCGACCAACTGGTGGCAGAGGTGGAACAAACCATGGCTCGAGGCGACGACGCCCTGGCCCTGGCGATGGTCCAGGCGGGCTTGGTGGCCTACCCCCATGCCGAGATCCTCCAAGTCCTGGCCAAGACCCTCGAGGGGCGGCTGGCAGCACCACCCCCGGTGGCTGCCGTGGCCACCGAGGACCGTCCAGGGAAACCCACCCAGGATAACACCCCCCCCCCCCCCCCCCCCCCCCCCCCCCCAGGGGGGGGACCGGAAATGTACCGGAGTGGGGGCCCGCCCCGC
>JBHJHK010000015.1:0-2697 GCA_050330975.1 Candidatus Competibacterales bacterium | reverse complement strand
ATCGGCATCGCCGGGCCGGCGGCTCTCATCGGTACCTCGAATTTTTTTGAGCTGGCCGTGGCGGTGGCCATCAGCTTGTTTGGTCTGTCTTCGGGGGCAGCTTTGGCCACGGTGGTCGGGGTCTTGGTGGAAGTGCCGGTGATGCTGGCCCTAGTGGCCGTAGTCAATCGCACCCGGCGTTGGTTTGGCGATGAAGTGGTACCCGTCAGGGCTTAGTACTGCAGTTGTCGGCCGTACAAACCGAATGGTTATGGGCCGCTTGTTCTGTGGCAAATCCGAATTTGCCACAGCAATGGGCGGGCTTTTTGTTGCCGTAGACCGCGAGGGTTTTGCTGATTCCCTCGTACTGGCTGTGCCGGTGGCTAATTTGGAGCAATGCAAGTCCACTATCTAGTTCGTCCAATGTCTGGCTTAACTCATGGAGTGTTTGGCTCAATTCCTCGGTGACAACGGCTTGTTGTTGCGGTGTCAAGTCGGTGCTGTAGAGCGCCAGTTTCATGTCGTGTAGGACGCGAAGATCGACGATCAAACTATCGAGGGTAGCCTCTATCTCCAGTACCAGTGTGCTGAGATGGGAGTTGGGTCTGGCCAAGGCTGTTGCAATTCCCACCAACAGATCGTCGAGTGCCCCTTGACGCTGTTGGTGTATTTGTTGTGCCTTGGCTTGGAGGTCCATTAGTTCAATCCACTGTTGATCGGTTAAATCGAGTTGCTCAATCGAGACGCCGTCAGCGTATACAGTGAAACTGATGATGAGGCTCAATAAGGCACTACTGATCAGTTTAGTGACCCTGGGCAATTGGCCCCAGATAGAGTGACATGGGAAGGGTAATGAAAATGCGGACGATGACTTCACAATCGTTGCCCCTAAAAAATTAACCTGGATTCTGATTTTGGGCCTCTGAGCGTCTACGACGTCTTGAGCACCGGCAGCGGTTATCAGTGTGGGTGGACGGGTGCGAGCAACGATTTCCGAAGGACGATCAATTGCAACAGAGTGTTTTTCGATACTGATTTGGACACGTCTCGTTACATTCCCGTCTGTCTCCATGGATAGATCTTGAGAGAATTATTGATGTGCCCTGAAAAATTTCCCATACCTGCCCAACTGGATTTTGCGCCGGTGGCAGTATGGGTTTTTGGACCCCCTTAGCTCCCTCGTCGGTTCCCCGCGGGGCGTGGGCCAAGTCTTTGTCAAGTCACGGTAAATCTCAACGACGGGGGAGGGGAGATGGAGGTGAGCTCTGCTGGTCTGACTCGGCGGGAGATGGGTTGGATTGGTTGAAAAAGGGGAGCAGAAGCAAATAGGGGAGCTTAAAGCGCACCGGAGGGGCACTCTTTAGCTCCTTGAGCCCAAATGAGAGCCGGTCGCGCCCGGCCATGGGCTCGGCGCGATAGGTACCAAAGAGACGATCCCAGCAGGAGAGCAGAACACTGAAGTTGTGTTGACCGTCGCTTTCTTCTTCGGAGTGGTGAATACCGTGCATCGCGGGGGTGATAATCACCCAACGCAGCCTCCGCTCCAGGGTATCGGGGAGGGCTAAATTGGCGTGGCTAAACAGGTTGATGAGGATCTGCAGCAGGTGATGAACTACGACCGCCAGCGGTGGCGGGGCGATGACCACCACGGCCAGGCTCGCCAGGACAGTTTGTGCCATGGCTTCGCCGAAGTGAAAGCGCAGCCCAGTGGTGCAGTCCATCTCCTCGTCGCTGTGGTGGATCTGGTGAAAGCGCCAGCCCCAAGGGGTGTGCATCAGGCGGTGCAAACCGTAGAACGCCAGATCCACTAGGAGAATGTAGATCAGGCCGCTCAGTGGCCCCGGTATGCCCCACCACGGCGTGATGCCCCAAGCGCCGCCCTGTAAAGAAAGGGCTAGGGAGATGGCCAGCAGTGGGGCGATGAGACTCAATAGGAGGTTGTTGATAAAGGCAAAGGCCGCGTTGGTGAGCCAACGCCCGCCAATGCCCGTTTTGGGCGAGCGGGGCATCAGCGCCTCCAGCACCACGGCCACCGCCAACGCCCCGTAGAGTACGTTGGTAAAAATCTGGCCGTGGTGTTCAAGCCAATAGTCGCCCATGGTACCGGTCCCCAACCGCTGTGCCTATGCCCCTTGATTGTGCTAGTTGCGTTTGTACTACTTGTGCCGGTTACGGGCGATCAGTGAAATCAAACCGGCAACGCCAAGGGCCACCAGTAGCAGCGTGTTGGGCAGGGGAACGGGGACCGGGGGAGCGGTGGCTGCGGTGGCCTGGGCACCATAGAGCAGTAGGAGGGCGGCGGCAGTGCGATTCATCAATTGATCTCCAAGGGAGCCATTCGGGCAAATACTCACTAATTGAAGGCGTATTTATCCCGAAAGTCAAGGATGGCCACCGCTGGTCATGGAAAATCATCGCGGCGCTCGATGGGCCTCAAGGGACTTCGCTCAACACGCCTTTGAGCTTGTCCATCATCTCGTCGATGTGGTGGCGCTCGGCGATAAAGGCCGGGGCCACAATCCCGGCATCCCCGGTGAACTTGACGTGGAGACCGTGGTGGAACAGCTGCTTTTGCAGCGCCGTGCCCCGCACGCCGGGGGCGCCGTCGGGCTTGACGTCGATGCCGCCCATCATCCCATAGCCCCGGATGTCCGTCACCGCCTCGATATCCCGAAGCTTGAACAGCTCCTCTTGGAAATACACCGACATCTCGGCGGC
>JBHJHK010000014.1:0-21576 GCA_050330975.1 Candidatus Competibacterales bacterium | reverse complement strand
TCTTCGTCGCGCTCGCCTTCGCCGTCATCTTCGTCTCTTATTTCGTCCTCATCGCCCGCATCGTCCTCTTCCCTGCCGTCGAGGGGGCCAGAGTTGGTGACGTTACCGGTGATGCCGTCGATAGTGACTTTGAACAGCTGGTTGTTGTCCAGGAGCTTGGCGCAGTAATTCAGGCTTTGGTCTTCGGCCAATTCCAACTCTAGGGCAATGACTTGCCCCGCCTGTGCCGTGGTGGCACTGGCCAAGGCCGTGTCGATGGCGATGAGATTGTCAGTGGCCGCCAGGGCATCGATAAAGGCTTGATCTTCATCTGGGTTGTTGCGGATGTCGAAGACTTCGGCGGAGTTGGCATCGACCAGCGCCTCGACCTCAATGCCATTAGCGACCAATTCGATCGCATAGAAAGCGCCGTTGACATCGAAATCCAAAGAAAGTGCCTCGGCACTGCCGCTGGTGGCTTGCTCGGCAGCGGTGACGGCCTCTTCGGCAGAGACGCTGATGACATCAACGAAGTTGTCCCCGTCGCGCTCGCCATCTTCGTCATCATCATTCTCACGGCCTTCGTCTTCGTCGCGCTCGCCGTCTTCGTCGTCATCATTCTCGCGGCCTTCGTCTTCGTCGCGCTCGCCGCCCTCATCTTCTTCATTGCCCATGGACGCGAGTTTGCGAAAGGCATCTCCGGATGTAACCACCAGAGGGTTACCCGTGTCGCCGCTGATGGTAAGCGCAACGATATCCTCTTCACCCAAGGTGAAGATTTGATAAACGCTGGAATTTTCTGCGGCCTTGAGTTCGGCCTCCAACACTTGCCCGGGAAAGGCTTGATTGGCCTGAAAAAGGGCCTCGGTCAAGGAGACCGAAGGAACAAAAGCGGGCTCGTTAAAAGCCTCGGTCTCATTGAGGACTACAGCCCCCGTCTCGGGATTGATGTGAAGCGTTCTGAACTGGTTGATTTCATCGATGATCACTTCGTAGGAGGGAATCCCCTCTTCAAAGATCAGTGATGCTGCGATGACTTGGCCCTGGGGGGATGTGGTCTGAGCGATACCGATGACCTGATCGATTCCAATAATATTTTGAATTTGAAAAATAACTGAACCGTTTTCGGGTTCTTCATCGACCTGGGCTACACTGGCTGGCAACAGAATAAAAACGCCGAGTATCGTACCAATGACTAGCTGATTAAATTTCATGACAAATTTTCCCATGGCTGCGTTTACGAAGCTGGCGATCGACCGCAGTGGCCACAATTGGATCTCTACCATCAACCCAATCGTGGAAGCAACCATAGAGCTCAAAACTGACAATAGACTGACATACGAATATTTGGTCAAAATTCTTTGATCTGGTTGCTATGGCAAGCTTTGTTCAGCTCGATATCAGGAAGTTTATGATAGGGATGCCATTATCGATTTTCGTTCAGCCAAGCTTCAGGAAAGCTGTGATAGAAGCGCTGTTGGCGAATCTTTGTCAGAACAATGTCAGGAAATCCATCTAATATTGAGGGGGTGCGAGTTACGGTTCTAGAAGTGCTGCTGTTGATGCCTTTGATGTGATGACGGCCTCCATTATCCAGCTCTGAGACTCCCCTATTCACCATGCGCGTACTACTGGTCGAGGACGATCCCCAACTGGGCAATACCCTCAAGCGGGCTCTGGAGCACGAAGGCTACATCGCCGATTGGGTCACTTCGGCCGAGCGGGCCATCAACTCCTTGTTGGAGAGTGACTTAGACCTGGTGATCCTCGACTGGATGTTACCCGGGCGCTCGGGCGTCGAGCTCCTCCAAGAACTGCGCAGGCGCCAATGCCCCATTCCCATCCTCATGCTCACGGCCAACATCGGCACCCAGGCCAAGGTCCAAGGCTTGGACGCCGGCGCCGACGACTACCTCACCAAACCCTTTGATCTGGACGAATTGATGGCGCGCCTGCGGGCCCTGGCCCGGCGCCGGGCGGTGCGACCGAGCAATAGGTTGAGCCACGGTGCCCTGACTTTGGACATCGATCGCAGTGAGTTGAGTATCGACGGGCGAACGGTGATCCTATCCCACCACGAACTCAAGATTCTCCAACTGCTCATGGAAAACGCTGGCCGTTATGTCGCCAAAACTCGCCTGGAGGAATATCTTTCGGGCTGGGGAGAGCCCGTCACCCTCAATGCCATCGAAGCCCACGTCTGCCGCCTGCGCAAGCGCATCGGCGCCAAGCGCATCGTCACCCTGCGGGGGGTGGGCTACAAGGTCAATGGCGAATGACGCCCTATAGCCTCAAGGCGCGGTTGGTCATCAGCACCTTAGTGATTTTTTTGATATCTTGGCTGGCGAGCAATTTTATTGTTATCACCTTTAACCGCGAACCGTTTGAAGGAGAAGAATTTGAAGCGTTCGTGGAAGAAAGAACCCATGAGCTCGCTCGAGGTTTTGAAGAAACTCATGCTGAATTTAGAGAAAGAGAGCCGGGGGAGTTGGCCGATCGAGAAATCATCGAAATGATCATCGAGCGCTGGGAAGAGGAAATCGAACAGATCCATATCTGGTATCAAGGTGAGCTAATTCACAGCCCTGTTGTTCCTCTGACTCGACAGATACCAACCCGCGAGGGCTTCTTGGAGGAAGAAGACACCGAGGGGTTTGATATCGATCGCGATGAAATAGTCGCCTATCATCTTGCTCTGCCGCAGTACCAAATCAATATAATGGCCTGGGATTTTGTAGAACACCATTTCGATGAAGATATGATTTCCCAAACGCTGTTGCCGATGCTGATCATGTTGCCCATTACTCTCATCGCCCTCTATTGGAGCATTGGCCTCATTCTCGCCCCTTTGATCCAACTGCAGCGGGATATCAAGCGTCGCAGCCCCGACAATCTCAACTCTATCGATTTGGACGTTTTGCCCGCCGAGCTACACCCCGTCATCGCCGCCACCAACGACCTATTTATCCGCGTCCAGGGGCTATTGAATAAACACGAACAGGCCCTGGAGCGGGAGCGGCGCTTTACCACCAACGCCGCCCACGAACTACTCACCCCCCTGGCGGCCATCAAGTCGGAGGTCCAGCTGTTTATCAAACAGATGCCGGGCCAGGTGGATGGGGCGGCCTTGGGGGAAATTGTCGTCCGGGTTGATCGGGCCAACCACACCATCGAACAACTGGTGACCTTGGCTCGCCTCGACCCCAGTAAAGACTTGAGTGCCCAGTTCCAGCCCCTCTCCTTGGGCCGCATCGTGCAGGAGCTCGCCGCCGGCCAGGGCAAGCGTCTTGAGCACAAAAGTCTCGACTTTGAGCTCATGGTTGCCTCCGAGGTAACCCTGCAGGGGGCACCGATCCCCATCAAGGTGATGTGTCGCAACCTGTTGGACAACGCCATCAAGTACTGCCCCGTTGGGGGAGAAATCCGCTGTAGCGTGACAGATCAGCCCGAGGGGTTGGTGCTGACGGTGGAAAACGACGGCCGAGCCCTGCCGGATTACCTCAAGGAGTACATCTTTGAACCCTTTGTCCGGGGGCCCGGGGAAACCGAGTCGGGTTCGGGACTAGGGCTTTCCATCGTCCGCCAGGTCTGCCAACTCCACGGCGCCCGTGTGGCGCTCTCGGAGCGGGAGGACGGCTTGGGGGTGAAAATAGAAGTGATCTTCCCGCCCCCTTGAGTCCATTTAGACTTTTGCTATCCCTCTGGGTCGCCGTCAAAATCCCCAGCCTCATGCCCGTTGGATGGGGTAAAAACGGCTTTTAACGTCTGGCAGTCCAGCGCCCGGTCAAACCACACCATCAGCGTGGCCTCGTCGCTGGCGGCGATGCGTTGCTGGATTGTGGCATCGATGGGACCAAAGCGCTTTTCCAACAGCCGCAGGAGACCCAAGGTAAGGCCTTCGCGATGTCCCTCGCGACGTCCTTGGTCTAAGGTTTCCTCTAGCCACTGTTCATAAGCTGGCGATAAATTCATGAGCAGTTCCTCGCGCTGTTCGCTCTGGGGCATGGCCGTGATGTCGATGCGCCAGGCCGCTAGCAAGCTCAAGGTATTAGAGCGCAGGGGATGGTCTTTTGGCAAAGCGGCAATTTCTCGGACCGCCTGCCCTTGTACAGCACCTCGTCCCCTCGCGGGCTTGGTCGTGCTGGACGAGGAGGCGTTTGAGCAAGCAGCTGTCGATGGCTTTTGGGGAAGCCGGATAGCAACAGGGCTCCAGCAAGGCCTAGGGCGTGATCGACGGGCCCAACAGCCCCAAAGGGGGTAGCCCATGGACCAATACCCAAGAGGGGCCACTGCCCCGCGCGGCTGCGGTTGATCCGCCGACAAGATATCACCGGAGGGTGACCAGGGCCTAGAATGCACAAACCCCCGTGCCCTCCAGGAGTCCCCCGTGGCCAGTCCATCGAGCCTGTTCTCTCCCCTCACCCTGGCAAAGCAGCCCCTCATCAACCGCATCGCCGTCTCCCCCATGTGCCAGTACAGCGCCAATGATGGCTGTGCCACGGATTGGCACCTGCAGCACTTGATGCAGTTGGCCATATCGGGGGCGGGGTTGGTGGTCCTAGAGGCCACCGCCGTGGAGCGGCGGGGGCGCATCACCCACCACTGTTTGGGTCTCTATAACGATGCCTGCGAGGCGGCCTTGGAGCGAGTCCTCCAGGTGGCCCGGCGGGTGGCCCACCCCGGTACCAAGTTTGTCATCCAACTGGCCCACGCCGGGCGCAAGGCCTCCACCCAGCGCCCCTGGGAGGGGCGGGCTTCCCTGGGGCCCTTTGAAGACCCCTGGCCCACCGTCGCCCCCTCGGCGCTGGCGGCGGGGGAGGGCTGGCACCTGCCCCGGGCCCTGGACGAAGACGACATCGAAACCCAAGGGGAGCTGTTTCGCGCCGCAGCCCAGCGGGCCCTCAAGTTGGGCCTCGACGGGGTGGAGATCCACGCCGCCCACGGTTACTTGCTCCACCAGTTCCTATCGCCTTTGTCCAACCAGCGTCGAGATGCCTTTGGCGGTTCCCTGGAAAATCGCCTGCGCTTTCCCCTCCAGGTGGCCCAGAGCCTGCGCCAGCTGATACCCCAGGAGTTGATCGTCGGGGCGCGGATCACCGGCACCGACTGGCACCCAGAAGGTATCACCGAAGACGAGGCGCTGGCCTTTGCCAAAGACCTCCAGGGGTTGGGGGTGAACTACGTCTGCGTCACCAGCGGCGGTTTGATCCAGGGACTCAAGATTCCCTCGGGGGCGGGCTATCAGGTCCCTCTGGCGGCGCGGATCAAACGGGAAGTGGGCATCACCACTCGGGCGGTGGGGATGATCGTCGACCCCCACCAGGCCGAGGAGATCATCGCCAGCGGCCAGGCGGACCAAGTGGCCTTGGGCCGGGCCATGCTGGACAACCCCCGCTGGCCATGGCACGCCGCCCAGGCCCTGGGACAGAACCTCAAAGCCCCGCCCCAGTACGAGCGCAGCCTGCCGGATAAGTGGGCGGGGGCGGCCATGGCAAGACCCACGGCGTCCCAGAAGAGCTAGGACCCCCCCCGGGGGCAAAGGCCCAATGCCCGGGCAATGAGCCCCAATTGAGAACCCGTTCTCATCTGATGTTTTGGGTCCCGCTACGTCTTGGTAAGGGAACCCGGAGGAGCAGCCCAACGCCCTCCACCCCGGCAACCTCAAGCCCTTACGATGCGACAGCGGAGACAAAACCATGGCCAACTTGAGCGCGTTTTCTCGTTACTGCCCCATCCTCGCCCTGACCCTGGCCGCCAGTGCCAGCGCCCAGACCTTCGACTTTGGCTTGGGCCAATGCGATCCCACTGCCCCCAGCGGCGGCAACGATAGCTTTGAGCGCTACATCGACCGGCACCAGACCGTCACCTTGGGCACCTTGCCCGAAGGGGTGGTCGATGTGGAAATCTACCTCACCGCCCAGGAAGACCTGGACATCCAACTCACCGACAAAACCACCGGTCAACGGCTGATCCACTGGCCCAACGGCTTGCTCAACGGCCCCAGCCTCCAGCAGCTGGACTACCACGGCATGCGCCTGGAATGGTCGGGTTACAACGGCGATGGCCACAACTACGGCAACGAGTACATCCGCATCACCGGAGCCACCACCCGGGAGCTGGAAATGCGCGTCTACGGCTACGCCGCCGGCTATGCGGTGGTGGACTACGCCTGGGCCGAGCGCGTCGTCGACCCCAACCAGTGCCAGGGCCAGGGGGTGGCACCCCGGGGCCACGGCACCTTCACCCGCACCGTGCCCCACCAAGACATCATCACCCTGGGGGAACTGCCCCCTGGAGTCCGAGATGTCTACATCGAGCTGCGGGCCGATAGGGATATCGACGTCCAACTCCAAGACGCCACCAACGGCCAGCGCATCGTCCACTGGCCCAACGGCTTGCTCAACGGCCCCGGCCGCCAGACGGTGGATTACTACGGCATGACCATCGAGTGGTCGGGCTACAACGGCGATGGCCACAACTTGGGCCACGAGTACATCCGCATCCGCGGGGAGATCACCCGCCCGCTGACCATGCGGGTCTACGGCTACCAGCACGGCCCGGCGGTGGTCAACTACTGGTGGGGTTACGACGATGGGGCCCCCGTCAATCAAGTGGCCAGCACCGTGACCATGGCTGGCTTTGACAACACCTACCAAGAGGTGGACGTCTTGGGCCACTTGCCCAACCTATGCTGGGCCACCGGCCCTGCCGACTTCACCCAGGTCAACGACGTGTTGCTGGCCTACATCCCCATCACCGCCGAGCCCAGCCCCGGAGCCTTTTGTGCCCAGGCCATCTACACCTACGATGACACCTACTTCAACCAACTGGTGACCATCGCCGGTCAGGGGGGCGTCGAGGTGCAGCGGGTCTACGCCGGGGGCCGGTTGTACCGCTGCCACGGCGCCCCAGGTCAAGCCACGGTGACCTGTACCCCCCAGTAACACCAAGCCGCTTTACCCCCGCGCCCCGAGCGCCACCCCCGGTGGCCTCGGGGCGAATCGTTGTGGGTTGGCCGATGGAATGGTGTGGGCTAGCGCCGCTGCAGGGTCTCGCGACACATCCGCACCAGGGCCTCGTCGATCATCTTGCCCTCCACCGCCAACGCCCCTTGGCCCTGGGCCAGGGCCTGCTGGTAGGCGCTGATGATCTTTTCCGCCCGGGCGATCTGCTCCGGCGAGGGGGTAAAGGCCCGTTGGATGGTTTCAACCTGTTGGGGATGGATGGCCCATTTGCCCGCCAGGCCATAGGACGCCGCCGCCTGGGCCGCGCGCTCCAGACTGTCGGCGTCGTCGAGAATAAAATGAGGGCCGTCGATGGCCTGGAGCCCAAAGGCCCGAGCCACCATGGCCAGGCGGTGGCGGTGGTAGGACCAAAACAACGGATCCCCGCCGTCCCCCGCGCTTTGGGGTATCCCCTGGCTGGCGGCGTAGTCCCCCGGGCCAAAGCTCAGGGTCTCCAGGCGCGGCGAAGCGGCCGCGATGGCCTCCAGGCTCATCATTGCCACCACCGTCTCCACCTGGGCTTCGATGGCGAAGGGGGGGGCACTGGGGGCGCCCGCCGCCAGCTGTTCCCGCTCCAACTGCCCCAGCAATACGTCCAAAAAATGAATATCCCGGGGGTGGTCGGCCTTGGGGAGGACGATGGCCCGAACCCGCTGCCAGCCGGCGGTCACGGCGATGGCGGTGTCGTGGCGGCACATGGATAGGGTGGTGGGGTTGATGCGCACGCTCAAGGTCTGGGCCTTAAAACTGAGCTCCCGCAACGCCCAGCCCAGTTGTTCCCGGGCCTGGGCCTTGGCGCTGGGGGCCACCCCGTCTTCTAGGTCTAGAATCAATCCGTCGACCTCCAGCTCTGCCGCCTTGTGCAGCATTTTCTCCGAGCTGGCGGGGACCACCAGCTGACAACGGCGTCGGGCCGGGTCTGCCCATCGATCGGTCATGGGGTATGCCTCCCTTATGTGAGGTATTCCACCCGGGCGGCCATGGCCAGCTGTCCCCGGTGGTTCAAGGCCTGGAGCTGGGTCGCGGCCTCGTCGGCCACCAACGTCACCGGGCGGTTGACGTAGAGGGCCTGGAGGCCGCGAAAGGCAAAGCGACGGATACCCGCCTTGCCTTGGGCCGCCAACAAAGCCAACTTGAGGGCGGTGAAGGGGCCATGGACTAAAAGGTCGGGGTAGCGCTCTTCGACCTGACAAAAGGCCCGGTCGTAGTGGATGCGGTGGCTGTTCCAGGTGAGGGCCGAGAAGCGAAACAGCGCCCGCTCGTCGGGGAGCCAAGTGTCCCGGGGCGACAGGGCGGTATCGGGGGCCAGGTCGACGCTCTCCGCCGCCGGGGCGTCGGGCAGGGTGCGATAGACCACGGTGCGCTCCTCCACCACCCTCCCCGAGGGACTGCTCAGGGTCCGCTCGCCCACCACGAAGAGCGATGGCCCCGAGCGCCCGGCCTTTGATTCGATGGCGGTGATGACCGAGCGCCGTTCGAGGTTTTCCCCCACCTTGATGGTGCCTTCAAAGCGAATGTCCCCCGCCGCCCACATCCGCCGCTTCACGGCGCCGTGGCCGTCGATGGGTGGCATAAAGCGCCCGAGTCTGGCGTGGCCATCCCCGGCCAGCTCCCCCTGGGGCACCACCTCGTTGGCGAAAAACAGGTGAAACAGGGGCGGCAAGGGGGCGCCGGGCACGGCTTTTGCCCGGGGCAGATCCAACAACGCCAGGGCCTGGGCCACCCGGGTGGGGTCGACGGTGTCCCGCTGGATCTCCCCGCGGCCCACCCACTCGGCGAACGGGGTCGTCACAGCCCCATCACTCCGGCCCCAAGGCCAGGGCGGCCAGGGGGGGTACCCGGGCGCCTGGGTCGGTGAGGCCCAGTACGGTGTCGATAAACCCAGTGCGCTGGTCGGGGGCCAACTGGGCAAAGGCCAACACCTGGTCCACCTTGGCCAGGAGCTGCGTTCGCTCCAAGGGGCGCTGGGGATCCCCCGCCGCCTCGTGGCAGTGGGCCTCCAAGACCCCCTCGGCCGTGGCGACCCCCACCGTGGCCGACCAGTGCTCTGGATAGCGCCCTTCGGCGTCGCCGCTGTGGACCAACGCCACCCGCTCTGCCAGGGGTGCGGCCGCCTCCCGGGCCGGCGCGTCAAAGCTTGTAAAGCCCACCTGCCCCCGGGTGAGGGCCTGGGCCACGCAGTGCTGGAGGGAGAACTTGGCGTGGTTGGGGGTTTGGGGGCGGGGGCGATCGCAGACGTCCATGGCCGCCCGGTAGGTGGCCACCTCGATGCCCTGGATGGCATGGCTGGGCACCCGACCAAAGAGGGTCAGGGCGGCGTCGATGGCCGGGTGGGTGTGGCGACAACAGGGATAGGGCTTCATGGAGGTCAGCTGGAGTTGCCAGGGGGCCTCGGGGGCGCGGGTGACGGCGGTGGGGTCGGGGTCGGGGCAAGCCCCGGCGTAGAAACCCTTGGGACCCTCCAGGATACGGTCGGGGCCGGTGAAGCCCAACCCCGCCAGCTGGGCCGCCGTCAGCCCCGCCTCCGCCCCCCGGGCGGTGTGGAGGTGTTTGCTCATGGCGCCGTCGGGCAAAAACTGCCACAGCCCCGCGGCCTGGGTGCCGGCGTTGCCCAGGGCCCAACGGGTCTGGTGGACGTCTAGGTCCAACAGCAACGCCGCCGCCATGGCCGAGCCAAAGGGGCCACAGGTGGCGGTGTTGTGCCACACGGCGTAGTGGCCCTTGCCGACGCTGTTGCCCACCCGGCAGCAGGCCTCGTAGCCCCACAACACCGCCCGCAGGAACGTGGGGCCGTCCACGCCTTGGGCTTGGGCCAGGGCCCAGGCGGCCGGGATCACTACGCTGCCGGGGTGGACCACCGAGGGGCGGTGGAGGTCGTCCATCTCGACGATATGGGCCAACCCCCCCCACAAGAAGGCCTGGTGGTGGGGGGCGTCACCCCGCTGGCGGGCCAGGGCCAGCAGCGCCCGGCCCGGGATGCTGTCTTTGCCGGCGATGGCGCAGGCCAGGGTGTCCAAGACAAAATCGGCGGCCCGGGCCAGGTCGCCAGGGGCCACCGGCTTTTCCCGGATCAAGGCGATGAGTTCGGCGGTCAGGCTCAAGCGAAGCGCTCCTTGATGGCTTGGGTGTGGGCGCCCAGGGCTGGCACGGCCCCCAACGTCACCGTTTCACCCTGCCACTCCACCGGCGGGCGGATCAGCTGGACCCTGTCGACCCCCAAGGTGGCGGCGACGGTGCGCAGTTGGCCGTGGTCCACCAGATTCGCCACTTCGTTGACCCGGCCACAGGGGATGTCGGCCGCTTCCAAGCGGGCCGTGACTTGGTCCGGCGTCAGGCCGGCAAAGCAGGCGTTGATAATGGCGTCCAAATCGAGCCGATGGACCACCCGGGCGTTGTTGTCCACAAAGCGAGGGTCGTGGGCCAAGGCCGAATCACCGAGAATTTTATCACAGAGCCGCTGCCACTCCCGGGGGTTTTGGATGCCAAACACCACCTGGCCACCACCGGCGCAGGGGTAGGCGCCATAGGGGGCGATGCTGGGGTGGCTCAACCCCACCCGCCGGGGCGCCTTGCCGCCGTAGGCCGTTTGCAGGTAGGGCACCGCCATGAGCTCAGCGGTGGCGGCGAACAGGGAGGCCTTGAGGTGGGCCCCCCGGCCGGTCTTGCCCCGGCGCAGCAGCGCCTCTAAAACGGCGGCGTAGCTGTACAGGCCGGTGGCGATGTCGCTGATGGACACCCCCACCCGCCCGGGGGCCTCGGGGGCGCCGCTGACGGCGGCCAAGGCCGCTTCGCATTGGATCAGCAAATCGTAGCCCTTTTTGCTGGCCATGGGGCCGTACTCGCCGTAGCCGCTGATATCCACGGTGATC
This sequence comes from Candidatus Competibacterales bacterium, assembly GCA_050330975.1. Classification (GTDB taxonomy): domain Bacteria; phylum Pseudomonadota; class Gammaproteobacteria; order Competibacterales; family Competibacteraceae; genus JBHJHK01. Next base: position 10,724 of record JBHJHK010000014.1, on the reverse strand, counting down.
AAGCGGGGGTTGTGGGCGGCCAGGGCCTCAACCCCCAACCCCGCGCGCTGGGCGGCGCCGACGCTCAGGTTTTGGACGAATACATCGGCCGCCGCGAGCATATTCAATAATACCCGGTGATCCAAGGGGGCTTTGATGTCCAGGACCACGCTTTTTTTGCCCCGATTGAGCCAGACGAAATAGCTGCTCTCCCCCAGCACCGCCCGGTCGTAACCCCGGGCGAAGTCCCCCTCGGGGCGTTCCACCTTGACCACCTCGGCCCCCTTGTCGGCCAACAACGCCATGAGGTAGGGGGCGGCGACGGCCTGCTCCAAGCTGACGACTAAAAGGTCGGCCAACAGCCGTTGGTGATGCACCGCAAAGCCCTCCCCTCAGAAAGACTTGGGCATGCCCAGGACGTGGGTGGCCACGTGGGACAAGATCAAGTTGCTGGAGATGGGGGCGGTGCGGTAGAGGCGGGTCTCGCGGAATTTGCGCTCGATGTCGTATTCTGCGGCAAAGCCAAAGCCACCAAAGGTCTGGAGGGCCACGTCGGCGGCCCGCCAACTGGCCTCGGCGGCCAGGTATTTGGCCATGTTGGCCTCGGCCCCTCCGGTGGCGCCGGCGTCGAAGCGGCGGGTGGCGTGCTCCACCATGAGTGCCGCCGCCTCGGCGTGGACATGGGCCTCGGCGATGGGAAACTGTACCCCCTGGTTTTGGCCAATGGCGCGGCCAAACACCTGGCGCTCTTTGGCGTAGTCGCTGGCCCGCTGGACGAAGTAGCGGGCGTCGCCGATGCACTCGGCGGCGATGAGGATCCGCTCGGCGTTCATGCCGTCGAGGATGTAGCGAAACCCCTCCCCCTCGGCGCCGATGCGCTGGTCCACGGGGACCTTGAGGCCGTCGAAATACACCGCGGTAGTGGCGTGGTTGATCATGGTCTCGATGGGGGTGATGGTCACCGTGCCCGCCGCCAGGGCTTGCTTGAGGTCCAGCAAAAACACCGACATGCCTTGGCTCGGCTTGGCCGCCGCCTCCCGGGGGGTGGTGCGGGCCAAGAGAATCATCAAATCGCTGTGTTCGGCCCGGGAGGTCCAGATCTTTTGGCCGTTGATCAAATAATGATCCCCCTGGCGTTGGGCCCTGGTCTGGATCCTGGTGGTGTCGGTGCCGCTGTTGGGCTCGGTGACCCCAAAGGCCTGGAGGCGCAGTTCCCCCTTGGCGATACGGGGTAGATAGGTCTGCTTTTGGGCCTCGCTGCCGTGGCGCAACAGGGTGCCCATAGTGTACATCTGGGCGTGGACCGCCCCGGCGTTGCCCCCCGTGCGGTGGATGGTCTCCAGGATCACCGTGGCCGCCGCCAAATCCAGGCCGGCGCCGCCGTAGGCCTCGGGGATCAGCGCCCCCAAATAACCGGTGTGGGTCAAAGCCTCCACAAAGGCCGTGGGGTAGGCGCGGGTCTTGTCCAATGCCCGCCAGTATTCGCCGGGGAAATCGGCGCAGAGGCGCTCGACCCCGGCGCGAATGGCGTCGTAATCGCTGTGGTGGAACACGCAGGGCCTCCAGGATTGGTGGAGTAGGAATTATCTTATCGGTGCCGCCGCCTTGGATTTTGCCGGCGATGGGCACAAAATTGACCCATGACCCGGCCGAAGTCCAGGGTTGCCCCACGCCCTTTGGCCGTCCCCAATCCCCTGCGAGGTCCAGCCGTTGCAAGCCCCGTTGAAATTCGAGTTGGCGGAGTACCACCAGCGGTTGGCCAAGACCCGCAGCGCCATGGCGGCGGCGGGGGTGGAGTTGCTGTGGGTCTGCGATCCCTCCAACATGGCCTGGCTCACCGGCTACGATGGTTGGAGTTTCTACGTCCCCCAGGGGGTATTGCTGACCCTGGATCAAGGGCCCGTGTGGTACGGGCGGGGCCAGGATGCCAACGGGGCCCGCCACACCGTGTGGATGGGGGAGGGCGCCATCGAGGCCTACCCCGACCACTACGTCCAATCCACCGAGCGCCACCCCATGGATCACCTGGCGGCGCGGATCCGCCAGCGGGGTTGGGGCCGGCTGCGGCTGGGGGTGGAGCTGGACAACTACTACTACAGCGCCGCCGACCACGCCGCCCTCCAGCGCAACCTTCCCGACGCCGTCTTCGTCGACGCCACGGGGCTCGTCAACTGGCAACGGGCGGTGAAGAGCCCCCGGGTGCTCGACTACATGGGCCGGGCGGCGCGGATCGTCGAGGGGATCCACACCCGGATCTTGGAGCGGATCGAGCCGGGAATGCGCAAGTGCGACCTGGTGGCGGAGATCTACGACGCCGGACTCAGGGGGACGCCCGAGTACGGCGGCGACTACCCCGCCATCGTGCCGCTACTCCCCTCGGGGGCCGCCGCCGCCGCCCCCCACCTCACCTGGGACGACGCGCCGTTGGTGGCGGGGGAGGGGACCTTCTTCGAGGTGGCGGGTTGCTACCACCGCTACCACTGCCCCTTGAGCCGGACGGTGTTTTTGTGCGCCCCGGGACAAGGGGTACCCGATCACTTCCGTCGGGCCGAGGCGGCAGTGCTAGAGGGGATGGCGGCGGGGCTGGAGGCCGCTCGCCCCGGCAACCGCTGCCGGGATATCGCCGCCGCCTTCTTCGCCGTCCTCAAACGCCACGGGATCGACAAGGATAGCCGCACCGGCTACCCCATCGGCCTCTCCTACCCCCCCGACTGGGGGGAGCGGACCATGTCCCTGCGGTTGGGGGATACCTCGGTGTTGGAGGAAAACATGACCTTCCACTTCATGACTGGGCTGTGGCAAGACACCTGGGGGTTGGAGATCACCGAGAGCATCCGCATCACAGCCAAGGCCCCCGAGTGCTTGGCCCAGGTGCCCCGACAATTGTTCTTCAAGTGAGGGTTTGGTGAGCTCGATCCTACCGGCCTCGCCGGTGACCTGCAGCGTGGACCTGGCCGCCCCCGGGGTCCACCACGGCCACCTGCGCCTACCCCACAGCCGCGACACCTCCGCCTGGGGGACGCTGTTGATCCCTTTGACGGTGGTGAGCCACGGTCAAGGCCCCACGGCCCTCCTCACCGGCGGCAACCACGGCGACGAATACGAGGGGCCCATCGCCCTGTTCGACTTGGCCCGGTCCCTGGGGGCCGAGGACATCCAGGGGCGAGTGATCATCGTCCCCGCCATGAACTATCCGGCATTCCTGGACGCCAAGCGCACCTCGCCGGTGGACGGCGGCAACCTCAACCGGCTGTTCCCCGGCCACCCCCGGGGCAGCCTCACGGAGAAGATCGCCGACTACTTCCAGCGCTATTTATTGCCCCTGGCGGATTTTGTGCTGGATTTCCATTCCGGGGGCAAGAGCTTGGACTTTGTGCCCTTTGCCGCCGCCCACCACTTGGGGGATCCCCCCCACGAGGCGGCCTGTCGGCAGGCCATGTTGGCCTTTGCCGCCCCTTACTCGGTAACGCTCAGAGAATTGGACGCCGTGGGGATGTACGACACCGCGGCAGAGAACTTGGGCAAGGTATTCGTCTCCACGGAACTGGGGGGCGGCGGCACCGCCAGGGCGGAACTGGTGGCCATCGCCAAGCGGGGGGTGAGGAATTTTCTCTGCCACGCCGGGATTTTGGCCGCCCAAGCCGAGCCCGCCCCAACAAAGCTCCTCGCCATGCCAGGGGACGATTGCTACGTGGTGAGCCACCACCAGGGCCTGGTGGAACCGGTGGTGGATTTGGGCGCCGAAGTGGCGGCGGGGGCTCTCCTCGCTCGGGTGTACGACGTCCAACGCACCGGCGCCGCCGTCGCCGAGTACCGGGCCCCCAGGGGGGGCATCCTCATCGGCCGCCATTTTCCCGGCCTGGTCCAGGTGGGAGACCCCCTGGCCATCTTGGGGGTGGCGGAGGGCGACTGAGCCAAAGTCGGCCTCTACTTCCCGGGGAACTTGAATGGGTTGTCCAGGTACTGATCGAGCTTTTTATGTAGTTTTTTGACTTGTTTGATTTTTGACAAAGGAAAAAACGCCAGAGAAATGGCGAAGATATACAACGGGAAATAACTGATAGTCTCCAGACTCATGGGGAGAGCACTCCGCTTGTGGGCAAACGATGGTCGGTTTTGGGGGCTGGGCGTCGAGGCTGGGCTGCCACAGCGGGCTGCCGCAGCGCGACTTGACGTTGGATGTCCACGTGCCATGATGGATCACAATAAAGAGAGTTTTACCCCGAGCTGGGCCTTGCCAGCCACCATCAAAGACAGGAGATTGCTCTGTGACCAGACTGCTACTGGCCTGTTGCCTGTGGTTGATCACCCTTTGCGCCTTCGCCGCGGAAACCCTCACCTTTGGCATTGGCGGTACCCCCCAAAGTCTCCAGGGGCGCACGGCCCAGGAGTTCACCGACCGGCTGCAACAGCGCTTGGGGGACGACTACAACGTCGAACTCTACCTGAGTGGCCAAATCGGCGACGAGCGGGAGCTGGTGCAAAAGCTCCGGTTGGGTACCGTGGATCTGGCGTTGGTATCGTCCATCATGTCGTCTTTGGTGGACGAATTCGCCCTGTTTGACCTGCCGTTTTTGGTGGCCGACCGGGAGCATCTCAAGCGCATCGACGCCGAGATCGTCAAGGGGGAGCTCGCCGCCGCCGCCGAGGCCCGGGGGCTGCACATCGTCTCCACCTGGGAAAATGGCTTTCGGCAGATCACCAACAGCGCCCGGCCCATCGTCACCCCCAAAGACCTAGAGGGCATCAAGCTGCGCACCCCCCAGAGCGATTGGCGGGTGATGATGTTTCGCACCTGGGGCGCCAACCCCACCCCCATGGCCTTTTCCGAGGTGTTTGTGGCCCTGCAAACCGGGGTCATCGACGGCCAGGAAAACCCCATGACCAATATCTACGGGGCCAAATTCAACGAAGTCCAGACTTATCTTTCCCTCACCAACCACGTCTACTCCCCCATCTGGCTCACCGCCGGGGCCGGGCGCTGGCAACAGCTCCCCCCTGAGTTGCGCACCGCCATCGAAGAGGTGGCTGCCGAGCTCCAGGACTGGGCCTTGGCCCGGGGTGCCGAGGCCGACGCCGAGTTGGTGGACAAGCTCCAACAGGGGGGGATGACCGTCACCCGCGCCGAGCGCCAGGCCTTTGTGGACGCCAGCGCCCCGGTCTACAAGGCCTACGCCGAGCAAGTGGACAATGGCCAGGCCTACATCGACCGCGCTCTAGAGCTGGCCACCGACTGATCGCCCGTTCTCCAAGTCCCTCTGTGGCACCCTCCTCCCCCTTTGCCGGCCGCCGTCTGGTGGCCACCCTCCACTGGACCTTAGAGCGTCTGTTGGAGGCGGCCGGCATCGCTTTGTTGTTGACCCTCACCGCCGTCATCGTCGGCGGCGTCGCCGCCCGGACGCTTGGCCAATCCCTGGCCTGGTACGACGAGTTGGCCTCGGTGTTGTTGGCCTGGCTCACCTTTTACGGCGCCGCCCTCGCCGCCCTCAAGCGCCACCACATGGGCTTTGCCGGGTTGGTGTTGGCCTTGCCGGCCCTGTGGCGCAAGGTGGCCTTTGTCGCCGCCGAGCTGGTGGTGGTGGGCTTTTTCCTGGTGGTGGCCTGGACCGGGACGAAGGTACTGCCCATCCTCGCCTGGGACACCATGGTGAGCCTGCCCATCACCATGGACGTGGTCCAATCGGCCATTCCCGTGGGCGCTGCGCTGTTTATCGCCGCCGAGGTCTTGAGCTTGCCGGAGGCCTGGGGGCGGATCACCGCCGGCGTCGACCCCGAAACCGAGGTCATTCACGATGCCATCGACCACGCCCGCCGGGAGCTGACCCCCCGGGAGGAGACGCTGCGATGATCCTGTTGTCGGTGGTGATCGCCCTGTTCGCTTTGGTGTTGTTCAACGTCCCCATCGCCGTGGCCGTGGGGGCGGTGGCGGTGGCGGGGATCCTCCTCTCTCAGGGGGTGGACGCCCTGGTGAACGTCCCCCTCAAGCTGTTCACCGGGGCCACCAACTTTCCCCTCATCGCCATCCCGCTGTTTATCTTCGCCGGGGCGTTGATGAACACCACCGGCCTCTCCCAGCGGCTCATCGCCTTTGTCACCGCCTTGATCGGCTTTGTTCGGGGGGGCTTGGCCATGGTCAATGTGGGCGTGTCGCTGTTCTTCGCCGAGATCTCGGGGTCGGCGGTGGCCGATGTGGCGGCCACGGGGACGGTGCTGATTCCGGCCATGGAGCGGCGGGGCTATAAAAAGACCTTCGCCGCCGCCCTCACCTCGTCGTCGGCCTCCTTGGCCATCATCATTCCCCCCTCCATCCCCATGATCCTCTACGGGGCCATCGCCGATACCTCGGTGGTGCAACTGTTTGTCGCCGGTATCGTCCCAGGTTTCTTGGGGGGGGGGCTGCTCATGGCCTTTTGCTACTACTACGCCCGCAAATACGACTTGCCCCGGGAGCAGGCCTTCGACCTCAAACACTTGTGGCGAGCCTTCAAAGGCGCCGCCTGGGCCTTGGTGTTGCCCATCATCATCCTCGGCGGGATCTTTGGCGGCTTTGTCACCGCCACCGAGGGGGCGGGGCTGGCGGTGGTGGCCGCCCTGGGGATTGGCGCCTTGATCTACCGGGAACTCAGCTTCAAAAACCTCTACCGAGCCCTGGTGGAGGCGGTGATCCAAACCGCGGTGGTGATGTTGCTGGTGGCCACCTCGGCGGTGTTGGGGTTGTACCTCACGGAGATGCAGGTACCCCAGCAGCTGGCGGCCCAGATTTTGGCCTTGACCCAAAACCCCTACCTGGTGTTGGGCTTGCTCAACGTGTTGTTGTTGGTGCTGGGGATGTTCCTCCACGGCGCCGCCGCCATCATCCTGGTGGTGCCCATCGTCTTGCCCTTGGTCCACCAGGTGGGGGTAGACCCCGTTCACTTTGGTTTGATCGTCACCTTAAATCTCGCCATCGGCCAGCAAACCCCGCCGGTGGCCTCGGTGCTGGCCACCGCCTGCTCCATCGCCCGGGCCGACGTGTGGCGCACCACCCAAACCAACTTGCCCATGATCGGGGTGCTTTTGCTGGTGTTGCTGCTGGTGACCTATGTACCCATCATCCCCCTGGGCCTGGTCCAGGTGTTCTATCCCTGAGGTCTGTCATGACTGCCAAACCCATCGTCGCCCTCACCCTGGGGGATCCCGCCGGCATCGGCCCTGAGCTCACCGCCAAGTTGTTGGCCCGAGACGATATCCGCGCCATGGCCCACATCGTGTTGGCGGGGGACCGCTGGCTGTGGGAAGACGGCCAGGACATCGCCGGGGTCGCCGTGGATACCCGGGAGATCCAGCGCCTAGAGGGGTTGGATTTCGCCGATCACACGCCGTTGTTTTTGCCCCTCAACACCGTGTCCCCGGGGGAGGTGACCCGGGGGGTAGCCAATGCCGCCGGGGGTCGCTCGGTGCTGGCGGTGTTGGATGACGTCGTCGCCGCCGCCGGGGGTCAGGTGGACGCCGTGTGCTTTGCGCCTTTGAACAAGCACGCCATGAAGCAGGGGGGGCTGGCCTTCGACGACGAACTCCACCACTTCGCCCACCGCTTGGCGGTCCAGGACTACGTCTGCGAGCTCAACGTCCTGGACAACCTGTGGACCTCCAGGATTACCTCCCACGTGGCCCTCAAGGAGGTGGCACCCCTCATCGACCAAGGGCGGATCGTCGAGGCCGCCAAACTCGTCTACCGCACCCTGGTCCAGGCGGGGGTGGCCGAGCCGCGGGTGGCGGTGGCGGGCCTCAACCCCCACGCCGGGGACGGGGGCAATTTCGGCCGCGAAGAAATCGACATCATCGCCCCGGCGGTGGCCCAGCTCCAGGGCTTGGGCTTCCCCGTCACCGGGCCGTGGCCGGCGGATACCGTGTTCCTCAAGGCCAAAGACGGCGAGCTAGACGCCGTGGTGACCATGTACCACGACCAGGGCCAAATCGCCATGAAGCTGTTGGGCTTCGACCGGGGCGTCACCGTCCAGGGGGGGTTGCCGGTGCCCATCACCACCCCGGCCCACGGCACGGCCTACGACATCAGTGGCCAAAATCGGGCCAGCGTCAACGCCACGGTCAACGCCTTTCGCATCGCCTGCCGCATGGGTTTGGCCCGGCGCCGCGCCCGTTCCCAAGGAGAGTCTCTGTGAAAATCACCAGCGTCCGCGCCCGGGTCTTTGAGTGGCAGGGCAAGATCGTTCCCCCCCAGGCGAATTTCTGCACCAACGCCATGGATCTCCTCTACGACCGGGGAGACGCCATGGGCAGCTTTCGCTTCCACGGCTGGACCGTGGTGGAGGTCACTGCCGACGACGGCTCCGTGGGCCTGGGCAACGTGGCCTTGGCCCCCCGGGTGGCCAAGCAGATCGTCGACCATTACTTGGCCCCCCTGGTGGTGGGCTGTGACCCCTTTGACTATGAGTACCTGTGGGCCAGGATGTACCGCTCCACCCTGGCCTGGGGCCGCAAGGGCATCGGCATGGCGGCCATCAGCGCCGTGGATATCGCCCTGTGGGATCTCATGGGCAAGGCCACGGGGCGCCCGGTGTTCAAGCTCTTAGGGGGCCGCACCAAAGGGCGCATCCCGGTCTACGCCTCCAAGCTCTATTGTCGGGACGTCGACGCCATGCAGGCCGAGGCCCAGGGTTACCTCGACCAGGGGTTTAGCGCCATGAAAATGCGCTTTGGCCACGGCCCCAAGGATGGCCCCAAGGGGATGCGGGCCAACGTCGATCGGGTGGCGGCCATCCGGGAGGTCATCGGCGACGACGTGGATTTGATGCTGGAGTGCTACATGGGCTGGAGTTTGGACTACGCCAAGCGGATGCTGCCCCTGTTGGCGGAGTTCAACCCCCGCTGGCTGGAAGAGCCGGTGATCGCCGACGACATTCAAGGTTACGCCGAGCTGCGCTCCATGGGCTATATGCCCATCTCCGGCGGCGAGCACGAGTTCACCCTCTACGGCTTTAAGCAATTGCTGGATGCCGAGGCGGTGGACGTGATCCAGTACGACACCAACCGGGTGGGGGGGATCACCGCCGCCCACAAGATCAACGCCCTGGCCGAGGCCTACGCCATCCCGGTGATTCCCCACGCCGGGCAGATGCACAACTACCACCTCACCATGGCCAGCCTCAATAGCCCCTTGGCGGAGTTCTTTCCGGTCCACGAGGTGGAGGTGGGCAACGAGCTGTTCTACTACCTGTTCGAGGGGGAGCCCCTACCCGTTCAGGGCCACATCGACCTGGCCGACGACGTACCGGGCTTGGGGCTCACCTTGAGCGACAAGCACGCCGCCGATTTTCGGGTCATCGAATAGCGCCGCCGTGGCCCACTTTGTCCAGTACCTTGACGGCGCCGTTGCCGTGGCCCGCCTGGTGGACGACCAGGTCCACCCGGTGGCCATGGCAGGGGGGACCTACGCCCTGGCTCAAGCCGCCATGGCCCACGGTCGAGACCTGGTGGCGGAGGCCGACGCCCGGGGCTATGGGTCGCCCTTGCCCTTCGCGGCGGTGGAGGCGCAGCTACTGCCGCCCTTGACCCACCCCGACCCGGCCCACTGTCTCGTGTCGGGCACCGGCCTCACCCATTTGGGCAGTGCCGACACCCGGGATGCCATGCACAGCGCCGATGCCACCACGCCCCTCACCGACTCCATGAAGATGTTTCGCCTGGGGCTTGCAAAGGGCAAGCCCGGTCGGGGCCAGGTGGGGGTCCAGCCGGAGTGGTTTTACAAGGGGGACGGCCTCGCCGTGGTGGCCCCCGGGTCGCCTTTGCCAAGCCCCGCCTTTGCCGAAGATGCCGGCGAGGAACCGGAACTGGTGGGGCTCTATGTCATCGGCCCCGATGGCCAGCCCTATCGCCTGGGCTTCGCCGTGGGCAACGAGTTCTCCGACCACGTCACCGAACGGCAAAACTACCTGTGGTTGGCCCACTCCAAGCTCAGGCCCTGTAGCTACGGCCCGGCCCTGTACACCGGCCCCTTGCCCCCCCACCTGGAGGGCACCAGCCGCATCTGGCGAGGGCAGACGCTGTTGTGGGAAAAGCCGTTTTTGACCGGCGAGGCCAATATGTCCCACAGCCTGGCCAATTTGGAGCACCATCATTTTAAGTATTCGGGGTTTCGCCGCCCCGGCGATGTCCACGTCCATTTTTTTGGCACCGCCACCTTGAGCTTTGCCGACCAGATCCAGACCCGGGCCGGGGACGTGTTTGAAATCCACCTCCCGGTGTTGGGCCCGGCCCTACGCAACCCCTTGGCCGTGGTGGCCGATGGTCCCCAAGGGGCCCCCTGGGCCATCCACTCCCTGGCCAGCGCTGAACCGAAGGAATCCGCCGTGGAGATCATCACCCAGCAACTCATCGGCCAGGAGCTGAGCGCCGTCGGCGACGAGCGCTTCACCGCCACCGACGCCGCCAGCGGCGAATCCCTAGATCCCGCCTTCGCCGAGGCCACGGTGGAGGAGGTGAATCTGGCCTGTGAATTGGCCGCCGAGGCCTTTGCCCCCTACCGGGCCACCCCCCTCAACGCCCGGGCGGCGTTGTTGGAGGCCATCGCCGCCGAGCTCGACGCCTTGGCGGGCGCCTTGGCGGAGCGGATCCCCGCCGAGACCGGGTTGCCCGCCGCCCGGGCCAAAGGCGAATTGGCCCGCACCACCGGCCAACTGCGGCTGTTCGCCGCCGCGGTGCGCCAGGGCCAGTACACCGCCCCCCGCATCGACCGCCCCCAGCCC
>JBHJHK010000013.1:0-2055 GCA_050330975.1 Candidatus Competibacterales bacterium | reverse complement strand
GGGGGGGGTTTTCTGTTGTGTTGGTGGTTCTTTGGATTTGTTGTGAGAGTCACGTCTTTTGGGTTTTGTTGTGTTGTGTTTTTGGGGGTGTTGGGTTTTTTTGGGTTTGGTGTTTTTTGGGTTTTGGGGTTCGAAGGCGGGGGCAAAGAAACCGGGTGGGGTTGGGGTTCAAAGGCCGTGGCAAAGAACTCGAGCCAGTTGCCCCCCATGAGGGCGGCGACCTCATGGGCGCCAAAGCCCACATCCCGCAAACCCGCCGCCAAGTTTAGAAAGTCGCGATTGGTTTTAAACCAGCTGGGCTGGGGGGGAAAACCGGGTTTGCTGGCGCTGCCCTCACCAAAATCCGTCTGGCGACTCCAGCGGCCGTTGCGCATCCACATGACCACCTCGTCGCCGTGGCCCTGGCAAAGATCAGAGCCGATGCCCAGCCGCTCCACCCCCATGACCTCGGCGCTGCGGGCCACCATGGTGCAGAAATCTTCCAGGGTGCACTGGGAGCCGTTGTGCAAGTGGTGGGGGTAGAGGCTAAAACCCAACATGCCCTTGGACTCGGCCAAGGCGCGCAACACCGCGTCGGACTGGTTGCGCTTGGCCGGGTGCCAGAAGTTTGGATTGGCATGGGTGACGGCGATGGGTCGCTGGGACAACTCGATGGCCTCTAGGGTGGAACGCTCGCCGCTGTGGGACATATCCACCACCATCCCCACCCGGTTCATCTCCTGGATCACCTGGCGGCCAAAGCGGGTGATGCCGGCGTCCACGGCTTCGTAGCAGCCGGTGGCAAGGAGGCTTTGATTGTTATAGCTGAGCTGCATAAACCGCACCCCCAGCTCGTGGAGCACTTGGACTAGGCCGATATCGTCGTCGATGGGGGAGCAGTTTTGCAGGCCAAAGATGATGCCAGTGCGGTTTTCCCCGTACAGCCGTTGGACGTCGGCGGCGCTGCGGGCCGGGGCGATCAAGTCCCCGTGGTTTCCAAAGTGCCGGTGCCACTGACAGATGTTGGCCACGGTCTCGCGGAAGTTTTCCCAATAGCAAATGGTGACGTGGACCGCGGCCACATCTGCCGCCCGCATGTCCTCGAAGATTTCCCTAGACCAGCGGCAGTACTGCAGGCCATCGATGACCATGGCGTCAAACCTCCCCGGGGTGGATGTAGGCGGTCTTCACTTGGGTGTAGAACTCCTCGGCGTAGCGGCCCTGTTCGCGGCTGCCAAAGCTCGAGTTGCCCCGCCCGCCGAAGGGTACGTGGTAGTCGGTGCCCGCCGTGGGCAAATTGACCATGACACAACCGGTCTTGAGGGCCCGGCGAAATCGGGTCGCCCGGGCCAGGGAGCGGGTGACCACGCCGCCGGTGAGGCCAAATTCGCTGTCGTTGGCCATGTGCAGGGCTTCATCGTCGTCGGCGGCGGGGATGATACAGGCCATGGGGCCAAACATCTCCTCGCGGTTGATACCCATGTCGTTGCGGCCGTTGGCGAAGAGCGCCGGGCTCATGTAATACCCCGGGTGGTCCAATTCCAACGCCTGCCCCCCCCACAGCAGTTCTGCCCCTTGCCGTTGGCCCTGCTCGATGTAGTTCAAATTGGAGGCCAGCTGGGCGGCGCTCACCACCGGTCCCATCTCGGTGCCCTCGGCCAAGGCGTGGCCCACCTTCATGGCCTTGAGGCGGGCGAGGAGGGCTTCGGTGAAGGCGTCTAACACTTTGCGGTGGACGATCAACCGGCTCGAGGCGGTGCACTTTTGCCCGGTCCCCGAATAGCCCCCCACCACGGCGCACTGGACGGCGGTGGCCATATCGGCGTCGTCCAGTACCACCAGGGGGTTTTTGCTGCCCATTTCCAACTGGAATTTGGTCAAGTTGGCGGCGGCGGCCTGGGCGATGCGCCGCCCCACGGCCAGAGAACCGGTGAAGCTGATGGCGTCGACGAGGGGGCTTTGGATCAACGCTTCCCCCACCTCACCGCCCCCCCCCAAGAGGACGTTGAAGGTGCCCGGGGGAAGGTCTTGGCGGGCGAGGTTCTCGGTGAGGGGCCAGGGGCTGGCGGGGGCTGG
>JBHJHK010000012.1:0-11835 GCA_050330975.1 Candidatus Competibacterales bacterium | reverse complement strand
GGGGGGGTCTGGGCCTGGCGCAGACCCGTGTGGTGGGGGGGGTTCCAGGTGGGTTGCCGCGGGTACTCGTCGGTGTGGCGGCGGCCGGTCGGACCACGGTCGTCGGCGGGGCGCTTCCGGCGGTCCGCGATGCCTATTCGTGTGCGGCTTTTTTACTCCCCCCCGCGGGGGGGGGGGGCTGCTGCCATTGGGGCACGATACCCTCCAAGGCCCTGCGATTTGCCATCAGCTCCATGCTCGGGGTCAACAGCAATCCCCTGTTCCGGGCCGCCGTGGGCAAGCCCGTCCAATTCACCTTCCCCGAGCTCCTGCGCACCGCCGAGTCGGTGATCGGTCGCCAAACCCATCTGCGCCAGGGGTTCTACGACCGCAACGACGTGGACCTCTACCGGGGCCACGCCCGCTTCGTCGACCCCCAAACCTTGGAGATCCACGGCCCCCACCTGCAAAGACCCCAGCGCCTCACCGCCGACGGTTTTGTCATCACCACCGGCTCTAGGCCCTACCGCCCACCCGATGTGGACTTCGACCACCCGCGGATCTTCGACAGCGATACGTTGCTGAGCCTGTCCTACACCCCAGGATCCATCATCATCTGCGGTGCCGGGGTCATCGGCTGTGAGTATGCCAGCATGATGCGCCAGCTGGGTTGCAAGGTGGACTTGATCAACAACCGCGACCGGCTCTTGGCATTCCTCGACGACGAGATCTCCAACGCCCTCTCCTACCATCTCCGGGATCAGGGCGTAGTGATCCGCCACAACGAAAGCGACGAGTGGGTGGAGGCCCGGGACAACCAAGTGGTGCTCCATCTCAAGTCTGGCAAGAAGATCAAGGGCGTTGTGTTGCTGTGGCCCAACGGCCGCACCTGCAATTCCCATAACATGGGCCTCGAAGAGTTGGGGGTCGTCCCCAACAAGCGCGGCCAGCTGGAAGTCAACGAGAACTACCAAACGGCGGTGCCCCACATCTACGCCGCTGGGGATATCATCGGCTACCCGAGTCTGGCCTCGGCCGCCTACGACCAGGGGCGCTTTGCCGCCAGCCACCTGATCCACGGCCAATGCGACCATCGCCTAGTCGAGGACATCCCCACGGGCATCTACACTTCCCCCGAGATCAGCTCCGTGGGGCGCACTGAGCGGGAACTCACCGAGGCCTGTGTGCCCTACGAAGTGGGGTATGCCGCTTTCAAAAGCCTGGCCCGAGCCCAGATCACCGGACAGGCCGTGGGCATGCTCAAGCTTTTGTTCCACCGGGAGAGCTTGGAGCTCTTGGGAATACACTGTTTCGGCGACCAGGCGTCGGAAATCGTCCACATTGGCCAGGCCATCATGGCCCAGCCCGGGACGGCCAACAATCTGGAATACTTCATCAACACCACGTTTAACTACCCGACCATGGCCGAAGCTTACCGCGTGGCGGCCCTCAATGGCCTCAATCGGGTGCTGCGCTAGGGTTTGCTTTGCTAGCGCTGTGGCAAACGGAAAGGACATAGTCAATGGATATTGCCCCTTACCTGCGACTGATGGTCGATAAAGAGGCCTCGGACCTGTTTTTGTACGTCGGGGCGCCGGTGAGCATCAAGATCGGCGGCGTGGTGCGGCCCGTGGGCACCAAGGTGCTCGAGGCCGGCCAGGTGCGCCAGATCGCCTACTCCATCATGAAGGACGACCAAATCAAGGAGTTTGAGCACGAGTTGGAGCTCAACTTCGCCATCCCCCTCAAGGGCGTCGGCCGGTTTCGCGCCAACGTCTTCAAGCAGCGGGGGGAGGTGGCCATGGTGGTGCGCTACATCAAGGGTCAGATTCCCCAGATCGAAGAGCTCAATCTGCCCTTGGTCCTCAAGAACCTCTCCATGGAAAAGCGCGGGCTGATCTTGTTCGTCGGCGCCACCGGTTGCGGTAAGTCCACCTCATTGGCGGCCATGATCGACCACCGCAATCAAAACTCCTCGGGCCACATTCTCACCGTAGAAGATCCCATCGAGTACACCCATCCCCACAAGAAGTCGGTGGTGGGCCAGCGGGAAATCGGCCTCGACACCCACAGCTACGAAAACGCCCTGCGCTCGGCGCTGCGGGAGGCCCCCGACGTCATCTTGGTGGGGGAGGTCCGCTCCCGGGAGGTCATGAAGTACGCCCTGCAGTTCGCCGAAACCGGCCACCTGTGCCTCTCCACCCTCCACGCCAGCAACGCCAACGGCGCTCTGGAGCGGATCGTCAACTTCTTCCCCGAGGGGGCCCGGGATCAGTTGCTCATGGACCTGGCCCTCAACCTGCGGGCCATCATCTCCCAGCGGTTGATCCGTTCTTTGGGGGGAGGCCGGGTGCCAGCGGTGGAGGTGTTGCTCAACAGCCCCTACGTCCAAGACCTGATCATGAAGGGCAAGATCGACACCGTCAAAGACGCCATGGAGCAGGCCAATGAAGGGGGTATGAAGACCTTCGACCAGGCGCTGTTCGACCTCTACAAAGAGGGCAAGATCAGTCGGGAAGAGGCCATCAAGAACGCCGATTCCCGCAACAACGTCAGTCTACAGATCCGCCTCCACGAGGCCGATGTGGGCAGCGAGAAGTTCAAGGTCAGCAAGGCAGAGCCCTTTGCCGCCCCGGACCTCACCTTGAGCGATCAAGAGGAAGACCGGGGGATGATGCTCTAATCCCCAGCCGCTCCGCCGGCTCGGCCCGAGGTCGAGGTATCGGGGCGGGGAAATTCCACCCGGGGGGGTGGGGCCAACAGCGCCGCCACGGCCTCCCGGGGGCTCATGCGCCCCTTGAGCACCGCGTCCACCCGCTCGATGATGGGCAAGGCGACCCCGAGTTTTGCCGCCAATTGCACCACCTCGTGGGTGGTGCGCTCCCCCTCCACGGTCCCCAGCTGGGCCCTGGTCTCCGCCAAGTTCTGGCCCCGGCCCACCGCTAGGCCAAAACGGCGGTTGCGCGATTGGTCGTCGGTGCACGTCAAGACCAAATCCCCCACTCCAGAGAGGCCCATTAGGGTGTCCCGCTTGGCCCCCAACGCCTCCCCCAAGCGCGCCAACTCCCAAAGGCCGCCGGTGATCACCGCCGCTCGGGCGTTGGCGCCAAACCCCAGGCCATCGCTAATGCCGGCGGCGATGGCCAAGGCGTTCTTGAAGGTGCCCCCCAGCTGGACACCCAGCAAGTCCGTGGTGGTGAAGATGCGCACGGTGGGACCGTTGAACACCCGGGCCAGGCGTTGGGCCAAGGCTTCTTCGTTGGCGGCGACGGTGAGGGCCGTGGGGAGTCCCCGGGCCACCTCGTCGGCGAAGCTCGGCCCCGACACCACGGCCATGGGGCGCGGTCCCAGGTGGTCCGCCACCGCTTCGTGGAGCAAGCGCCCCCAGGGGTCTAGGCCCTTGGTGGCCCAGGCGATGGGTAACGACGTCCCCTCAACCAGGGGCACCAGGCGATCCAAGACCTCCAGGAAGGCTTGACTCGGCACGGCGATGAGGACCACCTCGGCGGCGGCCGTGGCCGCCGTCAAATCGGCCGTGGGGGTCACCGCCCTGGGCAAAGGGATGCCGGGGAGGTGACGGGTGTTTTCCCGGTCTTTGGCCAGGGTGGCGGCGGTGGCGGGGCGGTGGCTCCACAGCGCCGTGGGGTGGCCGTTGCGGCCCAGGAGCACCGCGAGGGCGCTGCCCCAGGCGCCGGCCCCCAACACTGCCACCGCCATGGGGGGAACGACCCTCTCAGTTGGCCCGGTCGCCGCTGGGGGCATTGAGGTGCTCGGCTTGCTGGGCCTTGCGCTGGTAGTAGAGGGCGGCGAAATCGATGGGTTTGAGCATCAGGGGCGCAAAGCCCCCCTTGACCACCAAGTTGTCCACGGCTTCCCGGGCGTAGGGGTAGAGAAGCCCCGGGCAATAGGCCGCCAACAGCTGTTCCCGTTGGGCATCGCTGAAGTTTTTCAAGGCGAACAGCCCCCCTTGATCTACCTCCACGATATAAGCGGTGCGTTCCCCCTGCTTGGCGTTGATGGCGAGCTTTAGACTCACCTCTACTAAGGTGGGGTCATCGCCCACGGTGCGGTGCTGGTGGTTGACTTGGAGGTTGACCTCCAAACGGGCCCCCTGGCTGTAGATGTCGGGGGCGCCGGGGACCTCGAAGGAAACGTCCTTTAGGTAGAGGCGTTGGATGGCGAATTGTGAGCTGGGCTGGGCTTGGCTCATGGGTGTCTCGGTCGGGGGTTGCGGTGGGCGGGGGAATGGTCGTTGGACCCGGGGCCATCTTTAGGGAAAGCATGGTAACCCAGGTGCGGCGGCCATGGGCTAGCCGGCCTTTTTGCGCACGGGCAAATTGTCGCCACGCCAGGCCTGGAGGCCCCCCTTGAGGTGGTGGACGCGGTCAAAGCCCGCCTGCTTGAGAATCCCGCCGGCGCTTTGGGAACGGGTGCCGGTCTGGCAGTAGACCACCACCGGCTTGGCCTTGAAACGCTGGACCTCCTTGAGCCTATCCTTGAGTTCGCCCGACGGAATGTTGACCGCCCCCTGGATATGCCCCCCGCGATAGTCGCTGGCGCCGCGCAGGTCTACGACTAGGGCGTCGTCGTGGTTGATGAGCTGTAAGGTCTGGGCTGGGTTGACCCCCTTGACGCCACTCAAGCTCTGGTAGACCTCCGTGCCGATGAGAAGGCCCAGGATGGCAAACAGGGCGGCGAAGAGATACCAGTGTCGGGCCGCAAAATCCAAAAATTCCGCCATGGTGTTTCCAAAGTCAGTCGAAGTCGGTGAACGGTAAGGGATGGAGGGGGAATGTCGTGGGACAAAGCGGCTCGGGGACCCCGTGGTCGGGCCGACCTGGGGGCGGCACCGCGGGACGCCGTAGTATAGCGCGGTATGGGGGTTATCGGGGCGCCGGTCGCCGGATGCCACGGCTAGCGCCCGCGGTCAATTGGCGTTAGAGTACTAAAACGGTCACAGTGGCCCATCCATCCTCGATGACAGCGAATCGATGACAGCGAATCGATAACGGCGAACCCCTGGTTGCACCGAGCGACTCATTCCCTGCCGCGATCTCGACGCCCCCTCCTGCGGGTATCGCCCTCCATCGAAGGGCCACGGCCCATCCCACCCACTACCGACTCCGCTCTCGCCCTCGCGGGTCGCACTCGATCTATGGAGTTCGAATGAACCGTTGCCATTTTCGCGCCAAGACCTGGGTTGTGGGTTTGACCCTGGGGCTTTGGTCCGCGGGGCTCTTCGCAGCCGATGAGGCCATAGAAAATCCCCTGCCTCTAGAAGAGTTGCGCACCTTCACCGACGTCCTCGACCGCATCCAGCAAGAATACGTCGAGACCATCGACGAACGCCGCCTCCTCAACGGTGCCATTCGCGGAATGTTGATGAGCCTCGACCCCCATTCTACTTATCTGGACATCGGCGATTTCCGCGATCTCCAAACCAACACCTCCGGAGAATTCGGCGGCCTCGGCATCGAAGTGGGCCTAGAGGATGGTTTTATCAAGGTCATCAGCCCCATCGACGACACCCCCGCCGCCCGGGCGGGTATCCAGGCGGGGGATCTGATCATCCGCCTCGACGATACCCCGGTGAAGGACATGTCCTTGGGGGAGGCCGTCAAGCTCATGCGGGGCAAACCCAATACCGAGGTGCGGCTGACGGTGATGCGCAACGGCGAGGACCAGCCCCTGACCATCACCGTGGTGCGGGATGTCATCCGGGTGAAGAGCGTGCGCCGCCGGCTCCTAGAGGCGGGTTTGGGCTATGTGCGGGTCAGTCAATTCCAGTCCCGCACCGGTGCCAACCTTCGCCAAGCTCTCATGGATCTGACCGAGGAGAACGATGCCCCCCTCGACGGTCTGATCCTGGATCTGCGCAACAACCCTGGGGGGGTCCTCAACGCCGCGGTGGAAATCTCCGACCTGTTCTTGGACGATGGGGGGGTGGTGGTGTACACCGAAGGGCGTGGCAACGGCGCTGCCCAACAGTTCCGCGCCAACCCCGGTGACGTCCTCGACGGCGCCCCCCTGGTGGTGATGGTCAACGGCGGTGCGGCCTCGGCTTCGGAGATCGTCGCCGGTGCCCTCCAAGACCATCGTCGAGGGCTGGTGGTGGGGCAGCAGACCTTTGGCAAGGGCTCGGTGCAGACCATTTTGCCCTTGGGGGACGGTTCGGCCATCAAGTTGACCACCGCCCGCTACTTCACTCCCAAGGGTCGCTCCATCCAGGCGGCGGGGATCTCCCCCGACATTGAGTTGCCGCCCCTGACCCTGGCCCGCGCCGCCGCCCCGGCCTTGACGTCCCTCAAGGAGGCCAATTTACCCGCCCACCTGGAGGGGGATGACAACGGGGATAAAGGGATCAGCGATGCCGTGGACATCGCCCAGTTGGCCGAGACCGACTACCAATTGTTCGAAGCCTTCAACCTCCTCAAGGGCCTGGTACTGTCGAGGCCAGCCCCTGGCCTCGACGAGGACCCGGTGGAGGAAGAGCTGGACACCACCCAGGTGGCTCCCCAGCCCTCCACCCCCCTCACGGCCGTGGTACTGCCGCGCCGTGCCCCTGCCCTCGACGAGGACCCGGTGGAGGAGGAGGTGGACACCACCCAGGTGGCTCCCCAGCCCGCCACGGCCGGTTAAAGGCCGGGAACAGGGGCGTCAATCGCCGCTGCGATTCCAGGCCGTCACCAGCAGTGCCACCCCCAAACCCGCCAGGAGACCCGCCACGGCGGTGACCAGCGCCGCCGGCATCAAGGGGCTATCGCCGGCCCCGCTCAACAGCACCGCGGCGGCGATCAAAAGCCCCGACCCCGCCACCCCGGCCACGTTATAGCGGTTGGCCCGGCGAATTTCCCCCTGGAGCCATTGGGACTCCTGGCGCATCAAACCCACCTGCAGTTCGCCTTTGTCGGCCCGGCGGAGGACGTCCAAGGCTATGGTGGGTATCTCGGGGCCCTCTTCCACCAGGCGGGGCAACTGGTCTTGCAGGCGGCGCAACAGCCGCCGCACCCCCACCCGCTGGCGCATCCAGCGCTCCAAAATGGGCCGGGCGGTCCGCCAGACGTCGAGATCGGGGTCCAACTGCCGGCCCAGACCCTCGATGTGGAGCAAGGTCTTTTGCAACAACACCAGCTGGGGTTGCAGTTCGATCTCAAACCGGCGGGCCACCTGGAACAGGGAAAACAGCAATTGGCCGAAGGAGATCTCCCCTAGGGGTTTGTCGAAGATGGGCTCGCAGACGGTGCGGATGGCCGATTCCAACTCGTCCACCCGGGTGTTGGGGGGAATCCAGCCGGAGTCCAGGTGGAGCTCCGCCACCCGCCGGTAGTCCCGGCGGAAAAACGCCAGCGAGTTCTCCGCCAAGTAGTACTGGTCCTCGGGGCGTAGGGTGCCGACGATGCCAAAGTCGATGGCGATGTAGCGGGGGTTGAGGGGGTCGGTGACGTCGATAAAGATATTGCCCGGGTGCATATCGGCGTGGAAGAAGTTGTCCCGCAGCACCTGGAGAAAAAAGATTTCCACCCCCGAGCGGGACAGCTTTTTGAGGTCCACCCCCAGGTCTTTTAACTGGTCGACGGCGTTCACCGGTACGCCGTAGATGCGCTCCATGACCAACACGTTGTGGCGCACCAACGGCCAGTGGATCTCGGGGATGTAGAGAAGCTCTGGGTTGGGGGCGAAGTTGCGTTTGAGCTGGCTGGCGGTGGCGGCTTCCCGCACCAGGTCCAGCTCGTCGAGGATGGTCTTTTCGTACTCTGCCACCACTTCCCGGGGCCTGAGGCGTCGCCCATCTCGGGAATAGCGGGCGATGAGGTCGGCGACGAGGTACATCAATGCCAAGTCGTGGCGGATGGTGCGCTCGATTCCCGGGCGCACGACTTTCACCACCACCTGACGGCCGTCGAAGAGTTTGGCGGCGTGGACTTGGGCAATGGAGGCCGAGGCCATGGGTACATCGCTGAACTCGGCAAAGGCCGCCTCGGGGGGTTGGCCCAGGGCGCGGGTGATGAGTTCTCTGGCCATGGGGGCTGGAAAGGGGGGGACCCGGTCTTGGAGGCGGGCCAGCTCCTCCACCAAATCGGCGGGTAACAAGTCCCGGCGGGTGGAGAGCATCTGGCCGAACTTGACAAAGATGGGTCCCAAATCCTCCAGGGCCCGGCGCACCCGCTCTCCCCGGGAACCCAAGTCTCGGCGGCGCCACCAGTTCCACGGCAGGAGGTGGCGCAGAAATGGGAACGAGCGCAGGGCGGGGCTCGTCAGGAGTAGGTCGTCGAGGCCGTGGCGCACCAACACCGTGTGGATGGTCCACAACCGTTTGAGGCGGGCGAAACTCACGGCCATGATGGCACGGGACCTTTGCCGGTCATCTACAGTCGGTAGCCGCGGTGGATGGCGACGATGCCGCCGTGGAGATTAAAGCACTCGCAGCCCTCAAAGCCCGCCTGGCCCATCAGGGCCAGCAGCTGCCCTTGGTCGGGGTGACGGCGAATGCTCTCGGCCAGGTAGCGATAGCTGTTGCCATCATTGGCCACCAGGCGCCCCAAGGTGGGCAATACCGCAAAGGAATAGGCGTCGTAGAGGGATTTGAGGGGGGAAAGGTAGGGGTGGGAAAACTCCAACACCACCCCCCGTCCCCCGGCCTTGAGGACCCGCTGCATTTCCCCCAGGGCCACCTGGGGATGGGTGACGTTGCGCAGGCCAAAGCCGATGATCACCGCGTCGAATGAACCGCTGGGGAAGGGCAGCTGCTCGGCGTCGGCCTGGACGTAGTCGAAGGGGTCGACCCAGCCGCCGTCGAGGCGCCGGTTGTGGCCGGCGCTGAGCATGGCGGCGTTGCGGTCGGCCAGTACCACCTGGCCGTCGCCGCAGGTGGCGCGAAAGATTCCCTCGGCCAGGTCGCCGGTGCCCCCCGCCAAGTCCAAGACCCGTTGTCCCGGCCGCAGCCGACACAATTCCACGGCAAAGCGCTTCCAAAGCCTGTGGAGCCCAAGGGACATGAGGTCGTTCATCCGGTCGTAGCGACGGGCCACCGAGTCAAAGACCCCCTGGACCCGTTGGTTTTTCTCGGCGGCGGTCACCGTTTGGTAACCGAAGTGGGTGGTATCGGTGGGATCGGACAAACCTTGGGGTCTCCGGTTGTGGGTCGACGAAGTCGACGGATGGCGAGTTGTGGGGTGGGGCGGCGTTTGCTACGAGGGATCGGGGGCCCGGCGATAGCCGGCCGCCGCCAGGCGTTCTAGGTAATCCCGCCAGTTGGCCTCGTAGTGACTGCCCAGTTCAAACAGGTAATCCCAGGTGTAGAGACCGGTACTGTGGCCGTCGTCGAACACCAGCCGTACGGCGTAGTGACCCACGGGTTCGATGTCGCGGATGTTCACCCCCTCTTTGCCCACCTGGAGGACCTCTTGGCCGGGGCCGTGACCCCTGACGTCGGCAGAGGGGGAAAACACTCGCAAGTACTCACAGGGGAGCTGGAAGGTCTGGCCGTCGTCGAAGCTGACTTCCAGGACCCGGGAGGTCTGGTGGAGTTTGATTTCCAACGGGTTGGGGGTCGACAATGGGGCAGCTCCAAGGCTCAGAGAATGTAGCGGCTCAGGTCTTGGTCCTTGACCAGTTCCCCCAGGGAGTCATCGACGTAGGCGGCATCCACCACCGCTTGCTGGCCCCTTTGATCGGGGGCCTTGAAGGCCAACGACTCCAACAGTCGCTCCATGACCGTGTACAGCCGCCGGGCACCGATGTTCTCGGTGGTTTCGTTGACCTGGCAGGCCACCTCGGCGATGCGCCGCACGCCCTCGGGGGCAAAGACCAATTCCACCCCTTCGGTGGCCAGCAGCGCCCGGTATTGTTGGGTGAGGGAATGGTCAGTGTCGTTGAGGATGCGCACGAAGTCATCGGTGGTCAAGGCTTCCAATTCCACCCGGATGGGCAACCGCCCCTGGAGTTCGGGGATGAGGTCCGAGGGTTTGCTGAGGTGAAAGGCACCACTGGCGATAAATAAAACGTGATCGGTGCGAATCATACCGTATTTGGTCGACACCGAGCAGCCCTCCACCAAGGGCAAGAGGTCCCGCTGGACCCCCTCCCGGGAGACGTCGGCCCCGGCGTACTCGCTGCGCTTGGCCACCTTGTCGATCTCGTCGATGAATACGATGCCGTTTTGCTCGACGTTTTCCAGGGCCTTGGCCTTGAGGTCGTCTTCGTTGATGAGTCTGGCGGCCTCTTCGTCGGTGAGGCGCTTGAGGGCCTCTTTCACCTTGAGCTTGCGGAGCTTGGTGCGCCCTGGGGCCAGGTTCTGAAACATGCTCTGCAGCTGGCTGGTCATCTCCTCCATTCCCGGTGGGGCGTGGATCTCCACCCCCGCTGGGTTGGCGGCCACCTCCACTTCGATTTCTCGGTCGTCGAGTTCGCCGCGGATCACCCGCTCGCGGAATTTGGCCCGAGGTTGGGAGTTGTCGCTGGGGGCCGGTTCGTTGGCAAAGCCCTCCGAGCGAGGGCGGGGCTTCAGGGCGTCGAGGACCCGCTCTAGAGCCGCCGTTTCGGCCCGGGGCCTGGCCTTTGTGATCTCGGCTTCTCGGGCCATCTTGATAGCCATTTCCACCAAGTCTCGAATGATGGACTCCACGTCCCGGCCCACGTAGCCCACCTCGGTGAACTTGGTGGCCTCCACTTTGATAAACGGGGCCTGGGCCAGCTTGGCCAGGCGCCGGGCAATTTCGGTCTTGCCCACCCCCGTGGGACCGATCATCAAAATGTTTTTGGGGGTGATCTCGCTCTTGAGGGGGTCTGCCACCTGGGCGCGGCGCCAGCGGTTGCGCAGGGCGATGGCCACGGCGCGCTTGGCAGCGGCCTGGCCAATGATGTATTTGTCCAGCTCCTGGACGATCTCCCGCGGCGTCATGGCGGCTGGGACGACGTCGGGGGGAGAGAGAGAGACGGCGGGGTCGACCGTGGCCATTCAACGCTCCGGAAGTTCTTCGATGGTCAGCGAATCATTGGTATAGATGCAGATGTCGGCGGCGATTTTCAAGCTCTGGACCACCACCTCCCGGGCGCTGAGTTCGGTGTGGGCCACCAACGCCCGGGCGGCCGCCAGGGCAAAGCTGCCCCCAGAGCCGATGGCCGCCACATCGAACTCGGGCTCGATGACGTCCCCATTCCCCGACAAGGTGAACATCTGGCGTTCGTCGGCGACGATCAACAACGCCTCCAGGCGCCGCAGCATCCGGTCGGTGCGCCAGTCCTTGGCCAGTTCCACCGCCGCCCGGGTGAGATTGCCGCTGTGCTTTTCCAGTTTGCCCTCAAAGCGCTCCAGGAGGGTAAAGGCGTCGGCGGTGCCGCCGGCGAAACCGGCGATGACCTTGCCGTCGAAGAGGCGCCGCACCTTGCGGGCGTTGCCCTTGACGGCGGTGGGTCCCATGCTCACTTGGCCGTCGCCGCCGATGACGACCCGGTCGCCGCGTCGCACGGCTAGAATGGTGGTACCGTGAAGAGTTTCCAAGGAGTTGCTCCGTTGTCGCCCGTGGTTGGGCATTTAGAGGCCTGCCGGCCCCTTTGGCTCCCGGAGGCTCGGGGTGAGGGAGGGTCGTGGCGGGAGAGGGGTGGGGAGAGCTCGTAAAAAGACCCCGGTCATTAAAAATGAAAAGGCAACCGGGGTCGAAAAGATTCGGTCGGGAGACCGAACGGCCCAACCCAAGGGGATGGAGGATGGACCGTCGCTGGCGATTCAGCAACCATTGGGACTGCTATAACCCTTGAGAGTTCCCGGGAAATCGCCTTAATCCCGGGGCGTTTCCACCGCGGCGTCACCCTCCTGGGAGGGGCCAGGGGCGGGTGTAGATGGCCATGGGCAAGCCG
>JBHJHK010000011.1:0-10802 GCA_050330975.1 Candidatus Competibacterales bacterium | reverse complement strand
GTTGCCAGGGCTGCTGGGGCTGCTGGAACAGCTCGGGGAGAAGCAGACGGCCCTGGAATACCTCGAGGTGATGCTACGCTATGCCGTGGCAACGGGTCACGGCGTGACGCCAGAGGATGTCCGTCAAACGATTCACCGGGTCATCCCCGAACGCGAGGAGGTTCTGATGTCCACATTGGCAGAGCAATGGGTCGATGAAGGCCGCACGGAAAAAGAGATAGAGCTGCTGATTGTCGCCCTAGAGGCCAAATTTGGCCCCCTGGAAGCCGATCGCTTGCAGCAAATCCGCCAAGCCAAGTCCGAACAGCGCCTCAACTGGTTGGTCCGCAGTATGACGGCGGTGAGTCTGGAGACGGTCTTCGGGGCGTAAGCACTCAGCCGGGTTCACGACAACGTCAAACCCGGCGAGAGGGCCCGGGTATCCGTCAGCAACTCGACGATGGCGGGTTTTCCAGCGCCCCGGGCCCGGGCCAAGGCCGCGGGGAACGCCTCGGTGGTCTCAACCCGCTCCCCAAAGGCCCCATAGCTCCTGGCCAACGCGGCAAAATCCGGATTGACCATGGCCGTCCCCGACACCCTGCCCGGATAATGGCGCTCCTGGTGCATGCGGATGGTGCCATACTGGCGGTTGTTGGCGATCAACACCACGATGTTGGCCCCGTACTGACAAGCGGTGCCAAACTCCTGCATAGTCATTTGAAAGCAACCATCCCCCGCCAGGCAAATCACCTCGCGCTCGGGACAAGCGAGCTTGGCGGCCACCGCCGCCGGCAGGCCATAGCCCATGGACCCCGAAGTGGGAGCCAGCTGGCTGCGATAGATCTTGTAGCGAAAGTAACGGTGGAGCCAGGCGGCGTAGTTGCCGGCGCCATTGGTGACGATGGCATCCTCGGGCAACACTGCAGACACATGCCCAATCACCTGCTCCAGCTTGAGATCCCCCGGGGTCTCTCGGGGCAACTGCCAGGCCTCGTAGTCGGCCCGGGCCGCCGCCAACCTCTCCCGACGCCCCGGAGACGGCTGCCCCGGCTGGACGGCTAGGCGGGCCAATAGATCCGCCGGGGACACCGCCAACGCCACCTGGGGCCGGTAGACCCGCCCCAATTCGTCGGGGTCGGGGTGGACGTGGATCAGGGTCTGGTGGGGATGGGGCACCCGGAGGCGCTGGTATCCCCCCGTGGTCATCTCCCCCAACCGAGCCCCCAACACCAGCAACACATCGGCCTCGGCGATCCGCGCCGCCAGCTTGGGGTTGATGCCGATCCCCACATCGCCCCCATAGGCCGGGTGGCGGTTGTCCAGGTAATCCTGACAGCGAAACGCCGTCCCCACGGGCAGAGCGTGACCTTCAGCAAACCGAGCCAAATCCGCCGCCGCTCGGGCCGACCAACCGCCGCCGCCGACGATGACCAACGGCCGCTCGGCGGCTTCCAACGCCTCCAACACCGTCGCCACCATGTCACTGGAGGCCTCGCTGCGCACGGGGGTGGCCTTGGGGACATCAAAGGCCTCGACGCTGGCCGACAGCATATCCTCGGGCAGGGCCAACACCACCGGCCCCGGCCGCCCCCCTTGGGCCAGGTGAAAGGCGTGGCTCAGGTATTCCGGGATGCGCTCGGGGAGGTCGATCTCCGCCACCCACTTGGCCAAGGGCCCGTACATGGCCTTGAAGTCCACCTCCTGGAAGGCCTCCCGATCCCGCTGATGGCGGGCCACCTGGCCGATGAACAACACCATAGGGGTGGAATCCTGAAACGCCACGTGGACCCCCGCCGAGGCGTTGGTGGCCCCGGGACCCCGGGTCACAAAGGCCACCCCCGGTTTGCCTGTGAGCTTGCCGTGGGCCTCGGCCATCATGGCCGCTCCCCCCTCCTGGCGACACACCACCAAATCGATGGGGCTCTGGTAGAGGCCATCTAGGGCGGCCAAGAAGCTCTCGCCGGGGATGCAAAAGGCCCGTTCCACCCCTTGGATGACCAACTGGTCCACCAAGAGCTGACCGCCGTGGCGGCGGGTAGGAGCGAGGGGCTCGATCATGGGCGGAGTTCCTCCGGCGAAGGGGATGGGCTTGGACGGCGGCGGGGCATCTGGCCCCTCAAGGACACCCAGGGGCTCGGTGGCTTTGACCATAGGGCGGCCGTCGTCATCCAGCAAGTCCGGTGTCTGCAATCGGGCTGCAGATGCGGGGGACGTCAATTCCTACGTCCCCATCTGGGCCTTTGCCAGCGCCGCCGATCGGGCCGAAAAACGCCGGGCCAAGGAAGCCGACCCCGCCTGGATCGCCCATCTAGAAAAGAGCGCTACGGCGGGCTACCTGGTGAGCCAGGTCAACAAGATTTTGACACCGGTGGATTTTTTCGTCTCCAAGGGGCACAAGTAGAGCCTCCAGGAGGCGAAGCCCTTCGATCTGTTCTAAGATGGGGGCAACACCGGGCGACGCCGCTTTGGCGCTGGGGGCTTAGACCCCACCGAAAAACCCGGTTTAGAGGATTGGCAAAAGACGACTCAAAGGGTTTCTCGGGGATGCTGGGGCGATCGTTGCGCTCCCAACATCCCCCCACCACCGTCGACCACAACCACCATCCATGAGGAGATTGTCCGTGATCCCATCGGTTACCGGCCGAGTGGCTATCGCTTTGCTACTCATCGCCATCGCAGCCCCAAGCCAAGCCCAGACCGAACTCAAGTTCGCCCACGTCTACGAAGTGGCCTCCCCCTACCACAAGTGGGCGTTGTGGGCCGCCGAGCAGTTCGAGGAACGCACCGAGGGCCGCTACACCATGGAGGTGTTTCCCGCCTCGTCCTTGGGCAAAGAGGTGGACATCAACGAAGGCCTGGGCCTTGGCTCCGTGGACATCATCTACACCGGCGCCCTGTTCGCCGGCCGCGCCTTCGGCCCCATCGCCATCTCCGGCTCCCCCTACATGTTTCGGGA
This sequence comes from Candidatus Competibacterales bacterium, assembly GCA_050330975.1. Classification (GTDB taxonomy): domain Bacteria; phylum Pseudomonadota; class Gammaproteobacteria; order Competibacterales; family Competibacteraceae; genus JBHJHK01. The sequence continues at coordinate 7,867 of JBHJHK010000011.1, read as the reverse complement.
TTTCGACCACTGGAAGGCCTACACCGAGAGCGATCTGTTCCAAGAACTCGGCCAGGGCTACTTGGATGCCACCGGCAACCACGTGGTGGCCATGACCTACTACGGTCAGCGCCATGTGACCTCCAACAAGAAGATCGAAACCCCCGAGGACATGAAAAACCTCAAGATCCGGGTGCCCAACGCGCCGTTGTACATGATGTTTCCCAAGGCCGTGGACGCCAACCCCACCCCCATCGCCTTTGCCGAAGTGTATCTGGCCCTACAGCAGGGGGAGGTAGACGCCCAGGAAAATCCCCTCCCCACCATCCAGTTTAAGAAGTTCTACGAAGTCCAGGACTACATCGTCCTCACCGGCCACATCACCGACGCCCTCCTCACCATCATCAGCGGCCTCACCTGGGACCAGCTAGATGACGCCGACCGGGACACCCTAGTCCAGGTCCTGTCAGAAGCGGCCCAAAACTGTACCCAAGACATCGTCCAGGCCGAGGCCGAGCTGGCGGCTTGGTTCGCCGAGCAGGGCACCGAGGTGGTGGAAGTGGACCGCACCCCCTTCAGGGAAGCCGTCCTGCCCCGCCACACCGGCCCCGAAGCCACCTGGAACCAAGAAGTCTACGACCGCCTCCAGGCCCTGGGACAGTAATCGGTGTCTTCCCACCCCGAGCCCGCCATGGATATGGAGGCCGAACAACGGCCGTTTCACTGGCGGGACTATGGCATCGAGGACTACGGGGTCTTAGTGTTGTTTTGGCTGCTGGCCATCAACGTCTTTGCCCAGTTCTTCAGCCGCTACGTCCTCAATAGCTCTCTGGCCTGGACCGAGGAGGTGGCCCGCCACCTCCTCATCGGGGTGGCCTTTTTGGGAGCCCCCATGGCCATGCGCCTCAATAGCCACATCGGCGTCGAGTGCTTCTATCACTATATGCCCCAGGGCTTTCGCCGGCTGTTGGTGCTAGTGGTCGATGGGGCGCGCGTCGCCTTTTGCAGCGGCTGCGCCTGGATCGCCTTTGAGCTCGCCGGGCGCACCCGCTCGTTGATGGTCTCCCTCCCCTTCCCCAAGAGCGTTATCTACTACGCCGTGAGCGTGGGCTTTGTCCTCATGGCCCTGCGGGCCCTCCAACTCACCGTCCGCCATTGGCGCAATGGCAATGGCAATGGCAATGGCAATGGCGCCGGGGCCAGCTCCGAGGCGGCGCCATGACCAGCGACGCCGTCTTCGCCGGCGCCAGACCCCGCCCCTGGCTGTGGATCGTCCCCGCCCTCATCGTCGCCGGGATCGTCGGTTGTATCGCCCTGGCCTTGACGGGTCACCACCTGGCACTGCTGTTCACCGCCTTGTTTACCGGCTTGATCGCCGGGGTACCCGTGGCCATCGCCCTGGGGGGCGCATCGTTGATCTACATCCTCACCGTGGGCAGACCGCCAGAGGTGGTGGTGCTCCACCGGATGGTCAACGGCGTCGACAGCTTTCCGTTGCTGGCCATCCCGTTTTTTATCCTGGCGGGGAACCTCATGAACACCAGCGGCATCACCGAGCGGCTGTTTGGCCTGGCCAAGGCGTTGGTGGGCTGGATGCGGGGGGGCCTGGGCCAGGTGAACATCGGCGCCAGCGTCATCTTCGCCGGCATGTCTGGGGCGGCGGTGGCCGACGCCGGGGGCCTGGGGACCATCGAAATCCGCGCCATGCGCGACGCCGGCTACGCCCCGGACTTCGCCGTGGGAATCACCGCCGCCTCCTCCACCATCGGCCCCATCATCCCCCCCAGTCTGCCCTTGGTGATCTACGGGGTCATGGCCTCCACCTCCGTGGGGCAGTTGTTTGTCGCCGGCCTCATTCCGGGGCTCCTCATGGCCTTGAGTTTGATGGTCATGGTGGCCTACTTCGCCCACCGCCGGGGCTATCCCCGAGACGCGGTGTTTTCCCCCAAAGCCCTAGGTCAGGGGATGCTCCGGGCGGCGTTGTCGCTGTTGACCCCGGTGATCATCGTCGGCGGCATCCTCAGCGGGGCCTTTACCCCCACGGAAGCCGCCATCGCCGCCGTGGCCTATGCCCTGGTGTTGGGGGTCATCATCTACCGCACCCTCACCTGGCGGCGGTTGATCCAAGTGTCCATGGAGACCATCGAAACCACGGCGGTGATCTTGTTCATCGTCGCCAGCGCCTCAATCTTCGCCTGGATCCTCACCAGCAACCGGGTACCCGAGCAGTTGGCGGCGGGATTGTTGAGCCTGTCGGATAACCCGGTGGTGATTTTGCTGCTCATGAACCTGTTGTTGCTGGTGGTGGGCTGTTTTATGGAGACCATCGCCGCCATCACCATTTTGGTCCCGGTGTTGCTGCCCATCGCCATCCAGGTGGGGATCGACCCAGTGCACTTTGGGGTGGTGATGGTGCTGAACTTGATGATCGGCCTCCTCACTCCACCGGTGGGAATGGTGCTCTACGTGCTGTCCCGGGTGGCCGGCATTCCCTTTGAGCGCTGCCTGCGGGGCACGGCGCCGTTTTTAATTCCCTTGGTCATCGTGCTGTTTTTGGTGACGTTTATCCCTTCCTTGACCTTGTGGCTGCCCACCCTAGCCTATCGCTAGGGTCCGCCGCCCTGGAGATCCGCCGTGGGACACCGCGACCCCCTTGTCAAACTCCACCCCGACGACCCGGTGGCCATCGCCCTAGAGGATCTGGCCGCCGGCACCGCGGTCGGCGCCATGACCCTGGTGGATCCCATACCCCGAGGCCACAAGGTGGCCCTGGAAGCCATCCCCGAGGGGGAGCTGGTGCGCCGCTACGGCCAGATCATCGGCCAGGCCCGCCACCCCATTGCCCCGGGCGCCCACGTCCACAGCGACAACTTGGGAATGATCCCCGCCGGCACCCAGGTAGAAGCCTGTAGCCGCTACCAGCCCACGGCGGTGCTCCCCGAAGCACAACAAGCCACCTTTCAAGGCATCGTCCGCCCCGATGGCCGAGTGGCAACCCGCAATTACCTGGCGGTGATCAGCACCGTCAACTGTTCGGCCACCGTGGCTCGCTACATCAGCGATGCCTTTCGCGCCCCCGACGCCTTGGGGGATTTCCCCAACGTCGACGGGGTGGTGGCCATCACCCACCCCACGGGCTGCGGCATGGCCAGCGACGGAGAAGCCATCCAACTGCTGCGCCGCACCCTGGCGGGCTACGCCCGCCACCCCAACGTGGCCGGGGTGCTGTTTGTGGGCTTGGGCTGTGAGACCAACCAGATCCGCCGCCTCCTCCAGACCCAGGGCCTGGCCGAGGGGGAATTGCTCCAGAGCTTGACCATGCAGGGCACCGGCGGCACCGCGGCCACGGTGCGGGAGGGGGTGGCGCGGCTCAAAGCCATGCTCCCCGCCGCCAACGCCGCAACCCGCCGGCCAGTACCCGCCAGCCACTTGACCTTGGGCCTCCAGTGCGGCGGTTCCGACGGCTATTCGGGGATCAGCGCCAACCCCGCCCTGGGGGCAGCGGCGGATTTACTCATCCGCCACGGCGGCGCCGCGGTGCTGGCCGAGACCCCGGAGATCTACGGCGCCGAGCATCTCTTGGTGGAGCGGGCCAAGGAGCCCGCCGTGGCGGCCCAGTTGATGGACTTGATCCGCTGGTGGCAGGACTACACCGCCCGCCACGGCGGCGAGATGGACAACAACCCCAGCCCCGGCAACAAGGCCGGGGGCTTGACCACCATCTTGGAGAAATCCCTAGGCGCCGTGGCCAAGGGCGGCACCACGGGGTTGATGGAGGTGATCCGCTACGCCGAGCCTGTGACCGGCAAAGGCTTGATCTTTATGGACTCGCCCGGCTACGACCCGGTGTCGGTCACCGGCCAAGTGGCCAGCGGTTGCAATATCGTCTGTTTCACCACCGGCCGGGGCTCGTGCTTTGGCTGCAAACCGGCCCCGAGCTTAAAACTGGCCACCAACACCCCCATGTACCAGCGCATGGTGGACGACATGGACTTCAACTGCGGCCCGGTGGTGGACGGCGAGGCCACGGTGGCGGAACAAGGGGAACAACTGTTCCAGCTGATCCTCGCTACCGCCTCGGGGAAAGCCACCAAGAGCGAGGCCTTGGGGTATGGCGATGCAGAATTCACCCCCTGGCAGTTGGGGGCGGTGATGTAGCCATCCCCGTCAGGATTTGGGGGTAGCGGCGCCGCCCCGCTCGATGATGCCGCGATAGATCTTGACCTGGGCGATACACCGGTGTTCGGGGTAGCGGCTCTCCACAAAATCGGCCACGGCGAGGGCCTTTTTGAACTGGCCTAGGTCCTCCACCAGGATTTGTAGCGCCAACAGGTAGAGCTCAGGGGTGGTGGGGTCCTGGAGGTTGGCCCGGGTGAAGCCATTGAGGAGGTCCAAGGCCTCGTCAAACTGGCGGCGCTGGCGCAACATCTGGGCGAGGATCTCCACGTGTTGTCCATCCCGGGGGACGAACTCGCCGTCGAGCTGGTGACAGGCCAAGTAGACGGTGACGGCCTCGGCCCGCCGCCGGGCCTCTAGGAGTTGGTGGATGAGCAAGCGCCCCTGCTCCCTCACACGGGGCCGGTTGTCGAGCTTGAGGAGCACCCGGTGGAAGGCCAGTTGGGCGTCGAGGTCGTCGCTATTCCAGCGCAAGTACTGTTCAAGTTCCCCGGCGGCGGCGGTCCAGTCCCCTTGGGCGAGGGGCGCCGCCCAGGGGTGCGCCTCCCGCTGTCGACGGGACTGGGAGTTAGCTTCGGCCTCGAAGCCCAGTTCCTCCTGACGTTGGTAGATCAGATAGCCCATGAGGTAGAAGGTCACTAGGGTGCTGTGGTTCCCCAGCCACTGGGTGAGAAACGCCAACAGCGCCGTCCTGGCGGTCTGCTGCTCCAGGCTCGCCAGGGCATTGAGGGCTTGGAGGTAGCCGAGGCTCACCAGGATCAACAGACCGTAGAGCAGCAGATAATTCATCCCCAACCGCGCCACCGTGGCCAGAAGGAATCCCGGGTTGAGGGCGGCCCCAAGGCGCCGCTCCATGGCGAGGACCATGGTGCTGGCGGGGAGCAACAACATCACCACCAATAGATAAATAAGCCCCACCTCGGTACCGAGATGGAGCACCTGCAGCCCCACCAGCAGCAAAATCACCATGAGCAAGAAGTATTTGACGGGCAACCCCAAGCCCGTGCTCCACAGCTCGCCATCGAGGGCCGGGGGCCTGTCCTCCCCCAGGGCCACTTGCTCTAGCACCGCAAAGGCGTAGCGGGTGAAGAACAAACTGACCAGCAACGGCAAAAAGGGAACGGGCAATAGGGCGAGGAGGGCTGCGCCGGTACAGACGTAGAAGGCCGCCCTCTGCAAAGGATAAAACAGGGCCACCGGCAGACGCCGCCAAATGGGGGTGACCGCTGGGGAGGAGGCGGGGACAGTCATCGGGGAGAGCTCCATGGGGGCTTCGACGCCCGACAAGGGTACGCCGGAAGGGCCCCCATGGCGAGGCTCAGAGGGGTGCCTCTAGGGTGTGAAGGACGCCATTGGTGGCGCGGATGTCGGTGAAGAGCAGCTCTGCCTCACCGAGGGAAGCCTCGACCGTTAAACCTCCGGCAGCACCGCCAAGCCATCGAACATGGTGCGAATATCAATGGAAGAGCGTTGGCCGAGGTCATCGAAATGAGCCGCTAGCCAGTGGTCGGCAGTCTGGCGGCCGATTTCAAACAGGTGTTGCAGGAATGCCCATTCGGCGTTGAGCTTCGACGAGGCATCCAGATGCAGCATCCGGTCCCGGGCGTGGACGATGTGGAGGCGCATGTGGCGATACTGGTCTGGGTCGAGCTGTCCGGCGTCCAACAGCCGGCCCACAAAGTCGATGGCCCGCAGCTCGTGTAACAGGGCACTGTTGAAGGTGATCTCGTTGATGCGATTTTGGATATCGGCGGCCGCCTTGGGCGTGCCACTGCGCTCCACGGGATTGATTTGGACGATCAAAATATCGGTGGATGGCGAGCCGTGGAAAAACGGGAACAGGGGGGGATTACCCATAAAACCGCCATCCCAATAGGGTACCCCATCGATCTCCACCGCCTGGAACAGATAGGGCAAACAGGCGGAGGCCATGGTGGCATCCAGGGAGATTTCTTCGCGCTTGAAGACCTTGACCCGCCCCGTCTCCACGTTGGTGGCCGACAAGAACACCCCCATATCCATGCAGTGCTGCACCTTGTCGAAGTCCACCAGCCGCTCGACAACATCCCGCAGGGGGTTGAATTGGAAGGGATTAAAATCGTAAGGGGAGGCCATCCGCTGCATCAAATTCATCATCTGATAGCCCGGGGAAGTGTCCAGGGACCACGACCCCATGGCCCGGGCCCAGAGGGAGCGCTGGATCGGACTGGTCGCCGCGGCCTTGCTCACCTCGCTCCAGAATTCGGCCAGGCGCTGTCGGGCACCGATGGCGCCGTTTTCGTACATACCTTGGGCGGCGACCACAGTGTTCATGGCACCGGCGGAAGTACCGGAAATGCAATCGATCCAAATGCGGTCGTCTTCGAAGAATTTGTCGAGGACACCCCAAGTAAAGGCGCCGTGGGCGCCGCCGCCTTGGAGTGCCAAGTTGACACCTTTGTGATTGACATTGCGCCGCCCAGGGCCGCGACTAGGTTTCTCGCTCATACTTTCAATCATTCTCCGTAAATGGATACTGTCCAAACGGTGTTTGGTCACCTCACCCTCGAGGACATAGGTATAGGCGAGCCGGTTGACAGGGCTGCGGACCGGCGATGGCGCAAACAGAGCCATTGGCTGTTCCAGGGTCCCAGTCCAGCCGGGGGCCCCATGGAACTCACCGGGATGGGCGCTAGGGGAGGGCATGCCCCCCAAGACCAGGGATGCGATCAAGACGGCCGCGCCGACGTACCTGGCTGCTTTGATCATCGATCGTTCCCCTGGGTAGATGACAAGATGCCGACGACTCGTGGTTAGCCGACCGCCATGGTTGCTACCAAGGCGTCGGCGCCGTGGTCACACAAACTGGTTGATCCGCGAATGGGCTACCTTGATCCCATGACGAGCCGCCAGGGCGTCCACCTGGGCGACGAGTTCGTCCTGCAGGGGTTTTAGGGTAAACCAGATCCGCGGCCGCTTAATTCCGGTGCGCTTAAAGGCGTCACTCGCCAGTACGTCGTTGGCGGTGGCGATCAAATTGAGCTCTTCGGGGCCGTAGTAAAAGCAAATGTCGCTGGGCTCCCCCAACTCCTGCATGCGCTTTAGGCCAAACTGCACCGATAAGTCGTCTTCTTTAGCGGGGTTTGCCAGGTAGCCGGCACTGTGCAAATTGTTGCCATCGCGGTAGCCCAATGCCAACATACCCTGTTTAAAGTGGTAGAGATCTAGTTCGTTCATAACAACTCATCTCGTAGCTTTTAGACCCATACTGCAAATGTGCAATAGATCATCAAACTCCGAACAAGTCAAAGGGCATCCCACCCCGGGGCACCACGTCCCACCGCCCTCTAGAACGGGTGTTCCAGCGGGGTTTCAGCTGTGATGTCGCCATTCCGCCACCGACCACGGACTGCGGCGGGCGTCGTCCTGGCCCTGGCCGCCGTGGCGATACTCCACGGTAGCTGTACCACCTGGCCGCGCCGAAATTTACACTTTGAAGCCGCCGTGGCGGATTTCTACCGCCACGGCCCACCGGGACAGACCTTTGAGCTGTTCAACGGTGAAAACCTGGCCGGGTGGGCGGTGCACGGTTGGGGGCGCTGGCGGGTAGTGGACGGCGAGCTCCACTTTGGGGGGGGATTGGGCTACTTGGCCACCCGCTTTGAGACCTTTGGGGATTTTCGCCTGGATCTGGAAGTCAAGGCCCCCCCGGGGGCCAATGGGGGGGTGTTTG
>JBHJHK010000010.1:0-16477 GCA_050330975.1 Candidatus Competibacterales bacterium | reverse complement strand
GCGGGGGTGGGGGCGCACCGGGGACGGGGGGGGCGGGGCCTTGGCGGCCTCGCGACGGGGGTCTTGGGTGCGGCCATAGACGTCTTCAAAGCGGACGATGTCGTCTTCCCCCAGGTAGCTCCCCGACTGGACTTCGATGAGCTCCAAGGGGATCTTGCCGGGGTTTTCCAGCCGATGGCGGGTGCCCAAGGGAATATAGGTGGACTGGTTTTCCTCCAGGAGGAACACCTCGTCGCCCCGGGTGACCCGGGCGGTGCCCCGGACCACGATCCAGTGCTCGGCCCGGTGGTGGTGCATCTGCAACGACAACGCCGCCCCGGGGTTGACGGTGATGCGCTTGACCTGGAACCGCTCTCCGGACTCTATGGCGTCGTAGGCTCCCCAAGGGCGGTAGATCTTGCGGTGGGCCCGGCCCTCGGAGCGGTGAGCCTGGGCCAGTTGGGCGACGATGCCTTTGACGTCTTGGACCCGGTCTTTGGGGGCCACCAGCACGGCGTCGGCGGACTCCACCACCACGCAGTCCACGAGGCCCAGGGCGGCCACCAGGCGGTGTTGGGCGTGGAGGTAGCTATCCTTGCTGTCGACGGCGATGACGTCGCCGCGGATGCGGTTGCCGGCGGCGTCCCGCTCCCCCACTTCCCACAGCGCCGTCCACGAACCCACGTCGCTCCAGCCCACGTCCACGGGAATGACCACGGCGTGGTGGGTCTTTTCCATCACCGCGTAGTCGATGGAATTGCCCGGGCAGGTCGCAAAGGCCGCGGCGTCTAAGCGGGTGAAGTCCAAGTCGTCTACGGCCCCCTCCAAGGCGGCGCGACAGGCCTCGGCCATGGCGGGTTCCAGTCTTTCCAGTTCCTGAAGGTAGCGGGAGGCCTTGAACAAAAACATGCCGCTGTTCCAGTAGTAGTTGCCCGCGGCCAGATAACCCCGGGCGGTGGCGGCGTCGGGCTTCTCCACGAAGGACTCCACGGCCAGGATGCCCTCCGCCACCGGCAGCCCTGCCTCGATGTAGCCGTAGCCGGTCTCCGGGTGGCGGGGGACGATGCCAAAGGTCACCAGGTGGCCCCGTTGGGCCAGGGGCGCCACCTGGGCCACGGCCCGGCAAAAACCCGCGGCATCTTCGATGACGTGGTCGGCGGGCAACACCAGCAACAAAGGGTCTTCGTCCCTGGCCGCCGTCCACCAAGCCGCCACGGCCACCGCCGGGGCGGTGTTGCGCCCCATGGGCTCTAGCACCACCGCCCGGGGGCGGACGCCCACGGCCCGCAGTTGCTCGGCCACCATAAAGCGGTGCTCGTCGTTGCACACCACCAAGGGCGGCTGGCCCTCCTCCAGGTGCTGGAGCCTGAGGGCCGTGTTCTGGAGCATGGTGTCGGCGCCTGTCAGGGGCAGGAACTGCTTGGGGTAGGATTCCCGGGACAAGGGCCACAGGCGGCTACCGCTGCCGCCGGAGAGGATGACAGGTAGAATCATGGACGGGTCGACCCCAGATCTCGTGTAGCATTTAGCCCCGTAACATACCCGAAACCCACGGCGACGGCCAATTCCCGCCCAAGCTGGCACTTGTACTTATGACCGCTCCCATCAAAACCCGCTTTGCCCCCAGCCCCACGGGCTACCTCCACATCGGCGGCGCCCGCACGGCGCTGTTCGCCTGGCTGTTCGCCCGCCACCACCGGGGTCAATTTGTGTTGCGCATCGAGGACACCGACCGCGAGCGCTCCAGCCAAGCCTCCATCGACGCCATTTTGGAGGGCATGGCATGGCTTGGCCTCGACGTGGACGAGGGCCCCTTCTATCAGAGCCAGCGCTTTGACCGCTACGCCTCTGTCGTGGAGCAGTTGTTGGCCGAGGGCAAGGCCTATCGCTGTTACTGCACCAAGGAAGAGTTGGACGCTCTGCGGGAGGCCCAGCAGGCCCGGGGCGAGAAGCCCCGTTACGACGGCCGCTACCGAGACTACCAGGGGCCGCCCCGGGAGGGGGTGGTGCCGGTGATCCGGTTTAAAACCCCCCTGGAGGGGGAGGTGACGTACCGGGATCTGGTCTATGGCCCGGTGACCGTCGCCAACGGCGAGTTGGACGACTTGGTGATCATGCGGGGCGACGGCACCCCCACCTACAATTTTTGCGTGGTGGTGGACGACGCCGATATGGGGATCAGCCACGTGATCCGCGGCGACGACCACATCAACAATACCCCGCGGCAAATCAACATCTACCACGCCCTGGGGCTCACCCCGCCCCAGTTTGCCCACGTGCCGATGATTTTGGGGGACGACGGCAAGCGGTTGTCCAAGCGCCACGGGGCCACCAGCGTCCTCGAGTACCGCGACGAGGGTTACATCCCCGAGGCGGTGCTCAATTACCTGGCGCGCCTGGGCTGGTCCCACGGCGACCAGGAGATCTTCAGCCGCGCCGAACTCGTGGAGCTCTTCGACCTAGACCAGGTCAACCGCGCCGCTTCGACGTTCAATACCGGCAAGTTATTGTGGCTCAACCAGCACTACCTCAAGCACACGTCCCCCGACCAGTTGGTGGCGCCCTTGGAAGCGCAGCTCCAGAGCCAGGGCGTCGACCCCGCGGCGGGTCCCGACCTCGCGGCGGTGGTGGCGGCCTTTGCCGAGCGCAGCCAGACCTTTAAAGAGATGGCCCAGCAGGCGCTGTTTCTCTACCGGGACTTCGAAGCCTACGACCCCACGGCGGCGGCCAAACACTTGACCCCCGCCGTCGCCCCGGCCCTGGCCGCCCTCAAACAGCGCTTGGCCGAGCACCCCAGTTGGGAGGAAGCCGCCCTCCAGGGGTTGGTGAAGGAAACCGCCAAGACCTTGGGAATGAAAATGGGGCAAGTGGGGATGCCCCTGCGGGTGGCGTTGTGCGGCGGCGATGCATCCCCTGGGCTCGGCACCACCTTGGCGCTTTTGGGGCCGGACAAGACCCAGGCCCGCCTGGCGCGGGCTTTGGCGTATCTCGAAGACCACGCCGCCCCGTGAGGGCTGGGCTTCAAAAAAATTTTGACAAGCCCTAAGGAGACAGCTAGTATTGCTGTCTCGCTCGACGGGGCCATAGCTCAGCTGGGAGAGCGCCTGCATGGCATGCTGGAGGTCGGCGGTTCGATCCCGCCTGGCTCCACCAAAACCCGTCCCCATCGTCTAGAGGCCTAGGACACCGCCCTTTCACGGCGGTAACAGGGGTTCGAATCCCCTTGGGGACGCCATTTCGTATGGTTATGATCGTCACTAGCTTTTCCCCTTTAGACCTCCTTCCCTCTAGTCTGTCCGTCTTGATCACTCTCCTCTATTAAGACCGCATGGCCCGTCCCAGTTAGTTTGTACCCCAAATACCCTCTACAAATTTTGCCACAGTACCCTAGACGTCAAAGGATTCAAGGGCCACTCCTGTAGCCAACAGCTAAAGCACCGTCCGCCGAAGTGACTGGGATCTTTCATCGCCGACTCGGCAGTCCCCTGCGCCTCCCCCTTGGGAGGCGCTGTCGTTTCTCGAGCCCCTCCAAAACGTCGGGGAGTTGTTACTAAATGTATCTGTCCCCTGGCCGGCGATAGATTTTGTTGCACTTTGCCTCGCCCGGGAAATGGGTTTGGGCCTGGATCTGGATAGATTAGTGGCCATCCACAGCGTTATCAGATCCCCAACCCCACGCCAGGAGCATCCACCATGATTCAGCGGGCAACTTTTAACAGCATCCTCGCCGTCGGCACTTTGGCCATCGCCAGCGGCCTGTTCGTCCCCGATACGGCCGACGCCCAAGGCCGCTTTCGGGCCCAGGGCGTTGTGGCCAACCCCTCGGGGGGCTACAGCGGGGGGGCAACCCAGGGCTTTAGTAACGGCAACGGCAACGGTGCCTCCCGGGGCCGGGGCTTTTCCAGTGACGGCCAGGGCAATGTGCGGGGGGGCAGCGGCGGCGCCTTCAGCGGCCCCAACGGCAGCCAAGGGGCCCGCTATGGTCGTTTTAGTCGCGATGCCGACGGCGGCGCCCAGGGAGAGAGGGGCTTCGCCTGGCGGGGGGCCAACGGCAGCAGTGTCGATAGCTATGGCTCCGCCAGCTATAACACCGACAGCGGACTCAGCGCCGACCGCTCCACCAACGCCACGACCGCCAGCGGCAACAACTACCAGGGTAGCCGCAGCTACAATCGCGACGACGGCTACAGCCGCAGCGGCAACTGCTACGACGCCAGTGGAAATTCCATCAACTGTTCTCGCTACTAGTCCTCGCCACTCATAGAGCTAGGGCCTCGCCTTGAACCGCCGGGTTCGAGGTCGCAAGCTCCGATACTTTGGAATCGCCACCGTGAAATCACTGCCCTTTACCCCTAACCCCTGGCTGGTCATCCTCAGTCTAGCCGCTGCCCTGCTCCTGAGCCCCATGGCCCGGGCCGCCGATGCCTTTATCGTAGAGCTAGATCTCGACGCCTTGGCGCCAGAAGTCGCCCCCTATGGCGAACGCCTAGCCCGGGCCCAGGAGCGGCTGTTGGCCATGGCGGAGTTGGGCACCATTCCCAGCCAGCGCTTTCGCCATCTGCCCTTGTTGGCGGTGCGGGTGACCCCGGCTCAGGCCCAGGCCCTAGCTGGGCGGCAGGGTGTTTTGGCACTGCACCCCGACCGCCTGTTTCGCCCCCAGCTGGCCGAAACCACCTTCCAGATAGGAGCTCTGTCCTCCCAGACCCAGGGTTTTGATGGCGCCGGTTGGACCGTGGCGGTCCTCGATACCGGGGTGGACGGGGATCATCCGTTTGTGGCCGGCGCCATCGTCGCCGAGGCCTGCTTCTCCAGCCCCTCCCGCCGGGCTTGGTTTGGTCCGAGTTCCCTGTGCCCCGACGCCAGCGAACAACAGCTGGGCCCTGGGGCGGGGGCGGCCTGCCCCGCCACCGTCGCCGGCTGTGACCACGGCACCCATGTCGCCGGCATCGCCGCGGGCTACGGCGGGGCCGCCGGGGTGGATTTTAGCGGTGTGGCCCCGGGGGCCTCTCTCATGGCGATTCAGGTGTTCAGCGAGCTGCGGGGATGGGATTGTTACCACCAGGGTCTCGCCAGCCCCTGTGCCCTGGCCTACACCTCGGATATCGTCGCCGCCCTGGAGTACGTCTACGACCAGCGTGACACCCTGGCCATCGCCGCCGTCAACTTGAGCCTGGGGGGCGGTAGCTATGGCGAGCCCTGCCCCGGCACCCCCGAGGCCGCCGCCATCGAGTTGCTCACAACGGCTGGAATCGCCGTAGTGGCCGCCGCCGGCAACGGCGGTGACGCCACGGGCATCGCCAGCCCCGCCTGTGCCCCCGGGGCCCTGGCGGTGGGGGCTGTGGACAACGCCGATCTGGTGGCCGAGTTTTCCAACGCCGGGACGCCATTGGATCTCTGGGCGCCGGGGGTCGAGGTGACTTCGTCGATTCCCGGGGATGGCTACGGGGCCTTTAGTGGCACCTCCATGGCGGCTCCCCACGTGGCCGGGGCGGTGGCGGTGTTGCGCTCGGCCTACCCCGAGGCGGACCTGGCTACCCTCACCGAGGCCCTGCTGGCTGGGGGGGTGGCGGTCACCGATCCCCGGAGTGGCTTGACCTTCCCCCGCCTGCAGGTGGATGGGGCCTTGGAGGCGTTGGCCATCACCGCGCCTTAAACAGCGCCAGCGCTGGACGTCCTCAGCTCCTCAATGTGACCTACGGCCCTTGGCCGCAGGTCACCATCGACATTTCAAGCCCCTTGTGACACTTTTTTTTCCTCCATTCCCACCCTGTAGCGGAGCGGCGTGGTTCGCAGCACCCCCTCTGACCCCTGGGTAAGCTACTGGCCATCGACGCACTGCAAGCAACGACCCACAACAAACGAGATGGCCTCAACCCAAGAGTCAGACTCATGAATATGCCCCTCAACACCGTCGCCCAAAACCCCACTGCCCCCCAGGCCTCCGCCACCCTCTCTGTTCCCCCCGGGACCCCTGACTCCATCTCTTTTCAAAAGCTCGCTGGCCGCACCCAGTCCGCTTCTGAAAAGCCCATGGGGCAGACCGCCGACACCTTGGCCACCGCCAAGGCCCTCACCGCGTCTACCGCCAGCACTCCCCAGAGCGCTGCCCAAGCCCGCCAGCAGCTCGACGGCGCCATGACCAACGCTTCGGCCGCCTACGCCGCTTGGGCCAGCAACCCCCAAGACCCCGAGTCTCAAGGTGCCCTGATGGCCAGCACCCAAAACCTCTACCGGGCCATCACCGACGCCAGCACCGTCGGGGTCGAAGACGATTCCGCCAACGCCCTGCTCACCGGCGTTGCGATGCCCGCCTTGGCCCGTAGCGAGCACGATGAAACCATCTTCGAGCTGGCCCAAAGCGCCCTGGCCGATATGGATTCCCCCCTCAGTCGCTTCTTGACCGCCGACGTGGCCAACCGCTTTGGCCCCTTTGCCCACGATGTCATGGGTGCCGCCCAGCGCCACATGCAGGGCATCGAAGAGCCCGAGGTCCCCGAGGTCCCCGAGGCCCCGGCCATCGATCCCACCCAGGCTCGCCAAGACGCCGAAGTGCGACTGGGTGAGGCCATAACCGGCCTGGAGCCCTTCGGCGAACTGGCCCAGCTCAAGGACGAATACAACCGGCAAAAGATCGCCCTAGAAATCGAACTCCAGCAGCAGATAGACGAACTGGCCGCTGGGACTCAGGGCGTCAATGTCAACCGCGAGGAGTACGCCGCCCGCTATCGGGAGCTCCACAAGGATAAGTACCAGGCCCTGGCCGAGCTCGAAGGCCAAATCCACACCTTGGAGAACGATGACACCCTGTTGGATAGCGCTCAGGCCCTGCTGGATGCCCACGCCGGCGCCATCGAGAGCGGCGTCTACGGCCCGGGCCTAGGAGAGGGGATTGCGCCGGTCCTCACCGAGCAGGTGCTGCCCCAGTTGATCAAAGCCGGACGGGGCACTGAAGTGGTCGACATGCTCACCGAGGTCTTGGCCGACCCCGACCACCCCCTGGCCCAGGACCCGGCCACGGTGGAGCGGCTGATCCAGCAGGCCCTGGTCCCGGCCATGGCCAGCACCCTGGGTCGAAGCGCCGTCGATGAGGATGCCAGATCCAGCGCCGCCGCCTTGAGTGGCCAGCTGGCAAACCTGGCCCGAGCGGGCCACGACCCCGACTCCCCCGTGGGTCAGCTGGTGGCGGGCCTGGACGAGTATCGCCAACGCCTCGAGGCCTTTGCCCAGAGCGATGACGATGATAATGACGCCGACCAGTTGGCTGCCTTGATGCAAGTGGACACCGGCAATGAGGCAATCAACGGCGCTCTCCAGGGCAGCACGGCGGTGTTGACCAACATTCACAGCGCCCAGCAAGACGACGCCGGGCTGTTCGATTTTGTCATCGGCCACGGCAATGAGCGGGCGCTGCAGATGCTCTACACCGAAGCCACGGCCGAGGTGGTGAATTACATCCACACCGCCAGCAAGTTCGACAGCAGCCGCCAATTACTCGACCTGGGCCTTGATCTCCTCGACGGCAGTCCCCGGGCCGCCGACCTGTTTATGCGGGGCCTCTCCGCCGCCGATGACATCGCTGCCGCCGCCCAGGGGGCGGTGAATCTCCT
Source organism: Candidatus Competibacterales bacterium (assembly GCA_050330975.1). Lineage (GTDB taxonomy): Bacteria > Pseudomonadota > Gammaproteobacteria > Competibacterales > Competibacteraceae > JBHJHK01. Next base: position 8,891 of record JBHJHK010000010.1, on the reverse strand, counting down.
CGACAATGCGGCCCAGTTGTCGGGGAGGATCTCTCCCGTTGTGGGGGGTGCCCTGGCGAGCTACAGCCTTTATAACAACGTGACCACCCACGATGGCACCATGGGCCGCAACATCCAGATCGTCGGCGACCTGTTGGGGATGGCCTCGGCGGGATTTGGCGGGGCCGCCGCGTTCACCTCCTGGACGGGGCTTGGGGGCGTCGGCTTTGGGACCTTGGCCGCCGCCACGGGCCTGGCCTCGGTAGGTATGGCTGAATTGGGTGGCTACGTGCGCGATGGTGAACTCGACGGTGCCCGAGATGAGGAGCAAACCCAGATCCTGACGGCCATGGGAATCGATCCCCAACGGGCCGCGGAATTCGCCAGCCGCAACAATTCCAACTGACAGCCCAACGCGTCAAAAGCCAACCCGTCCCCCCGCCCAGGGGGGATTTTTTTGTCAAGGGGTGCCCCATGACGGTTGACCTTCAGCGCCTGGAAGCGTAATGTTTCCTCTATGGACATTTTTAATCTCTCCTCCCAGCTTTCACACAGTCGCTATCGTCGGCGTCTAGGGGGAGTTATGGCCTGAAGAAATCGTTCAAACGGCCCATAAAAGCCCCTCTAGCTACTGCTACAGGGGCTTTTTTATTGATCTTTTTCCCAAGGGGCCAACCGATGGCCGGCGGCGGTACCCGGTTGCTATCCAGGGTGGGGCTCTTGCGTCCCGCGCGGGTTCGATTCCCGTTCCTTATGCTTGGTTATTATTTGACATTTTGATCATTTTTTTGGAGGGGCCAACCGATGGCCGGCGGCGGTACCCGGTTGCTATCCGGGGTGGGGCCATGGGTCCCGTGCGGGTTCGATCCCCGCCCCCTCCGCTGTTTTGGGACGTGTAGACCGTAACGGGTAGCGAGCGGCGCTGTAAACGCCGTGCCTTCGGGCCCTGGAGGTTCGAGTCCTCCCGCGTCCACCATGAGTTGAAGGAGTAAGCCAAAAATGTACACCGTATTGTGCCCTCTACCTCGCCCCAAATCACCGGGCGTTGTAGCCTCTCCAGCCCCAGGGGGCGTGTGTGCCCCCCTCGCCCTGCAACGTTTAAATTCCCTCGGCAACGCTGCCCGTCGCCTCGTCCAGCACCAACAAAGGACAGGCGTCCCAGGCCGGGGGAACGGCGGTCGAGCCCGCCATGACCACCAGGCCCACCCGGCTACCCTGGACGATGCGCCCCAACGATCCGGCAACCCCCCCCACCTGGACCGCCACCTGCCACGGCACATCCCGCGGCACCCACTGGGTGCCCCAGCGTCGCAGCCGCCCATGGAGCAGGCGACAGGTGTTGGCCACGGGGTCCTGGGGGAAAAAGCTCGCCACCCAGGGCATGGCGTGACCAGGTACCACCCCCGAAACAATGAGCTTGCCCCGGAGTTGACGACAACGCTCCAGGGCCAAATTTAACAGGCGTCTCCCCCGGCTGTTGCCCGGGCCGCCGTCGTCAAACCCCTCCTCCAGGTAAAGCACTACATCTTGCGAACTGTCCATGGATAATCTCCCGGGATTGCCGTGAATGCCACCGCCGTGGTCATCGACGGATCTTTGGCGTAGCTTATGGATCCCGGTGGTCTTGGGAAAAACGCTATTTATTTCTGGGGCCATGACCAAAACGCATGGGCTCGATCCGTTGGGGTTTCGCGGGCGAGGAGATCAATGCCGTGGCGCGCATCCGCCTTCCCCTCCAGACGCTACCCACCTTTGAGGCCGTAGCCCGCCATTTGAGCTTCACGACGGCGGCCCGGGAACTCAACCTCACCCAGAGCGCCGTCAGCCGCCAGATCAAAACCCTGGAGGGGCGGCTGGGTACCCGGTTGTTCGAACGCCAGCCCGCGGGCCTCGCCCTCACCGAGGGGGGTATGCGCTATCTGGAAGCCGTCCAGCGGGCGCTGGACCTCCTGGAGGGGGCGACCCTGGAAATCCTGGCCCACCCCCACCCCGGGCGCGCCCTGCGCATCGGCACCCTGCCCACCTTTGGCACCCGCTGGCTAGTGCCGCGCCTAGGGGGATTTCGCCGCCAATTCCCCGAGATCGTCATCGACCTCGTCACCCTCCAGATCTCCATGGGCCGCGGTCGCTACGGGGTGGAGTGGGATTTGCGGGAGCTGGACGTGGCCATCGTATTTGGCGACCCCCGCCAGGGCGCCAGGGGCGACGATTTGCCCGTGGCCGATCGGATTATGCGCGAGCAAATCGCCCCGGTTTGCACCCCGAACTACCTGGCGAACCAACCGATCAACGGCCTCGAAGACCTCAAGGCCTGCACGCTATTGGAGTGCCACACCCGCCACGCCGACTGGGGAACCTGGGCCACCGCCGTGGGCCCTGGGGATTTAAACACCCAGCAGACCTTGGGCTTCGAGCACTACTACATGGCCATCGCCGCCGCCATGGCCCACCTGGGGGTGGCGTTGGTGCCGTTGTTCCTGGTGGAGGAAGAACTCGCCACCCATCGCTTGGTGCGCCCCGTACCCCAAACGGTGGCCAGCCATCAAGGCTACTACCTGGTGCGCTCGACGGTGCGAGACCGCGACCCCCAGGTGAGGCACTTTGTCAGGTGGCTGTTGGAGCAGACTCGGTCGGAAGTCTCCGCCCCCGGCGGGGGCTGACAACAACGACAGATCCCCGGCGACGAACCTCACCAGGGGCCTCCCGTTGGACAATCACTGGGGATTGCCTTTGAGTGCCGAAGTCTCGCTCTTCAGGGGCTCTTCCCCGCCAGCGACGAGGATCCCAAAGGGGGCTCGGTAACCAGAGCGCTGCCGATGGGGCGCCGAGTTGTGGCATCATCATTCCATGCCCCCCAGCCCTTGGATACCGACACCGACCGTGGACCACCGCTATCTCCTCACCCACCTCCAGCAACTGGAGAACGAGAGCATCCAGATCATCCGCGAGGTGGCCGCCGAATTTCAGCGTCCAGTGCTGTTATTCTCCATCGGCAAAGACTCCATGGCCATGCTGCGCCTCGCCGAGAAGGCCTTCTACCCCGGCCGGCTGCCCTTCCCCCTGCTCCACGTCAACACCACCTACGAGTTCCACCAGGTGATCCAATTTCGCGATTGGATCGCCCAGGAGCGGGGGGTGGAGGTCATCGAGTGGATCAATCAGGAGGGGATCAAGGCCAACATCAACCCCATCGACCACGGTCACCAGCGCCACACCCACGTCATGAAGACCGAGGCCCTCAAGCAGGCCCTAGACCACTACGGCTTTGACGCCGCCTTGGGGGGTGCTAGGCGGGACGAGGAAAAGAGCCGCGCCAAGGAGCGGGTGTTTTCCTTTCGCGATCGCTTTTACCAGTGGGATCCCAAAAATCAGCGCCCCGAGCTCTGGCGGCTCTACAACACCCGCCTCAACGGCGGCGAGTCCTTCCGGGTCTTTCCCCTCTCCAATTGGACGGAACTCGACGTCTGGCTCTACATCCACCTCGAGCAGATCCCCGTGGCCCCCCTCTACTTTGCCAAACGCCGCCCCATGGTGGTCCGCAACGGCACCTTGATCATGGTGGAGGACGAGCGCCTGCCCCTGACGCCCGGGGAGATACCCGAGGAACAGGAGGTGCGGTTTCGCACCCTGGGCTGCTATCCCTCCACCGGTGCCATTCTCTCCCAGGCCCACACCGTCCCCGCCATCATCGAAGAGATGCTCACCACCCGCACCTCGGAGCGTCAAGGGCGAGTGATAGACTACGACGAGGGGGGTTCCATGGAGGAGAAAAAGCGCGAGGGGTATTTTTGAGGGGAGGACGACACTCCTGGCCGAGGGGGGAGATTTGGGAGAGTGGGAGACCGAGTATGTCTCTGGAGTGTCCGGAGAACCCACTCGTCTGTCACCTTTAGGTTCGGACCAAGTAGCTAATTTTAGCGAGGACATGGATGATGCCATGCCAGCCATCGAGACCTACCAGGTCTACCTAAAAAACTCACAAAACTTGGCCTAAGCTTGCGACGTTCAGCTTTCCAGGTTCATGCTCGACAAGATCCGCATTCGCTATCTAGAAAAAACCATTGAGGCTGCGCATCAATGTCACCTAACGACAAAAAAGAGCGTTTTTCCTTAGCCTATATCCAAGCTATTGCTGCCCATGCTGGTTTCGACGTCGCTGAGCCCAAACTCGACCGCGAAAGTATCGACGGTACTCTCATCAGCCACACAGGTCGAAGACCACGCATCGATTTCCAAGTCAAAGCCACTGCCAGACCATTGATGCGAAGCGATCAATTAGCCTTTCCCTTGTCTTTAAAAAATTACAATGACTTGCGCAGTGATTGTTTGGTGCCCCGCATACTCATCATTGTCCTAGTTCCCGAAAACGAGATGCAGTGGTTACTCCACAACCAAGAGGAGGAATTGATTCTACGCCACTGTGGCTACTGGTTATCTCTTGCTAACGCCAAAGCCACTGATAACAACACCACTGTCACTGTGCATATACCCAGGTCTCAGATATTTGACGGCCATTCCTTGGCGCGTTTGATGCACAACGCCAACGAGGGAAATCCCTTATGAACATCCAAATTACCGACAAAGCCGCCCTGGAGGCCATCAACTGGGTCAACCTCAAGGCCTACCTCGATACCCAAGGTTGGCAAAACACCGGTGACTACGGTCCCTTTGGCATGGTGTATACCCACTCAGGCGACGGCCAGCAGTGCGAGATCCTAGTCCCCAAAACCCGCGACATCGCCGACTATGGGGCCCGCATCGCCGAGGCCATCGCCACTCTAGCCGGCGCCGAAGGTCGCTCCGAGGGGGCCATTTACCGCGACCTCAGCACCGCCGGCGCCGACACCATCCGTCTGCGAGCCCTCCACGCTGATGAACGGGGCAATATTTCCATCAGTGACGGCGTCACGCTCTACCGCGAAGCTGAAAACTTGATGCTGGCGGCAGCGTGCGCCGAAATCGACCCCCACCGCCAGTACCACCACAGCCGCAAATTCAGCCGGGCCATGGAATACCTGGAAACGGTACGCCTCGGCCAAACTGAACGCGGTAGCTATATACTCAACGTCCTATCGCCCGTCAATCCCGGGCTGCGCCGCGGTCAACAACTCGCCCTTGATTTCGACGATGAGCCCTTCGCCCGTCGCGTCACTCTGCGGCTGAGTAAGGCCTTGCAATCCGCCCGTCGCGCCGCCGAACAGGCCTTGGCCAGTGGCGATTTCAAGCCTTTTGACGACGCCTTGGCCGACGGCGTCAACGCCAACCTCTGCGAAGCCGTTGCCAAACTAGCTACCGCTGGCCATGGACTAGAGGTCTCCCTCCACTGGGCCCTGGCCCGCCCGGCAAACCGCCCCAACCCCCGAGTGAACTTCCAACATGAACTGGTGGACGTCCTCAACGAAGCCGCTGATATCTACCGCAAAAGCGAACCCCTGATGGAAACGGCTATCATGGGCTACGTCCTCAATCTGGATCGCGGCGTTCAAGACTTCGACGGCAACGCTACTTTACAAGCATTGATCGATGGCAAACTGCGTCGGCTCAAAGTTCGCTTTGACTCCAGTGAATTTACCCGAGTGATCCGGGCCTTTGAACACAAACTTCCACTTTTGCTCTACGGAGACGTTTACCCCATCCGTCAGCGCCTTGAACTCATCAACCACCATGGCTTGACCTTGTTGGAAACCCGGGACGACGCCGACGAGTGGCCATCAGCTGATGGTTAGTCCACGGCCCATGGCCTTTCCTTCAAATCACCACCACCTTCCCCGACCGGGCAATGCGCTCCACAAAGGCCGACGAGCGGCTGGCGGTGAGGGCCAAATAGTCCTCGGGTCGGGTGAGTCCCACGTAGAGCAAGCGGGCATCTGTCGCTTCGTCGCTGTCGTCAAACGGTGTGGGGAGATGGTCTAGGGCCATGAGAATGACGGCTTTGTACTGCAGGCCCTTGGCGGAGTGGATGGTCTGGACCTTGACCCCGGGGTCTCCCACCCGGGTACGGGCCCGGCGGTCATCGGGATCGCTCAACCACACCACCTCGGTGAGGTCCTTGAGACCCTTGAGGAGTTCGCGAAGCAAAGGCTTCTCTTGGCCAGATAGCCAGGGATAGAGAATGGCGATGTCGTGGGGGGCCACGGGGGGAATGGTCTGTCCCTGCCAGTAGCCGTCCAGGCGTTCTTTGACGAGCTTGGTCACCTGTTGAAATTCGAGGACCCGCTGGTCCAAGGACAGCAGCAAGGGTTTGATACCCGTGGTCCGCGGGCACTTGGCGGGGTCCACCTGGAGGGCGCCGACGCCGTCTTGGACGTCGTCCCCCGGGGGCGCCGTGGCAAACAGCGCCGCCAACTCGACGATCTCTCGACTGTTGCGGTAGTTTTTATCCAGGTCAAATCGCAGATTGATGGTCCGCCCCTGGGCTTGGACCCCCACGTCGCGCCAGGTGAAGGGCCGCTGGCCATAGAGCCCCTGACTCCCGTCGCCGACGATGAGCAAATCGCCGTCCAAGGGCTCCTCCATGGCGGCGAGGACGCACTGAAACCAACTGGCCTCGAAATCCTGGGCCTCGTCGATCAACACCGACTGGTAGTACCCCGAGTCCACCGCCTCGCCCCCTTCGAGCTTGGCCAGCAGCCGTTGTCCCAGGGCTCGACTGTCTTCCTTATCCTTGCGACTCACCCCGTTGTCCCGGGCCCAGGCGTCGAAGTGGCCGACTTTGACCGTGGGGGTGGTCACGGCCAACGCGCTTTTTAGATAGGCCGCCAGGATGCGCCGGGCGTTGGCCTCTTGGCGCCTGTCCAAGACCTTGAGGTCTGCGACGGGGTCCGCCACCGCTTCGTCCTTGGCCGTCGCCACGGCGGCGGGCCGCGGCGGTGGGGAGATGCGGATCTCGGGGTGGATGACCGCCCGGAGCCGGTCGACCTGGGCTGAACTCAAGGGCTCGATGGACCAAAAGGGGTCGAAGAAGGCCGTTAGGGCCGCGCGGAACGCCCCGGGGTCTTGGGTCCAGGCCAACAGGGCTTCCCGGGTGGCCACCCTGGGGGGGGGCATCCCTCGCATCTCAGTCGTTGACCCACTAATTTATCAAGATCACCCCCACAGGAGGATTTCCATGCGCCTACAAGACAAGCGCGCGTTGATAACCGCCGCCGGCGCTGGCATCGGCCGGGCCAGCGCCTTGGCCATGGCGGCCGAAGGCGCCCAAGTGTTGGCCACCGATATCAATGCCCAGGCCCTGGAGGACCTCAAGGGCCGCCATCCCAACCTCAACACCCGGTACCTGGACGTCACCGACGGCGCGGCTGTCCAAGCGGTGGCCGATGAAGTGGGCGGGTTGGACGTGCTGTTCAACTGCGCCGGCTTTGTCCACCACGGCACCCTCCTCGACTGCGACGAGGCGGCCTGGGCCTTGTCCCTCCAGCTCAACGTCACTTCGGTCTACCGCCTCACCAAGGCGTTGTTGCCGGCCATGATCGCCCGGGGGGGCGGTTCCATCATCAACATGTCGTCGGTGGCCTCCAGCATCACCGGGGCCCCCAACCGCTTTGTCTACGGGGTCACCAAGGCGGCCGTCATCGGCCTTACCAAATCCATCGCCCGGGACTACGTCAAGGACGGTATCCGCTGCAACGCCATCTGCCCCGGCACCGTGGCCACCCCATCCCTAGAGGAGCGCATCCGCGCCCAGGGGGGAGACTACCAGGCGGTGCTGGAGCAATTCGTCGGGCGGCAACCCATGGGGCGGCTGGGCCGCGCCGAGGAAGTGGCGGCATTGGTGGTCTATTTGGCCGCCGACGAATCGGCCTACACCACGGGCACGGTTCAAGTCATCGACGGCGGCTGGACCATGTGACCCCCGCCGCCCTGACCCCAGACCCCCGAGGGCACACCATGGAAAACGACGACCTGTTCCAAGATCCCCAGCGCATCGAGGCCTTGTGCGAGGACTACCGGGCCGGGGCGGGGATCGACCGGCAAAGGGACGCCACCGACCGGGACGCCGGGCGCAAGATCCGAGCACCCCTGCACTTGGTCTACGCCCAAGACGGCTTTCCCGCCGCCACGGGTGATCCCTTGAGCCTGTGGCGCCGCTGGGCCGAACAGGTGACGGGGGAAGCGGTGGACGCCGGCCACTTTGCCCAGGAGGAGTGCCCCGCGGCCACCGCCGCGGCCTTTGTCCGCTTCTTCGCCGAGACCACGGCGTAAAACCGGCGCCAACCCCTTCGGCGGCGGATACCCAATGCCGGGACAACGGGCCCTGGACCGGTTGCTGGACCCGGTGACACCACGGCTATTTCATTGACCGCAACCGAAAAAGCTGCTAGTGTCGCGCCGTAGTTTGATACTCCTCCCGGGCGCGACGCTTTGGTCTAAAGGCTGTTAAATATCGTTTCCTCAACGCCAAAACTTCCCGCTCTACCCAGGGCACCTCGGTCTACTCTGGCCCCAACCTCTAGAAAAGTGTGCCGCTGTCAAACTTCGAAGGCAGTCCCACCTCCGGTGGGTGTGGCCAACAGCCGTTTCTACTGAGCGCCTTTACAAAGGTCCATCGCCATATGTTGCGGGTAGCCTCCAGGGCGACTCCGCCAACCGACGGGTTGTAGAGCGCGGTGTAGCACCGCCCAACAATAATGAGGGAATCCCCAGGCGCCCCCTTAGGGAAACGATTTTTAAGCAGCGACCATTACCCGGCGACGGCGCGGAGGTGACCTTCCCCGGGGCTCTCGGTGGCTGCGCGCAACCGATCAAGGACTCGTTCTATAATGGCAACCTTTGAGGACTTCGGCCTCAGCCCGGTGCTGACCCACTCTTTGGCCCGGATGAAGTACCAAGCCCCCCCCCCCATCCAACCCCCAGCCATCCCCCGGGCGTTGGATGGGCGCGATATCTTCGGCTCCGCCCAGGCCGGGTCCGCC
>JBHJHK010000009.1:0-4644 GCA_050330975.1 Candidatus Competibacterales bacterium | reverse complement strand
ACCGGGGGCGGATGGGGTAATCACCTTGCGTGCGTTAGTGATGAGTGACCTTCGCTGGTCACAGTTTTGGAGCAAGCTCGATCGCTACGGTTTTCCTATGACTCTATAAATCATCATATCAAGGTTGCACCCTCATGCCTTACCATAAAGCGATATAACCTTTAATCTCTAACTGGGCCTTGTTTAATGTCGCTCTACTATCCATTGTTGTACCTTAAAGGAGCACCCCCATCTCTAAAGCACCGCCCCACTAGATCCAACAACAATACCGCCGACCCCCAAACTGTGGTCTAGAAGATCCCGATTACGGAGGCCATGGTACTCTGGTCGACTGCTGCCAATGGAGCTTTACGCGCATGGACCACTTCGACACCGCCGTCAACAGTTTCCAGCTCAAAACCGCCCTGGCCGATGCCGGGCGCCTCCGGGCCCTTGAAGAGACGGCGCTGTTGCACACCCTCCCCGACCCAGAGTTCGACCGCCTCACCCGCCTCGCCACCCAACTGCTGGCAGCTCCGGTATCCCTGGTGAGTCTAGTGGCCGAGGACCATCAGTTTTTCAAAAGCCAGCAGGGGCTCTCCGAACCCTGGGCCACGGAGCGCTGTACGCCGTTGAGCCACTCCTTTTGCCAGTACTTGGTGGCCAGCGGCGAGCCATTGATCGTCGAAGACGCGCGCCTCGACCCCCGCTTGGCCACCAACGCCGCCATCGAAGCCCTAAAAGTCGTCGCCTACGCCGGGGTGCCCCTGAGGGACCGAGACGGCGCCGTCTTGGGGAGCCTTTGCGCCATCGACCACCGGCCGCGGGTTTGGAGTTCGGAGCAGATCGCAAGCCTTACCGACCTGGCGGCCATCGCCGCGACCACCGTTGAACGCCAGCGCTTGGGTCGCCAACTCCAGACCCGCAACGCCCAACTCCACACCCTGGCCGATGCCCTGCCGGCGGCCATCTACTACTGTGACGCCGACGAGTGCTTTGGCTTTGTCAACGCCGCCGCCGCCCGCTCGTTGGGCGGCGATTCCGCCGCCCTCCTAGGGGAGAGCCAGCGCACCATTTTGGGGGATGTCGCCTACCAGGCGGTGGCCCCCCACATCGAGAAAGCCTTGGCCGGGGCGCCCCAGTGTTGCCAGATGACCCGGCAAACCCCCGAAGGCCCGCGGGAGTTGGAGGTCCACTACGTGCCCCAACGGGGAGTGGCTGGCGCCGTGGTGGGGTTTTACGTCCTCGAACTCGACATCGGCGATCGCTTGCGCCTGGAGGAACAACGCCTGCGCTCCTCCAAGCTGGAGATGGTGGGGCAAATGGCCGGGCGGGTCGCCCACGACTTCAACAACGTCCTCCAGGTGGTGCGGGGCAACTTGGAGCTGTTGAGCCAAGCCGCAGGGGATGCCGACCAGCGAGAGATGATCGAAGACGCCCTGAGTGCCACCCACCACGGCGCCAGCCTCATCCAGCAGTTGCGGGCGGTGTCCCAATACCAGTCGGCCCAGCGCCAGCCCCTGGCCCTGGCCGATTTCTTGCCCAAGTTCGCCCGCTTGGCCCGGCGTTTGTTGAGCGACGAGGTGACCTTGGTCACCGAATTGGCCGATCCTCACCTCACCCTCCACGCCGATTCCCACCAGTTGGAGGCGGCACTGCTCAATCTGGTGACCAATGCCCGGGATGCCCTTCCCTCCGGTGGACGGATCGCCTTGGCGGTGACCCCCCACCGCCAGGGGGGGCTGGGGCCGAGGATCGCCCCGGGCTCACCGGGGGGTTCTACGCCTGCCTGGCGGTGGTGGACAACGGCGCCGGCATGACCCCCGAGGCCCTGACTCGGGCTACCGAGCCGTGTTTTACCACCAAGGGCGGCCAGGGGGCGGGCCGGGGCTTGAGTTCCGTCCAGCGCTTTGCCAAAGCCAACGACGGCCTGTTTGTCCTGGAGAGCCAGCCGGGTCAGGGCACCCGGGCGCTGTTGTTCCATACCGCCGTCGAGGCCGCGCCCCAGGAGAACCCGGGGCCGCCGAACTCCGCCACTGCCCCCGTGACTCGGGGGCGCGGCGAAGCGATACTGGTGGTGGAGGACCGGCACGACGTCCAGTTGTTCATCACCCGCACCCTGCACCAGTTTGGCTATCGCCCCCGGGCCGCCAATGACGCCGAGGAGGCCCTGGCGTTTCTAGACAGTGGCGCCGCCGTGGATCTGGTGTTGAGCGATATCGTCATGCCCGGGTCCATGGATGGCTTGGGTCTTGAAGCGTGGATGACGGCCCACCGCCCCCATATCCCGTTGCTGTTGATGACCGGCTACAGCGAACACGTGACCGAGGTGCCCCGCCGGCCGCTGCTCCTCAAGCCCTTTGGCCCCTTGGAGTTGGCCGAAGCGGTGAGCCGCACCTTGGCCCTGGCCACCTCCTGACGCCGTGACCCCGTTGACCTTATAGCGACCTCTGGACCGCCCACCGTGACCCCAGACGCCCCGTCTTGCCACCCCGTCGACGCGTTCCTCGCCCGTCATGTGCCCTTGAGCCGGGCCATGGCGGTGCGTTTTCTCTACTTTGACCAACGAGGCCTGGCCTTGACGGCTCCCTTGGCCCCCAATTGCAACGACAAGGGCACGGCCTTTGGCGGCAGCCTGGCGGCCATTGCCAGCCTCGCCGCCTGGGCCACCTGTTACATGGTGCTCCGGGAGGCGGGTGAGACCGAAGCCGAGATCGTGGTGGCCCACAGCGAACTGGACTACTTGCGGCCTGTGGGCACCGCCATCACCGCCCTTTGCCTGCGCCCCGATCCCGGGGCCGAGGCGGCCTTTGTCGCCGCCTACCAAAATCAGGGGCGTGCCCGTTGGACATTGATGGTCCAGGTGCCCGATGGAGGGGATGACGCCGTGGCGTTGCGCTTTCGAGGACACTATGCCGCCCGCCGCCCCTGAGGGGCGGGGGAGGCATTGAGTCGGTCCCATGGGCACTCCCCCCGCCATGGATCCCAGAGTCGTTCCCACCCTAGTGGCCGATATCGGCGGCACCAACGCCCGCTTCGCCCGGCTGATCCACGGCGAACTCCACGCCGAGGCGGTGTTGACCTGTGCCCATTACCCCGACGTGGCGGCGGCGGTGGAGCACTATTTGGCAGGGACGCCGCCGCCCCGGCCCAAGGTGGCGGCCATGGCCGTGGCAACGCCGGTGACCGACGACTGGATCCAGATGACCAACCACCACTGGCGGTTCTCGGTAAAGGCCCTGCGCCGCCAGTTGGCCCTGGAGCGGCTCCTCGTCCTCAATGACTTTACGGCCCTGGCGTTGGCGGTGCCGGGGCTTGCCCGCCACCACTTGGTTCCCGTGGGGGGTGGAGCGGCGGTTCCCGGCAAGGCCAAGGCGTTGTTGGGTCCCGGGACGGGGTTGGGGGTGTCGGGGCTATTGCCCGCAGGCGGTGGTTGGGTGCCCATCGAGGGGGAGGGGGGACCCGTCACCTACAGCCCCACCACCCCCCGGGAGCGGACCGTCGTCGTGGCGTTGGAGGCCAAGCGGGGCCACGTGTCCGCTGAGGCCCTGTTGAGTGGCCCGGGGTTGGTCCAGCTCTACCACACCCTGGCCCAGCTCGAGGGACAAACCCCGGCAGCCCCAGAGCCCGCCGCCGTGGTCCAACGGGCCTTGGATCGCAGCTGTCCCCTGTGCATCGAAGCCCTGGAGATCTTCTGTGCCGCCCTTGGCACCGTGGCGGGCAACCTGGCGTTGACTTTGGGGGCGCGAGGTGGTGTTTACTTGGGGGGAGGGATCGTCGGGCGGTTGATCGATGTTCTCCCCGCTTCGGCCTTTCGGCTGCGCTTTGAGGCCAAGGGGCGCTTTCAAGGCTACTTGGCAGCCATCCCCTGTTTTGTCATCCAAGCCCCCCACCCGGCGCTGGCAGGGGCGGGGGCGGCCCTCGCCGTCCCTGGCCTCGGCGTCGACGAAGGGGAATAACCCCAGCCCAAACCATCACTACCGTGAGGAGCTCGTCATGTCCGTGTCATTTGTGAGCCGTTTTGTCGCCGCCGCCGCGCTGGCGGCCACGGCCGCCCTGGCTTCGGCCGAATCCTACATCCTGGCCACGGCCACCACCGGGGGCACCTACTACCCCGTGGGGGTGGCCATCGCCACCTTGACCAAGGTCAAACTGGAGCCGGGCACCGGCATCGGCCTCTCGGCCATCTCCAGCGCCGGTTCCGGGGAAAACGTCAAACTGCTGCGGGAAAAGCAAGCCCAATTCGCCATCCTCCAGGGCCTCTACGGCGCCTGGGCCTGGGAGGGCGAGGGCCAGGTGGCCGCCGAAGGTCCCCAAAAGCACCTGCGCTCCATCACCATGTTGTGGCAAAACGTCGAGCACTTTGTGGTGGCCTCGGATCGGGTGGACACCGGCACCATCGTGGATCTCGCGGCCTTTGACGGCGCTAAGTTCTCCATCGGGCGACGCAACTCCGGCACCGAGGGTTCGGGGCGGGAGATCCTCTCCAACCTGGGGATCGACCCCGATGGGACCTTTGACCTGGTGTACTTGGGCTATACCCCCAGCGCCGAGGCGCTGCAAAACGGCACCATCGAGGGAATGAATATCCCCGCTGGCCCCCCGGTGGCGGCCATCTCCCAGGCCTACGCCCCCATGGGGGCCGATGGCCTCAAGGTTTTGGAC
>JBHJHK010000008.1:0-8698 GCA_050330975.1 Candidatus Competibacterales bacterium | reverse complement strand
ATAAGCCACAGTTGGGCGTGTAAAAATAACGTGTGTATGGGTGTGGTTCTAGGGGTCCACCATAATAGCTGCGGCGGTTGCTCGCCACGCCACAAAACCGCTACTGGGGGTGGCGACCGGCCTCCCAGGTGAAGCGCATGTCGTCGACGGTGACGGGTACACCATCCCCCCAGCGGGCGGCGGGGTCGATGCTATAGGTCACGGCGATGCCCGCCTCCCCGTCGGGCGTAGTGGCCATGGTGGCGCCGCCGTTTTCCAAGGTGGGCAACTCGGTACACAACATACAGGTGAGTTGCCAATCCTGGTCGTAGGCGGTGATGGGACGCAATGCCAAACCCAAGGCGTAGACCTTGACCAGCATGGGTTCTAAATGGGGGTGGAGGTTAGAGGGATACTGACTGACGCCGATGACCAGCTCTTCGGCCTGGCTCGCTTGAAAAATGGCGGCGGGGCCTTGGACCGCAAAGGTCACCAAAAGCCACGCCCAAGGGGCGTACCTGCGCTTCACGCTGTTCATCTCCTCAAGTGCTCATCGTCGAATTCAGCTCGGGTGGTAAATCGACGTCCCCTGGGGGTTTGACTTCAGTGTAGTCCATTCCAAGGGACGCGCCGCGCCGTCCATTCCACCACAATTTCGGGAGGTCTGTGTCTCAATGATTATCTTGCAATCCAAAGGGTATCTCGTCCTACTCGTCGGGGCTGTGGTTTTGCTGGGGGGCGTCCCCCAGGGCTGGGGGTCACCCGTGGCCATGTGGGACGAGGTGGTGGATGACCTCGAGACGGTGTTGACCCTCGAAGAGCGCCACGACCAATTGCCCCCCCAGGCCCTGTGGGGGGCCAACCGGGCCTCCAACCGCCGGGCCATCCACGAACTCCTCGACCAAATCGTCGACCGACTCAAGGTTTCGGCCCTCGACGATTTGCGCCACCGGCGCCGCCAACTGGAGGCGGCCATCGCCTCCCACCAACGGCGCATCGCCGACCTGCGTCGGGAGCGGGTATCGGCGCCGGACAGGGCTTGGTGGCGCGACACCAAGGCCGATATCGACCGCGCCTTGGAGGAAGCGCGCGCCACTCTGCGGGATGAGCAACGGGCTTTGGCGAACCTGAAGGGGGACTTCAAGACCGCACTGCGCGCTGAGGGCCTTCCCCTGGACGATGCCCAAGTGGAATTTCTCCTGGCCACCGTCGTGGGCGACGAGGTCATCGATTTGGCGTTGGTGGCGGAAAGGGCCCGGGAATTGGTGGCGCTGTTGGAACGCCTGGTGGCCGACAGCGATGAGGATATCGCCATGGCCCAGCGCTACTACGGCCTCTACGGGGTGATGCTCAAGGCCATGGAGCGCCAACACCAACAGTTGATCGATGCCATCGACCACCGCTATCTGGTGGCCCTGGACACCCTCATGGCCAAGACCATCGGCCTCCAGGCCGAGACCGAACGGCTACTGGACGCCCCACCCCCCATGGCCGATGAGAGCCGCAGCCGGATCCTGTTGGCCAACCGGGAGGCCCAGACCTTGACCCTGCGCACCGCCGAGCTCTACAAGCGATTTCTCAAATCCCAGGTGTGGGAAGTGGAGGCGGCGCGGGAACGGTTGTTGGACGACATCGCCGTGGCGGAGAATACCTACCAAACGGCCGCGTTATCGGGGGAATTGGTGGCCCTCCTCGACGTCAGCCAGCGGCGTTTGGAGCGGTTGTTGACCCTGGATGTGCCACCTCTGAGGCCGTTTCGCAACATCGCCGTCAAGCGAGAGTTCGAGCGTTTGACCCAAACCCTCAAGGCCGAAGGTCTCTAGGGTTGATTCCAACCCCCGCGGTGTGGCGCAGGGCGTAAAAACCCTGGCCCAGGATCTCGTGGAGGGCATAGTTGACCCTCCCCAGGGCCCCCACTTGGGGTAGCCAGTCCCGCCAGTCCATGGGGTCGGGGCTGGCCTCGAAGGCCGCCGTCGGCGCGGGCAAGGGCTCGAGACCGGCATAGCGAAACACCTGGACAGCGCGAGCCATGTGGAGGGCATGGGTCACCAACACCACCGGGCGCCGTCGATCTATCTCGAGGTCGGCAAGCCTTGCCGCGGTCGCGAAGGCGTTGCCCCAGGTGGATTGACTGCGGGTTTCCCGGTGTAGGGTCACCCCCAGCTGCCATTCGTCTTCCAAGACCCGGGCCATGAGTTCGGCCTCCCTGGGACCTGGGGGGTCCCCAAGGCCCAGACCGCCGCTCACCAAAACCGGCAAGTCCAAGCTTCGAGCCAGCTTGGCGGCAAAACGCAGCCGCACCAAGGTAAAGGCGTTGAGTTGGTAGTCGGCGCCGTACTCGGCGGCCCCTCGATGGAGGCCGCCCGCCAAGACCACGATCAATGTTGCACCGCGCGCCTTGGCCTCGGCTGCCACCTCCTCCACGGGGCGTGGGGTAAAGCGCTGTTGTAGGCTACACAGGCCCTCGGCGGTCAAGGGAAGGCTTGCGGCGTAGAGTGTGACCAGGCCCGCGCCCAAAAGGCCCTTGGCAAGGCGTGGTCTAGGGCGCTGGAGAACGACCCCCAGCGCCACCAGGAGCAAAGGCCCACTGGGGGGCATGATGAGGCTTTCCAAAAGGCGTGTGGCGTACATGGTTTGCGGAGGATTTTACGGGCCGCCAGGCATTGGGCTGTGCCCAGGGGAGCGGGGCGAGGGGAAGGGTTTTTCGCCATGGCTGAAACTAGAGCGTTGACGATGCTATCCTGTTCGAGGAGGATCGGCAATCATCACCGGCTCGTCCTGGGGTTGTAAAATATCCCCGGGACACCAAGGCCGGGTACTTTGGATATCAAGGATGACAATGGCTCTCTCAGCGCTCGTTGTGATGGGCGGCAGTTCACCTCGGTGAGCACAGGTTTCATGGTCACATTTATACACAACCACGGCGTGGCCGTGGGTCTGACCTTAGTAGTGGTGGTCGGCCTTTACGGCTTTGGCAAAATAGTCACTGTCCAGGCGCGCCGGCGGCGGGAGCGGTTGGAGCAAAAGCGCCGCGAACGGCGCCAGCAGGCCGACTCGGGCCAACAACGCCGCTTGGAGGCCGCCCGGGAACAGGTGGCCAAGCTCGAAGCGTTGCGCGCCGAAACCATGCGCCAACGGGAGGCCCATCGCCGCCAGCTGCGCTACCAAGACGCCGTGGCGGCGGCCGAGCGGGAGGCCATCGACCGGGCCCTGACGGATTGGGCCCGCAACGAAGCCACCCAGGCGCAACAATCCCTCCGGGAGTCCGAGAGCCAGGAGCGGGAGCTAGAACGCCAACTCCAGGCCCAAATTATCGCCATCGACACCGAACTCGCCGATTGGGAGCGGACCAAAGACGATCCCAATGAGCGCAGTTACAGCGGCCCGTCCCGTCCCCAACCCGACCCGTTACAGCCGTCGGAGCGGGAGATCTTGCGCCTGCGGCAACGCATCGACGAGTTGGGCCAAGAGACCGACACCGAGGCCAACGACCTCAATTATCTCCTGGAGAAGGTCCAGACCGGGGTCGATTTTCTCCCCGTACAAGTGCAGTACACCATCGCCCGTTGGAAAATGGCGGAGATCAACCGCCGCAGTACCTTCGAGGACCTCAAGCGCAAGTTTCGCTACCAAGCCTATTCCATCGAAGACGGTTTGGAGCTCTACCACCTCTACGAAGAGTGGCTGGAGAGACAACGGCGGCGACTCTACGAGTTGGTGGAGTGCCTGGGAACGACGCCGCGCCGCGAGGAGCCCCTCTTGGAGCTCTTGGCCCGGGCCGAGGCCCAAGAGTGGCACAAGGGGTTGGATATCAACATGGATATCATCGCTGGGTTGCGGGAGATCCGCCGCATCCACGAGGTGGTCACCGAGATGGAATACCACCTAATGGATCTGGCCACCGCCTGCCGGCGGCGCTCCACACTCGTCATTGAGCCCGAGTGGGAGCCCAAGGGCATCTTGTAGTTTGGCGTGACGTTTTTGGGAATTGTGAAGTTTGGGGAGGCAACTCCCCATGGGAAAACTCAGGCCCCGTTGCCGTCGAGAGTACCCAAGGGCAACAATGCCCCCTCTAAAATCCCCAAGGCTTGCAATTTTTCCTGGGTGGGTTTGTGGCCCGGGTCTAGAGACCACGCTTGGCGAAAATTCTCCACGGCGTTTTCCCGCTCGCCGAGGTATTCGTAGATAACCCCCCGGTGGTAATAGGCTTCAGTGTAATCGGGGCGCAGGGCTATGGCTTTGTCGAGGGAGGCCACTGCCCTGCGGTAGCGGGTCGCCGTGGCCAACACCCGGGCGCGATGATAGTGGAGCGAGGCGCGTTGGGGTTCGAGATGCAGGGCCTTGTCAAAATTGGCGATGGCCTGGGCGTTGAGGCCTTTATAGAAATAGACCAAGCCCCGCTGCTCGTAGGCCTCGGCATTGTCTTCGTCGAGGAGGATGACCGTGCTGAAGTCTTCCAGGGCCCGGTCGAAGAAGGTCTGTCGCAAGTAGAGTTTGCCCCGCTGGGCGTAGAGTTCGGGGTTTTGGGAGCGCTGGGCGATAGCTGCACTGTAATCGGCGATGGCCGCCTGGAATTGCCCTAGGACTTGGTAAACCGAGGCGCGACCCTGGCGCAGTTGGGGATCGTAGGCATCGCGGGCCACGGCGGCGTTGAAATTGACCAAAGCGTTGTTGTAGCGACCTTGGGCGTAGTGGGCAAAGGCCCGGGCGCCGTAGTAGGTGGCGTTGTCGTCGTTGGCGTCGATGGCCACGTCGAAGTCGGCGATGGCCGCCTCCAGATTGCCTTGGCTCAGGTGAGCCCGCCCCCGGCCGAAGAAGGCGCGGTGGTCTTGGGGTGCCACCTCGACGGCCGTGGTGAAATCCACCAGGGCGTCTTCCCCGTTGCCCTTGTCGAGGGCGATGTCACCCCGTTGCAGGTGTGCCTCCAAATCCCGGGGGGCGATTTCGATGGCCAAATTGAGGTCCCCCAGGGCGGCCTCCCGGCGTTGGAGCTGGCGATAGAGGATCCCTCGGGCCCGCCGAGCCTCCAGGTGTTGGGGCTCAAAGCGCAGCACCACGGTGTAATCGTCGATGGCGCGGAGCTGATTCCCCTGGGCTCGATGGGCGCGGGCCCGCTGGAAGAAAAGCTCGATCAACAGGGGCTTGTCCAGCTGGGAGGCTTGGTCGGCGTCTCGGAGCAGGGGGTTGAGCTGGTCGATGACCCGGGTAAACCGACCCTCTGCCAAGGCCGTTTCTATTTTTGCGACAAAGGCCGGGTCCACGACCGGCGGGGGGGCAGTACAGCCCACTGAGGCGGTGGCGCAGACAAAGGCGATGACTGTGGGTCCAACAGCGATTGGGAGGCGGCGGGACAAGCCGTGGAGCTGGAGACCCAGGGATGTTGAGGCATTGTAAAAAAAGGTTGCAAAGCTCATACGCCGTCCTGTCGTAGGCCAAGGGTCTCCATTGGGGGAGGATAGTCGATGGTGCGGGTTCGACCGTTATCGGCTCTTACAACTGCCCACCCAATCGCCCATTCTTTCTAACTATTTATAAAAAACCAGAATACAATTCAAGAGGGATATGTGGGGATCGGGGCTTTGATTTCCTCAGCTGCGGCGGCGGCGGCGGTGCTGCTGGCGGTCCTTGAGCAAGATGCTGAAGATCAGGTAAAAGCCACAACCCGTGGCGAGAGAGAACATCACCATGGCCAGCGCCGGATAGCCCCAGATGGTCAAGGTGCTCTGCACCTGCATAATCATGGCCGCCCCGATAATCAAGGCCGCCAACACCAATCCCACGGCGATGCGGTTGGCAATTTTCTGGAGGCTCTCCGTGAGTTGGACCTCGTCGAGGGCGTTGACTTTGAGTTCGAAGTCGCCGTTGAGCATCGCCTCTAGGACGTTGTTGACCCGATCGGGCAGCTGGCGGGTGAGGCGCTGGGTCTCCACCAGAGAAGCCAACAGGCGGGACGGGGCGAAGTGGCTCACCATGCGCTTGCGCATGATGGCTTCGCCGTGGAGCCGTAACACCTCCGTGGGATTGAAATGGGGATCCAAGTCCCGGGTGACCTCGTCCAGGTTCAACAGTGCCTTGCCCAGCAAGGCCAGCTCGGGGACGGGTTGCAGGCCGCTTTCCGCCGATACCCGGGTGAGTTCGATGACCACTTGCCCCTCGGCCAAGGGTTTGGCCTTGGCCTTTTGGTAGTAGCTCACCACCTCGATGACGCCTTTGGTAAAGGCCCGTTCGTCAAATGCCTCGGTACAGGTGCCGATACGCATGCAGTGGCGCGCGGCATCGCGACCCCGTCCCTCGGCGATGGCGAACAGCAAATGGAGCAAATGCTCTTGGAGGTCGGGGTCGATGGTGGCCACCATGCCAAAATCCAGCAATGCCAGCTGGCTGTCCTCGGTGACCAACAGGTTACCCGGGTGGGGGTCGGCGTGGAAAAAGCCGTGGACCAGCACTTGGTCGAGATAGGCGATAAAGATGATCTCCGCCAACTCGGCCGTGGCGTGTTCCATGCGCTGGAGGGGGGTGAGGGTGTTGAGCTTGATGCCGCGGATGAACTCCATGGTGATCACCCGAGAACTGCTGAGTTCGGCCATGGGGGTGGGGATCACCAAGCGCTCGGTGTCGGCCAACAGCGCCTTGAGGGTGCGCTGGTTTTCCGCTTCCTGGCGAAAATCCAGCTCCCGCAGTAGCGCTTTGTGGAAGTTGTCCAGGATGTCGCTTAAATTGTATTGACGCCCGAGTTGGGTGTACTGATCCACGGTTTGGATGATCTGGCGCAGGGCCTCGAAGTCGTCGAGGACCAGCTGGCGAATATTGGGGCGTTGGATCTTCACCGCCACCCAGCGCCCATCGGGTAACTGGGCCCGGTGGACCTGGCCCAGGGAGGCGGCGGCGATGGGGGTGGGATCGAATTGGTGAAATGCCCGATTCATCCGCACGCCCAACTCCCGGTCGATGATTTTCTCCACCTCTACAAAGTGAAACGGCGCCACGTCGTCTTGGAGGCGCGCTAGGGCGTCGAGGTAGGGCTGGGACAGGAGGTCGGGGCGGGTGGAGAGCATCTGCCCGAGTTTGATAAACGTCGGTCCCAAGGCCTCGAGGTCGCGGACGAGCTCCTCTGGCGTGCCGTCATTGAGGTCTTTGTCGCCGAGGTTTTCGTCCAGGAGAATTTGATCGAACTTTTGGTATTGGATGAGTTTTTTGCGCCCGTATTTGAAGACGAGCAGCGCGATATCGCGGTAGCGTTTAAACAGCTGGGGTTTTAAGGCGAAGCTCATCATGGACGTTTCACAGAGATGTTGGCCGGTGAGTGGGGGCTTTTTGAACCAGGGTGCAGGTGGGCAAGGGATGGAGAGACGGATGGGGTGGATCTCGGTTTAGGACCGACAAATGCCCGAGGATTTCCCGACCCAAGGGGCGATGACGTGGGTCGATGGGGACTCACACCACGTTGCGGCCGCCGTCCAGGGGAAGGACGGCGCCGGTGAGGAAGGGGTTGTCGAGGATGTAGCGCAGGGTTTGGTGGAGCACCTCGGGGCCGGGGTCGATGCCCAATGCGCAGCGGTTCAGCATGGCTGTGCGTCGCTCTGGGGGGATGTGGTCGCGCACGGCGATGAGGCCCAGGGCCACGGCGTTGACCTTGATGGCCGGTGCCAGGCGCTGGGCCAGCGAGCGGGTCAAACTCTCCAGGGCGGCCTTGGAGGCCAAGTAGAGGGATTTTTGGGCCTTGCCCCGGGAGATGTTGGCGTCGGTGATGTGGACGACGTCCCGCAATGCACCGGGGGACTTTTGGAGCAACGGCAGGCAGCGGGTGGTGATCAAGTAGGGGGCTAGGACATTCACCGCCATGGTGCGCTGGAAGGCGTCGAGGTCGGCCTCCAGGGTGGCGTCGTCGAGCCACAGGGCGGCGTTGTGGACCACGGCGCGCAGGGTGTCGGTGGTCTCGGTCAAGCGCTCGATGAACTGTTCGATACCTTCGGGTTGGGAAAAGTCGGCGGGCAAGGTGGTGACACCGGCTTCCATGAGGGTTTTGACCCCGGGGCGGAGGGTGCGGTAGGTGGCGATGACGGCAAAGCCTTCTCGGGCTAAGGCCAGGGCGCAGTGGAGGCCGAGGCGTTGGGCGGCGCCGGTGATGAGGATCGGCGGCTGGCGATCGGGGGATAGGCAGGGGTCTTCGACGGTGTTAGGGGTTGGCACAACCTTCCTCCCCGGGGTTTCGAGGGTTTAGTATAGCCATCCCGTCGCGGTCGTCGAAAGTCTCCCCAAGGCCGTGTCATCATTGCTGTTTGTCACTACCCGACCGATTGTCGGGCGCTAAAAGTGAGACCGAGTGGATGCCGGTATTTGGAAGGGGGGCACTGCTTATCGCCCCGACAATGGCGATACCTTGGGGGATTTTATCTTCACTTACCGGATGAGGCTGGTGGAGTCCGACAAACTGAACTTTCGCGCCTGTGCTGCGGCGTGCCCACCCCAAAGGCATACTTGGACGCGGGTGGAGGGATCGCCGGGGAAAGATTAGCGACAAGGGCCGCAGACTGCGGCCCTTGGGGGTGGATGTCGAGTTACACCGCCAGCCCCTGGGGTCGGGCCCCAGAGGTGGGGGGATGGTTCAGGGTGCGGGCACCACCCGGATGGCATCGGCGGCGACCTTCCCCGAGGGGACGGCCGACAACACCACCCGACTGTTGGCGTCGAGGTCGAAGGTGCCCAGGGTCTGCCAGCT
>JBHJHK010000007.1:0-16996 GCA_050330975.1 Candidatus Competibacterales bacterium | reverse complement strand
CCCCCCCGCCCCCCCCCCCCCCCCCCCCCCCCCCCCCCCCCCCCCCCCCCCCCCCCCCCCCCCCGGCCAGGGCCAGGACGATCAAGGTCGACAAGGTGGCCAACGCCGCCACCGCCACCGGGCTTTGGCAGTAGTCGGTCCAAAAGCGCTTCGGCGCAGACTGGGCCTGGGGCACCTGGGCAGCGAGGTCGCTCATGGCGCCTGCTCCAATCGCACCCGGGGGTCGAGGAAGGAGTAGAGCAGATCCACCGCCAAGTTGATCACCACAAACAGCACCACGATGACCATGAGGTAGGCGACGATCAACGGCCGATCCAGCTGCTGGATGGCGTCGATGAGCAACTTGCCCATCCCAGGCCAGGCGAAAATGGTTTCGGTGACCACGGAAAAGGCGATGAGGGAACCGAACTCCAGGCCCAACACTGTGATGACCGGGATCATGATGTTTTTTAACAGGTGGACGCCGACGATGCGGGTCTCCGATAACCCCTTGGCCCGGGCGAACTTGATGTAGTCCTGGTGGATCACCTCCCGGGTGCCGGCCCGGGCTAGGCGGATCACCAAGGCGATCTTCAACAACGCCAGGTTTAAAGCCGGCAGCAGCAGGTGGCGCAGGCCATCAATGGTGAAAAAACTCCAGGCCACCCCGGCGATTTCTATGGTGTCCCCCCTTCCCGTGGCGGGGAGCCAGCCGAGCATCACGGCAAATACCATGATCAGCAACAGCCCCACCCAAAAGGTGGGCAGGCTAAAGCCCAAGATCGAGCCGGCCATGACGACCTTGGCCGACAGCCGGTGGGGGTAGAGGCCAGCGTAGATCCCCAAGGGTACGCCGATGACCACGGCCAACACCAAGGCACTCAAGGCCAGCTCCAAGGTGGCGGGCATCCGCTGGATCACCAAAGCGATGGCCGGCTCGCCAAACACAAACGAGCGCCCCAAATCCCCCGTCACCGCCCCTTTGACAAAGTGCCAGTACTGCTCCCACAACGGCCGATCCAACCCCAGGGCGCGGATGGTGGCCTCGATGTCCGCCTGGTCCATGTCGGGGTTGACGAACAGATCCACCGGGTTGCCGATGACGCTGACGCCGAAGAACACCAACAGCGACATGACGACGATCACCAGGGCACTCTGGAGCAGGCGGCGCAGGGCGTAGACGGTCATTGTGAAAACGTCGGGTCACGGGGTGGCGGACTCCTGTAGGTCCGCCCCCCTCGCCCGTCACTCCCCGGGGGTGATGGTCATGGCGTGGGTGTGCTCGTCGCTGCGGGCCTGATACTGGAGGCCCCGGCGCCCGGCCCAGGTGTTCACCTGGTAGTGGAGGGGGATGATGGCCACATCCTCGATGGCCGTCTCCGTGGCCTTGGCCAGCAGATCCTGGCGCTGGGCGTCGTCCACGGTGGCCAGGGCCTCTTGGATGACGGCATCCACCTCGGGGTTGGCATAGCGCCCCCGGTTGGAGGCCCCAAAGCCCCCCTCGGGGTCGTAGGTGTGGATCAACGACTTCAAGGGCGACGACGCCTCCCCCGAGCCGGCGCCCCAACCCACCAGCACTACGCTGAATTCGGGGGTGCCGTCGGGCCCGCCCCGGGAGGCCCGGGAGAAAAACACGCTGCGGGTCATGGTCTCCACCTGGGTGTCGATACCGATGCGGGTGAGCATCTGGGCGATGGCCTCGATGATCCTGGCGTCGTTGATATAGCGGTCGTTGGGGCCGTGGAGGGTGAGGCGAAAGCCGTCTTCAAACCCCGCCTCGGCCAACAACGCCTTGGCGCCTTCAGGGTCGTAGGCCACGGGTTCTAGATTGGGGCTGACACCAAAGAAGCCCTCGGGCAACAGTTGCCCGGCGGGGATGGCTACCCCCTCCATGACCCGGGCGACGATGGCGTCTCGGTAGATGGCCTTGGAGAGGGCCAACCGCACCCGCTGATCCAGCAGGGGATTTTTGATCTCCCCCCCGTCTTTGGCGGCGATGAAAGGCGAATCCTCGCGGAATTGATCCAGATGGAGGTAGATCACACGGTTGGACGTGCCCTGGGACAGCTGGACTGTGTCGTCCCCTTCGAGGCGTTTGATGTCCACCGTGGGCACCCCCTCGATAAAGTCCACATCCCCGGCCAACAGCGCCGCCACCCGGGCCGGCCCCGAGGGGATGGGGCGAAACACCACCCGAGCCCAGGAGGATTGGGGGCCCCAGTAGGTGTCGTTGCGCTCCAAGACGATGCGATCCCCGGGGACGTATTCGACAAAGCGGTAGGGCCCAGTACCCACGGTGGCCGCGCCGCTGTTGTAGTCGGCGGTGCTGGCCCCTTCGCCGTGTTTTTTCGACACGATGGTGAAGGTGGTGAGGGCGTTGGGCATCAAGGGGTAGGGGGCGTCGGTTTTGATGTGGACGGTGTAGTCGTCCACCTTCACCGCCGTCTTGCCCTTGATGTAGGTGGCAAAGCTCGACGGGCTGTTGGGAACCTCGGGGGCCCGTTCAAAGGTGAACACCACGTCGTCGGCGGTAAAGGGGGTGCCGTCGTGGAAGGTCACCCCTTCTCGGAGTTTGAGTTCCCAAGTGGTGTCGTCGATGGGCTGCCAAGACACCGCCAGCCCCGGGCGGTGGCGCTGGCGCTCGTCGGTGAGGATGAGGGGATCGAACAGGTGCTTGGCGAGACTGTTGTTGGAGATCAGGTTGTGGAAGTGGGGGTCGACGGCCGTGGGCTCGGACGCCAAGCCGATGGTGAGTTCAGGACCTTCGTCTTGGGCGACGGCGAGGGCCGTGGAGACCAGGACCACGATCCCGATGGCCAGCAATTTGCGCAACATGAGAGCCTCGTCGGTGGGAGTGCTCCTGACAACTTAGCTCAGCCTGGCCAAGCTGCAAGGGGATCTCACCGCGGTGCCCCCAGAATCAGTCGAGGGCCTTGAGCCAAAACACCATGGGCTTTTCCGATTCCCGGTCCTCGTCCAAGTCCCGCCAGGGAAAGGCCGTGGTGAGGTCGGGGCGCCTTTGGTAGCCAAAGCGCCGCCAAATGGGGTCCAGGGGGGCGTAGTCCGCCGGGCGCCGGGGATGGTCGTCCGGGCGCACCACGGCGCAAAAGGCACAGATCCCAAACCCCCCCCGCCGGGCGTGGTCCTCCCGGGCTTGGAAGAAGCGCCGGTAGATCCCCCGCCCCCGGTAGTCGGGGTGGAGCACCGACTCGCCGCAATAGAACACCTGGGCCAGGTCGAAAGAAGATGATATAAAAGGTTGTTGAAAGGCTGGATCTTCGTCGGCCAGGGGCACGCCGGTGCTGGCCCCCACCACCCGCTCCCCGTCCTGCACCAACACCACCATGCTGCGGGGAGACTGGAGGTAGGTCTGGAGGTATTTTTCTTCGTAGGCCAACGAGCCGTGGTAGAGGTAGGGAAAGTCCCGAAACACCTCGATGCGCAGCCGGGCCAGGTCGGGAATGTGGGGGGCGAGGTCGGCGCCGGATAGCACGCGCAAGGACGGGGACTCGGAGGGGGGCACGGGCGACCTCGATGGCTGGGTTTTGGATAGGTGGACTCAGAACTCAACGGGGTCAGTCTGGACCAAAGGGTGGACCACCGACAAGAGCCCACCCCGTCCATGGCCACAGCCAACCCCGACGACCTATCGCCCCCCCTCCTCCACGCCACCGTGGCCAACCCGGCCCGCCGCGGGCTATGGGGCCAACTCTTGGGGCCTTTTGTCGCCGTGGGCGCCTACGTCCGCGCCCTGGCCCTGGGGGCCGTGGCCGCCCTGGCCCCGGGGGCCAGGGCCGCGGACCACGGCTACGGCGGGGAGGCCCACCTCCTGGCCTTTGGGGTCTTCTCGGCTTTCTGCCTGGTGGGGAGCAGCTCGGCCACCATCGACCAGGGCCTGCTAATCCTGTGTCTCCTGGGAGGCCTGGGGGGCTACCTGGCCCAACCCCTGCCCCCCAACCCCGGAACCTGGCGCTCGTGGGTGCGCCTCAGGACAGACGCAGAAGGGCTGATCCACGAGAGCTACTTTCCCGACCACGGTCGCTTTGAGACCCGCTGTCCCCGCCACCAGGCCGATCACTTGGTGCTATTTCCCCGCGAGTTGGACGGCGGCGGCTTCGAGGCGGCACCACCGTGGCGCTTGGCCCTAGTGACCACGGCGGGCGATCAACTGCTCCTGGGGGACAGCGTCGACCTGGACCGCACCGTCGCCCGCGCCCGCCAGTTGGCCGCTGCCCTGGAGTTGCCAGTGCGGGTCGCCGACAGCGTCGGGGCGGGGCCCTGGGTGGAGATGCCCCTCCCCGACACCTCGAACCTCCCCACTACCCCAAGCCATGGCCCACCCTGGGTGGCCCACCCCACCGCCGACGGCTACCGCCTGGCGCGCCGAGCCGCCACCACCCCCTGGGGTCCCCTGGGACGGCGGGTCTTCGACGTCGCCGGACCCTACGGGTTGTTGCTCCTCGGCTCGGGGCCCATGGACGACTACGGCCAGTTGCTCCACTGGCTGGTGGGCCCCCCGTTGGGTTTGTCTCCCCCGGCCAATCTCCTGGAGGCCGACTGGCGTTTTACCGCCACCTTGGGGCGCTTGCTGCCCCCCTTGACCCCCTACAGCGCCACTGCCGCGGCGGTGGTGGTGGCCATGGCGATCCGCGAAGTGCGCCGGGCATGGCTACCCCGCCAGCTGGTCTTCGGCGACGGCCAACTGCGCTACAGCGTCTCGGGGCGCCCCCCCCGTCGCCTGGCCACCGGGGCCATCGCCCAGCTGTGGCTCCTGGCGAGCCCCCGCCCCCAGGTGGTGATCAGCGGCGAGGACGGGAACACCCTGGTGGTGGACGAGCTCCTCGATGCCGCCGAGGGCGAAGCCCTGCTGGGGATACTCATGGCCCAAAGCGGCCTCAAACCCCAGATCTCCCCCGTCAACGCCCCCCTGCTGGCCGACCCTTGAGGATCGCCCCGCTTCCCGACGCCTCATTCCCCGGGGCGCCAGGTCGCAGCGCCATCCAGGGGGTAGACCGGCCGGGGTAGGTCCCGCCAGGCAAAGCGGGACAACACCGGCGAAGTGAGGCCGGGGGTGTCCACCTCCACCACCTGCTCGGGGGCAAACCAGGGGGCAAAGCCGGCGCGAAAGTGGCCCCGGGATTTCACCACCACGCTGCGGGCGGCGGCGATGTCGAGGCCGAGCATCTCAAAGATCACCGGGTCGGCGGCCTGGGCCCTGTCGGAAATGACCACCGCCACCACGCCCCCGTGGTCCAGGGCCGCCGTCGACCCCAAATCCAGGCGCCGCCCGGCGAAGATCCCCAGCCGCCCCGTGACTTGGCCATCCCCCGTGGCCACCACCTGGGCCTCGACGGTCAACGGATCATCGAAGGCCGTGGCCGGGGGTCTGGCAAAGGGGGCGGAAAACCGCCCCCCCACCCCCAACCGGTGGGCCTCGGCGGCCAGGGCCGGCTCGTAGAATGCCCCCATGAGCACGTCCTTGGCCCCGGCGGCCAACAACGCCGCCAGCAACTCCGTGGTGCGGCCGCTGCCGCCCCCCCCGGGGTTGTCTCCGGCGTCGGAAAAGATCAACGGCGGCCCCTCGGTTCGACAGGCCAGGGCCACGGCCTCGTCCAAGGGCGTCAGTTCGCGGTCGAAGCGCCCCCGGCTCTTCCAGGCCCGCTGCGCAATCTCCAACGCCAGGGCCGCCGCCGGCGCCTTGGCCCAGCGCCCGGTGACCACCGCCGCCAGGCCGTTTTTCGGGGTGTCGCTAAAGGCGAAGCCGCCGAACACCGAGGCGTTGAGGATCGCGCCCGCCGCCTCCCGTCGGCGGCGCTGGGCGTAGTCTATGAGCTCGCCGTAGGGGCCCCCACTGGTCAACAGGCTCACCGACGGCGCCACCAAGGGCAAGCGCACCAGAGCCACCTGTGGGGTGGCGCCCCCGCTCAAGGCGGTGCGCAGAATCAGCGCCGCCTCTTCCCCCCGCTCCACCATGTCCACGGGGGGGTTGGTGAGGTAGCCCACCACGGCGTCGCAGTGGTCCACCAGAACCCTTGAGACGTTGGCGTGGAGATCCATGGTGACGACGATGGGTACGCCCTCCCCCACCCGCCGGCGCACGGTGGCCACCAAGGTGCCGTCGGGATCCAGGTCGTCGCTGGCCACCATGGCGCCGTGGAGGGCGATGTACACCCCGTCCACGCCGCCCGCCGCCATGCCTCGGTCGACGGTGGCCACCATGGCCCGGAACAACGCCCCGTCCACCGGCCCTGCCGGGTGGCTGGCGGCCAGCAACAAGGGCACGGGCCGCCAGGGGCCCGTGGCGTCCAAGGTGCCCACTGCCGCCGCCACTTCGGGAGCGATGGGGGAAGCCCGCCTCCGGGCCGCCCCTAGGATCTCGTCCCCCTCCAACCAGTAGAGGCGTTGAAAGTCGGCCTCCCGGGCGGGGGGGGCGAAGCGATTGCTCTCCAGGATCACCCCCAGCAGGGCGATGCGGGGCCCCCCCGCCCTCACTGCAGTTCCCCCCTTGTCTCCACCGCCCGGGCGTAGCCCTCCACCACCTCCTGGAGGGCCGGGACGGCGGCCTCCAGCTCCGCCACGGCAATGCGCTCTTCGGGGCGGTGGGCGTGGGCGATGGTGCCGGGCCCCATGACGATACAGGGGGCTACGGCGGCCAATTCTGAGGCGTCGGTGCCATAGCCCACCACCTGGGGCGGCCTGCCCGCCACCGCCGCCCCCGCCTGGACCAGGGGGTGGTCGACGGCCAACTCCGGCGCCTGGCCATCCCGCAACAGGCTCACCGCCAAGTTGTGGGCGGCGGCGGCGGCCTGGAGCTCGGCCACCGCGGGTTCCAAATCGACGGCCCGGGAGTGGCGCAGCTTGACCTGCGCCACCGCCCGGGCCGGGGTGATGTTGACGGCGGTACCGAAGTTGTCGATCACCAGGTTTAAATCGCACCAGGGGGGATCGTAGGCCGGGTCTTGGAAGGCGGGATCCCGGCGCAACCGCCAGTGGATTTCCCGGGCGACGGAGAGAAAGGGAATGAGATCCCAGTTGGCGTTGCGCCCTTGACCCGTGGCCGAGTGGGCCTGGTGGCCGTTGGGCTCCACGGTGAGTTCGATCCGCGCCCGGTGGCCCCGGACGCAACACAGTTCGGTGGGCTCCACCACCACGATACCCGCCGGGGGGTGGGACCGGAGCAACTGGCTGTGGGCGGCCAGGTGCCGTGCCCCGGCCTTGGTGACCTCTTCGTCGGCGGTGAGGAGCAACAGCACGTCACAAGTCGTCACCCGGCGGGCGGCGGCGATGGCGGCGGCCACCGGGCCCTTCATGTCGGTGCTCCCCAAGCCGTACAGCCAACCGTCCTCCAGGGCGGGGTCGAAGGGGTTGCGCTGCCAATTCAGGGGAGGAACGGTGTCCAAGTGCCCCGACAGCGCCACGCAAGGGCCGCTGCCCGCCCCGCGGTGGGCGACCAACACGCCTTTGGTCACCCCGGCGGCATCCCGATAGTCCAGGGTTTCCACTTGAAAATCCCTGAGTTCCGCCGCCAAGTACTCCACGGCGGGGAGGTTGGAGAGGCTGCTGCGGGTGTCAAAGCGGATCAGCTGACGGGCCAGATCCACCGCGGCCGAGGGGGCGTTGGCTTCCATGGGCAGGGTTTGACCTTGTTGAATCGATCGACGGAGGGGGTGTGCTATCCTCCCACGACTTTAGCACGCCCCCCCGCTCCCCAGAGAAAACCGCCCGGAAAACCGCTAACATGCGCGACTTTTGGCTGGCACCATCCATCTTGTCCGCCGACTTCGCCCGCCTCGGGGAAGAAGTCGACGCCGTGCTCCGCGCCGGGGCCGACGTCATCCACTTCGACGTCATGGACAACCACTACGTGCCCAACTTGACCATTGGCCCCTTGGTGTGCAGCGCGTTGCGCCGCTACGGCGTCACGGCCCCCATCGACGTCCATTTGATGGTCAAGCCCGTGGATCGCCTCATCGAGGACTTTGCCCAAGCCGGGGCCGATTTCATCACCTTCCACCCCGAGGCCAGCGAGCACGTCGACCGCTCGTTGCAGTTGGCCGCCGCCAGGGGCTGCAAAACCGGCCTGGTATTCAACCCCGCCACCCCCTTGCACCACCTAGACCACGTCCTGGACAAAATCGACATGGTGCTCCTCATGGCGGTGAATCCGGGCTTTGGCGGCCAGGCGTTTATCCCCTCTACCTTGGACAAGCTCCGCGCCGCCAGGCAGCGCTTGGACCGGCAGCCCCGGGAGATTCGCCTGGCGGTGGACGGCGGCGTCAAGGTGGAAAACATCGCCGCCATCGCCGACGCCGGGGCCGATACCTTTATCGCCGGTTCGGCCATCTTCAACGCCCCCGACTACCCCGCTGTCATCCGGGCCATGCGCCAGGAGTTATCCGGCGTCCGTTGACGCTCCGCCTCACTCCGTGGGCGGGCGCTCCACCACCGGCCCCAAAAAGCGTATCACCTCCCGGGCATCCAGCACCTCGGGGCCATCCTGCCGGGGTTGGCCGCGGCCCAAGACGATGGTGGCGCTGGCCTCAAAGCGGTTGACGGGGTAGACCTCGGAACTCGCCACCCCGCCAAACCCCACGCCATAGGGATAGCCGTAGAGGCCGTAGCGGTAGTAGCCAAATCCCGGGTAGCCGGTGAACGTCCGGTAGTAGCGGGTGTTGGCGGCGACGTTTTGCTCGGCCAACAAAAAATGGTCATAGCCCCGCTCTAAGGTCAGCTCGGCACAGCGATAAAGCAGGTAGTTTTCCACCGTTTCCCGGGGGGTGGCGGCGTTGCCGCTGAAGGTCACCCGAAAGCGGTCCACCTCGATCTGCTGCTGGCGATAGCCGTCGGGGGCGGCGGGTTGGTAGGGGGTGGGGGCGCTGGCACAGCCCCCCAACCCCAGGGTCAAAAGGATCGCCCAAAGCTCCACCGTGGCCCGGGACTGGGGCCAAGCCGGGATCCTCATGGCGACGACCCCTTGGGAGGACCGGG
Organism: Candidatus Competibacterales bacterium; assembly: GCA_050330975.1. Lineage (GTDB taxonomy): Bacteria > Pseudomonadota > Gammaproteobacteria > Competibacterales > Competibacteraceae > JBHJHK01. Next base: position 8,029 of record JBHJHK010000007.1, on the reverse strand, counting down.
GAAAAAGGCGTTGGTGCGCCGCTGGTAGTCGCCGTAGCTCGGGTGGTCCTTGGCCATCCCCGCCTCGGTGAGACTCACCCCGGAGAACTTGAGGAGTAGAAAGGTCATGAGCAGAGGACTGGCGACACTCCACCAACCGCCGCCCCCCAGGGCGACGAGGTAAAAGCCCCACCACACACAGCAATCGCCGAAGTAGTTGGGGTGGCGGGTGTAGCGCCACAGGCCGCGATCGAGAATCTTGCCCCGGTTTTCGGGGTCGGCCTTGAAGCGGGCCAGTTGGTAGTCCCCCCCGGCTTCGAAGACCATCCCCACCAGCCACAACACCACCCCGGCGGCGTCGAACAGGTTGAGTGGGGTGGGGGCAGCGGCGGCGGCCAGGAGTGGCAGGGAGATGATCCAGGCCAACAGCCCCTGGAAGCCGAAGATCATATAGCCACTCTTCCAGGCAAAACCGGGTTCATTGCGCCTGCGGATGGCGGCATAGCGCTTGTCTTCGGGCTTGCCATGGCTGCGCCAGGCGATGTAGCCGGCCAGGCGCAACGACCACAGGGCCACCAGGGCGACGATCAACCAAGCCCGCGGCCCCGCCTCGGGGACGAGGGCCCCGTAGGTCGAGACGGCCACCAGGAAAAACAACCCCCACAGCACGTCGACGACGCCGACGTTGCGCAGGGCGGCGCTCAAGCCCCAGCCAACCACAGCCAGTCCCACCAGGGCCACGAGCCCCCCCAGGTAAGCGGTGAGATCAAACACGACGTTCTCCTGCTCAAGGAAAGGATACTGATCAGACCACACCGGGGCCGCGGCGTTGTTCGCCGCCTCATCCGCGCCATTTCGAGCCCGGAAGTCTAGGGCACCCGGGGGTTTTGTTGGCCCTTTTCCGCCGCCAGCATCTCGATGCGCCGCGCCGTGGCCAATGCCTCCCGCTCCAGGCGGCGCCGCACCAAAGCTGGACCCACCAGGGGCGGCAACCAAAAGGCGGGCTCGAGTTCGGCGTCGGTGATCAGCCGACTGCCCTGGGCCACCGCTTCGATCTGGTAGTGGACCCGGCCGTGGTGAAAGTCCGACCGCGCCGGATCGAACCGGGTGAGGATATCGCCGTTGGCGGCGAAGACCACCTGCTGGACCCAGTGGTAGTCGAGGCAAAACCACAGCACACAATTGGCCGCATCGAGGCGCAGCCACACCGGGGCGCGCCCCCCGGGATCATCGAGGACCTCCACCCGCTGGATGCTGGGTGTCAAACGGGGCAGGTTGTCAAACTGACGCAGTATGGCTCGCACCCGGCCCGGCTCCACATCCAGCAACACGGCGGCGTGGAGGGTAAAGCGCCCCCGGTGGTGCTCCACCTAGATGCGCTCGACACCGGCGGACCAGCCGAGCCCCGGGGCGGCCCAGTTCAAGGCCAGTAAAACCAGCCAAACCACGACCAACCCCCCGGGGGAGCGGGGTACGACACTGGAGCAGACGACGGCGGGCATGGCGACACCTCGGCGGCGGGGGCCAACAATGGCCGGGAGCTTTGCTACAGTGAGGGCATCGACGGCCGATGGTTCGCCCCCACCCATGATGATGACTCCCCTGGATCAACCCCTCGCCACCCTCGCCGCGGCCCTGGCCGTCGGGCGGCTCACCGCCCGAGAGGTCATCGCCGCCGCCGTGGACCGCCATCGGGCCCGGGCTGCCTTGGGGGCCTACCTGGCCTTTGACGCCGAGCGCGCCCTGGGGCGAGCCACCACGGCCGATCGCATTTGGGCCGAGGAGGGGACCTTGGGCCCCCTCCACGGCCTGCCCGTGGCCGTCAAAGATCACTTTGCCACCCCCGGCTTCACCACCTATGCCGGCACGTCCCATCCCCTGCCCACCCCCTGGCAACAACCGGGACCGCTGATCCGTGCCGTGGGCCGCCAGTGGGGTATTGTGATGGGCAAGACCGTGGCGGTGGAGCTGGCCTTTGGGGGGCTGGGGGTCAACCGCCACTGGGGCACGCCCTACAACCCCTGGGATGCCCGCCATCACCGGGTTCCCGGGGGCTCCTCCAGCGGCGCCGGGGTGAGCCTGTGGGAGGGCTCGGCCCTGGTGGCTTTGGGCACCGACACCGGGGGTTCGGTGCGGGTGCCGGCGACCATGACCGGCACCGTGGGCCTCAAGACCAGCGCAGGACGCTGGTCCACCGAGGGCGTCGTGCCCTTGTCCCCCACCTTGGACACCGTGGGCGGCTTGACCCGCACTGTGGCCGATGCCGCCTACGCCTTTGCCGCCTTGGAGGGCATCGCCTTGGAGGACATCGCCCCCAAAGCCCCCCACGAGCTGCGCTTGGGGGTATTGCGGGGTTTGGTGTGGGACGACTGCAGCCCCGGGGTGGGGGAGATCGTCACCCAGGCCCTGGGGGAGCTCACTCGGGCCGGTGTCGCGGTGGCGGATCACCCCCTGGCCGAGGCTGGCGAGGCGGTGTTGATGCTGCGCACTGGCAGCGTGGTGTCCGCCGAGTGCGACGCCTTTCTCCACGGCGAACTCGCCCCTTGGCTGTCCCGCCTCGATCCCATCGTCACCGCCCGGATCGCCGATGGGGGTTCCATCCCCGCCCGGGAGTACCTGCTGCGCCGCCGGCGCCTGGCTCACTTGGCGGCCGCCGCCCAGGGTCGCTTTCAAGGCGTCGATGCCCTGGTGTGGCCCACGGTGCCCATCACCCCGCCCCGCACCGCCGAGGTGGAGCGTTTGGAGGACTATCGGCGTTTGAACATGCTGTCCCTGCGCAATACCTGTATCGCCAACATGCTGGATTTGTGCGCCCTCACCCTTCCCGTGGGCCTGGACGCCGCCGGGATGCCCGTGGGCCTGCAACTGGTGGCTCCGGCCATGGCCGAGGCCCAGCTCCTAGGGGCGGGGCTGGCGGTGGAAGCCATCCTGGGCACCGCCCCCCAACGCCTGGGGTCCCCCCCCGCCTGGAGGTGTTGTGAGTCTACCCCACCGCACCGGCTGGCGGGCCCAGTTGACCTTGGAGGTGGCGGCGACGGCCGGGCGCTGCGTGGTCCGCCACCGCCACGTCGGCCCGCTGTTGCTCCAGAGGCCCTTTTACCCCGAGGGCCGGGATTGTTGTCATCTCTATGTGCTTCATCCCCCCGGGGGCATCGTGGGGGGCGATGAGTTGTGCCTTGAGGGCCGCGTCGCCGACTGCGGCCACGCCCTGGTCACCACCCCGGCGGCCAACAAGCTCTATCGCAGCCTCGGGGCCACCGCCTGGGTGACCAACACCTGGCAAGTGGCCGACGGCGCCACCTTGGAGTGGTTGCCCCAGGAGACCATCGCCTTTACCGGTAGCCGCAGTCAGTTGGTGACCCGGGTGGAGTTGGCTCCGGAGGGGCGGTTTTTGGGCTGGGAGATCCTCTGCCTGGGCCGGCCGGCGGCGGGTGAGGTTTTTGGAAAGGGGGTTTTGCACTCGACCCTGGACATCCGCCGCGCCGGGCGGCCCCTCGCCTGGGAGGTGGCGGACTACCGTCCGGAACAACCGGTCATGACGGCCCCCTGGGGCTTGGGGGGGTGGCCGGTGACGGCGGCGCTGTACTGCGCCGGGGCCTGGCCAGGGTGTGTCGATGGGTTGCGGCGGGCCTTGGACCCCACCCATTGGTCGGTGAGCCAACGGTTGGATCTTTTGACCTGTCGCTATTTGGGCCCCTCCACCGCCGGGGCCCTAGGGGGTCTGCGCCGGGTGTGGGGGTTGTTGCGGCCCGAGGTCTTGGGGCGCGCGCCGTGCCCGCCGCGGATTTGGAATACTTGACCACCCATCCCCCAGAGTCCGGAACACCCGGGGCTCCGGTGGTGCACCTCCAGGCGAGAACACCTACACTTGCCCCATCCGCAGGCGACCGCGACGAGGGAGAACCATGGAGTTATCACCCCGGGAGAAAGACAAGCTGTTGCTGTTCACCGCAGGACTCGTGGCCGAGCGCCGCAAGGCCAAGGGATTGAAGCTCAACTACCCCGAGGCCGTGGCCTTTATCGCCTGCGCCCTTCTAGAGGGGGCCCGGGAGGGCAAGACCGTGGCGGAGCTCATGGCCTTTGGCCGGACCCTGTTGACCCGCGACGACGTCATGGAGGGGGTCCCCGAGATGATCCACGACGTCCAAGTGGAGGCGACTTTTCCCGACGGCACCAAGCTCGTCACCGTCCACCAACCCATCGCCTGACGCCCTGGGAGATTCCCCACCATGTCCCTCATTCCCGGCGAAGTCTTTCCCGCCGCTGACCCCATCGAACTCAACCGCGGCCGCCCCACCGTCACCCTCACCGTGGCCAACACGGGGGATCGCCCCATCCAGGTGGGTTCCCACTACCACTTCTTCGAGACCAACCCGGCCCTCACCTTCGACCGACCCCAAGCCAAGGGCATGCGGCTCGACATTCCGGCGGGCACGGCGGTGCGCTTTGAGCCGGGCCAAGAACGGGAGGTGACCCTAGTGGCCTTCGGGGGCTTGCGCCACATCTACGGCTTTCGCGGCGAGGTCATGGGGGTGTTGCTGTGAAGCTGGATCGCGCCGCCTATGTGGATATGTACGGCCCCACCACCGGGGATCGGGTCAGGCTCGGAGATACCGCCCTCATCGCCTGCGTGGAAAAAGACTACACCGTCTACGGCGACGAGGTGAAATTCGGCGGCGGCAAGGTGATTCGCGACGGCATGGGCCAGAGCCAGCGCAGCAGCCGCGACACCGTGGACGCGGTGATCACCAACGCCACAATTATCGACCACTGGGGCTTCGTCAAGGCCGATATCGGCCTCAAAAACGGCCGCATCCACGCCATCGGCAAGGCGGGCAACCCCGACGTCCAAGACAACGTCACCGTGGTCATCGGCCCCGGCACCGAAATCATCGCCGGGGAGGGCCTCATCGCCACCGCCGGGGGGGTGGACGCCCACATCCACTTTATCTGCCCCCAACAAGTGGACGAAGCCCTCATGTCGGGGATCACCACTATGCTTGGGGGCGGCACCGGCCCCGCTACGGGCACCAACGCCACCACCTGCACCCCGGGGCCCTGGAACATCGAGTTTATGCTCCGGGCCGCCGACCAGCTGCCCGTGAACCTGGGGTTTTTGGGCAAGGGCAACGCCAGCTTACCGGCGGCTTTGGAAGAACAGATCCGCGCCGGGGCCATGGGGTTAAAACTCCACGAGGACTGGGGCACCACCCCAAAGGCCATCGACAATTGCCTGGCGGTGGCCGACGCCTTTGATATCCAGGTGGCCATCCACACCGACACCCTCAACGAGTCGGGCTTTGTGGAGGACACCCTCAAGGCCATCAAGGGCCGCACCATCCACACCTACCACACCGAAGGCGCCGGCGGGGGCCACGCCCCGGACATCATCAAGGCTTGCGGCGAGGACTACGTGTTGCCGTCCTCCACCAACCCCACCCGCCCCTACACCGTCAACACCGTGGACGAGCACCTGGATATGCTCATGGTGTGCCACCACCTAGATCCCAATATCCCCGAAGACGTGGCCTTTGCCGAGTCCCGCATCCGCCGGGAGACCATCGCCGCCGAGGACATTTTCCACGACCTCGGGGCGTTTTCCATGATCGCCTCGGACTCCCAGGCCATGGGGCGGGTGGGGGAAGTGATCTGCCGCACCTGGCAAACCGCCCACAAAATGAAGGTCCAGCGGGGCAGCCTCCAGGGTGACCCCGCCCACCACGACAACCGACGCATCAAGCGCTACATCGCCAAATACACCATCAACCCCGCCATCACCCACGGCATCGGCCACGAGGTGGGCTCGTTGGAGGTGGGCAAGCTGGCGGATATTTGCCTGTGGAAGCCGGCCTTTTTTGGCGTCAAGCCGGCGTTGATCATCAAGGGCGGGGCCATCGTCGCCGCCCCCATGGGGGACCCCAACGCCTCTATCCCCACCCCCCAGCCGGTCCACTACCGCCCCATGTTTGCAGCATACGGCTCCGCCCGAGCCCTCACCGGGGTACACTTTGTCTCCCAGGCCGCCCTGGCAGCCGGGGTGGGGGACCAGCTGAACCTGGCCAAGCCCTTGGTGGCCGTGGCCCACACCCGCACCATCACCAAGGGCCACATGGTCCACAACACCCTGACCCCCGTGGTCGAGGTGGACCCCCAGACCTACGAGGTGCGGGCCGACGGCGAGTTGTTGAGCTGCGACCCCTTGGCCGAGGTACCCCTGGCCCAGCGCTACTTTCTATTCTGAGGAGAAACCCCTTGTTCCGCGCCCTTTGCACCGCCCTTTACCTCGCCGCGGCGGCGCCGTTGTCCGCCGCCGACGACCCCATCAAGATCGGCTCGGTCCTCACCTTGTCGGGCCCTGGGGCCCCCTTGGGGATCCACATGCGCGACGCCGCCCAACTGGCGTTGGCCCAACTCGACTACACCATGGCGGGCCGCCCCGTGGAATTGATCGTGGTCGACGACGAACTCAAACCCGACGTGGCCGTGACCCGGGTCAACGAGTTGCTAGAGCGCCACCGGGTGGACTTTGTCACCGGGGTGGTGTTTTCCAACGTCCTCATGGCCGTACTGCGGCCAGTGGTGAGGAGCGAGACGTTTTTCATCGGCGCCAACGCCGGTCCCTCGCCGGTGGCCGGGCGCCGCTGCCAGGCGTTTTTCTTCTCCACCAGCTGGCAGAACGACCAAATTCACGAGGTCATGGGCCAGTACGCCAGCGACCAAAGCCTCCAGAGGGTGTTTCTCCTGGCCCCCAACTACCAGGCGGGCAAGGACGCGTTGGCGGGCTTTCAGCGCCGCTACCGGGGGGAAGTGGTGGACATCGCCCTGACGCCCCTGGGCAACCTGGACTTCAGCGCCGAGTTGGCCAAAATCGCCAGCGCCCAACCCGACGCCCTCTACACCTTTATGCCCGGCGGCATGGGGGTCAACCTGGTGCGCCAGTTCAACGCCGCCGGCCTCAAGGAAAAAGTGGCGTTTTTGTCCGCCTTCACCGTGGACGAAACCACCTTGCCCGCCACAAAGGACGCCGCCGTGGGCCTCTACGGCGCCGCCCAGTGGGCCCCCAACCTAGACAATCCCGCCAACAAAGCCTTTGTGGCCGCCTTTGAGGACCAATACGACTATCCGCCGTCCCTCTACGCCGCCCAGGCCTACGATGCCATCGCCCTCATCCACAGCGCCGTGGAGGCCGTCGAGGGAGATTTGAGCGATAAAGACCGGTTGCGGGCCGCCCTCAAGGCGGCGGATTTCGAAAGCGTCCGGGGGGATTTCGCCTTTGGCGCCAACCAGTTTCCCATCCAAGACTTCTGGCTGACCCAAGCCGTCCAGCGCGGCGATGGAGCCTTTGTCACCGAGGCCCGGCAAGTGGTCTTCGAAGATATGGTGGACGCCTACGCCGCCGATTGCCCCTTGGATTGATGGTGGCGACTGGGCCCGGTCAAGCCGAGGGGCGTTGGGGGTAGCGGACGTGGACGCCACCTTGCTCTCGGTGCAACTCCTCAACGGCCTCCAGTGGGGGGTATTGCTGTTTTTGATCGCCGCCGGGCTCACCCTGGTGTTTGGCCTGATGGATTTCATCAACTTGGCCCACGGAGTGCAGTACGTCCTCGGCGCCTACCTGTGCGCCGCCTTCTTGGGCTTGGTGGGGGATTTCTTCGCCGCCGAGCCCCTGGCCCTGGGGGTGTCCTTGGGGGTGGGTTGGCTCCTGGAGCGCTTGGTGCTGCGCAAGCTCTACGGCCGCGATCACCTGTACCACGTCCTGGCCACCGTGGGTCTCATCTACTTCATCACCGAAGGCATCGAGATCCTGTTTGGCAACGCCCTCATCGCCGTGGAGGTGCCCCCCCTCCTCCACGGCGAAATCCCCATCACGGCCCACTTCAACTACTCCCTGTGGCGGGTGGCGGTCATCGTCGTGGGCTTGGGGGTGGCGTTGGCCCTGTGGTGGGGGGCGACCCCCACCAGGGTGGGGCAGCTGGTGCGGGCCGGGGCCCACCACCCCCCCATGGTGGCCGCCTTGGGGGTGGACGTCCAACGCATGAACGCCGGCGTC
>JBHJHK010000006.1:0-3847 GCA_050330975.1 Candidatus Competibacterales bacterium | reverse complement strand
CCGCCCTCGCCCTCGCCCTGGGATTCCCCGCCTTCGCCGCCGACCCGCCCACCCCCGGCGGCACGTTGATCATGGCCGTGGCCAACACCCCCCGCCCCCTCAACCCCCCCCTCCAATCGGGGATCGCCACGGGCATGGTGGGCACCCAGCTGTTTGCCACCCCCTTGCGCTTTGACGAAAACTGGAACCCCGAGCCCTATCTAGCGGAGTCCTGGGCGGTGGCCGACGACGGCCTGTCCGTCACCCTCACCCTGGTGGAAGGGGCCACCTTCCACGACGGCCAACCCATCACCTCCAAAGATGTGGCCTTCTCCGTGGCCACGGTCCAAGCCAACCACCCCTTCAAGACCATGTTCGCCCCGGTGGAGACGGTGGAGACCCCCGACCCCCGCACCGCCATTTTGCGCTTGAGCCAGCCCCATCCGGCCATTTTGCTGGCCATGTCTTCCCAGCTTCTGCCCATCATCCCCGAACACATCTACGGCGATGGCCAAGACCCCAAGACCCACCCCCGCAACAGCGCTGATGTGGTGGGCTCGGGCCCCTTTAAGCTGGCCGAGTATCGCCCCGGGGAGTACATCGACTTGGTGCGCAACGAGGATTACTTCATCCCCAATCGGCCCTACTTGGACCGCATCGTCATGCGCATCATCAAGGACAGCCAAGCCCACGTCCTGGCTTTGGAGGGCAACGAAGCCCACCTGTCGCCCTTTATGGCCCAGCCCCGGGACCTCAACCGCCTCCAGCGCGCCGACCACCTGACCATCACCCCCAAGGGCTACGCCGCCATTGGTCCCCTCAATTGGCTGGCCTTCAACCTCAAGCGCCCCCCCCTAGACGACGTCCGGGGGCGCCAGGCCATCGCCTATGGCATCGATGGCAACTTTATCACCAAGGCCCTGATGTTGGGCCTGGCCCAACCCGCCACCGGCCCCCTAGTCCCCGACAATCCCTTTTACACCCCAAAGGTCCAGACCTACGACTTGGATCTAGACCGGGCCAACGCCCTGCTGGACGAAGCTGGCCACCCCAGGGGGGACGACGATATGCGCTTTGGCCTGACGGTGGATTACATCCCCGGCGCCGCCATGCACAAGGAGATGGCCGAGTATCTAAAGCCCCAGTTGAAGAAAATTGGCATCGACGTCACCGTGCGCCCCGCACCGGATTTTCCCACCTGGGCCCGGCGGGTGGGGGGCCACGACTTCGATTTGAGCTGGGATATCGTCTTCCATTGGGGCGACCCCGTCATCGGCGTCCACCGGACCTATATCTCCGACAACATCCGCCAGGGGGTCATCTGGTCCAACACCCAGAGCTACAGCAACCCCCAGGTGGATGACCTCCTAGCCGAGGCCGCCGTGGCCCTAGACCCAGACCAGCGATCCGCCCTGTACCGGGAATTCCAGCAGATCACCGCCGCCGAGCTGCCGGTCTACTGGACCCACGTGCTGCCCTACCACACCGTCCACCACGTCAACTTGGGCAATCCCCCCCAGAGCATCTGGGGCGCCTGTGGGCCCCTGGACGAGGTGTACTGGAAGGCGCCGCCCAATTGATGACGGGCTGAGCGGCTCGAGTTCGTCGCCGTGGCTTGGCTATGGCTATTCCTCCAGCGCATTGCGGCGGGTCTGTTGTTGCTGGTGGGGGTGCTGGTGGTCAACTTCACCCTCGTCCACCTGGCCCCGGGGGATGTGGCCGACACCATCGCCGGGGAGATGGGGGGGGCCGACGCCGAGGTCATGGCGGCCATCCGCCGGGACTACGGCCTCGACCAACCCTTTTGGGTCCAGTTGGGTCGCTATCTGGCCGGGGTGGCCCAGTTGGATCTGGGCCATTCATTTTTCTTCAACCGCCCGGTGCTAGACCTCATCCTCGAGCGGCTGCCGGCGACGTTGCTGTTGGTGGTCAGCGCCCAGTTGCTGGCTATCATGGCCGGGACATTGCTGGGGGTGCTGGCGGCCCGGCGACCCAACGGCCTGCTGAGCCACCTCCTCACCACCTTCTCGTTGGTGTTCTACGCCGCTCCGGTGTTTTGGACCGGGATGCTGTTGTTGATCCTCTTCGCTTCGGTGTGGCCCCTATTCCCCGTGGCGGGGATGCGCAACATCGCCCTGGAGGGAGGCTTTTGGCTGCGCACCCTAGACATTCTCCATCACCTCGTCTTGCCCATGGTCACCCTGGCCACCATCTATCTGGCCAACTACAGCCGTCTAGCCCGGGCCTCCATGATGGAGGTGCTGGAGGCCGACTACATCCGCACCGCCCGGGCCAAGGGCTTGGGAGAATCCAGCGTGGTGTTTAAACACGGCCTGCGCAACGCCGTGCTGCCGGTGGTCACCGTGGCCGGCCTCCAGTTCGCCAATGTCATCTCGGGGGCGGTGCTGGTGGAGACAGTATTTAGCTGGCCGGGGCTGGGCACCCTGGCCCTGGACGCCATTTTGGGCCGCGACGCCCCCACCTTGTTGGGGATTTTGTTCTTCTCGGCCCTCATGGTGGTGGTGGTCAACCTCATCACCGACCTGAGCTACCGCCTCATCGACCCCAGGATTCGCGGCCATGGCGCGCGCTGAAGTTTCCACGGCGGCCCCCGTGGCCGAGGACACCATCGCCCCTCCGCGCCCCTGGCGGGATAGTTTGGGGATGTTCTTCGCCAACGCCACCGCCGCCGTGGGATTGGTCCTGTTGTTGGCCATCACCGCCCTCGCCGTGGTGGGGCCGTGGTTCTACCCCGTCGCTCCCTTCGAGTTGGCCTGGGCCCCCCTCTCCCCCCCCGGACAGGCGGGGTTTTTGTTGGGGACGGACTACCTGGGGCGCGATTTATTGGCCGGGGTGATCCACGGCGGCCGGGCCACCCTGGCCGTGGGATTGGCGGCGGCCTCCCTCTCGGTGGTCATCGGCATCGGCGTCGGGGCGTTGGCGGGTTTCTACCGGGGGTGGGTGGAAGAAATCCTCATGCGTTTCACCGAACTGTTCCAGGTACTGCCCACGTTGTTGTTCGCCATGGTCATCGTGGGCTTGTTCGGGGCCTCGTTGCCCATGGTGGCCGGAGCCATTGGCATCGTCAGTTGGCCGGTGGTGGCGCGGCTCACCCGGGGGGAGTTCCTGCGGCTGAGCCAGGTGGACTACGTGGGGGCCGCCCGGGCGGCGGGGGCCACCAACGCCTGGCTCATCACCCGGGTCATCCTCCCCAATGCCCTCCCCACCCTGGTGGTCCAGGGGGCCCTCATCGTCGGGGTGGCCATCTTGTTCGAAGCGGGGTTGAGCTTTTTGGGCCTGGGAGACCCCAACGTCATGAGTTGGGGGTTGATGATCGGCTCCAACCGCCAGTATCTCCTAGAGGCCTGGTGGCCCGTGACCTTTCCGGGCCTCATGGTGTTCCTCACGGTGTTGAGCATCAGTTTGGTGGGGGATGGCCTCAACGACGCCCTCAACCCCCGTTTGCGGTCCAGGTGATATGGCGATCCAAAGCCCTAGCAGCGAGCCAAAGGCCGCCCCACCCCCCTTGGTGGTGGAGGGACTGACCCTCACCCTGGGCAAGGCCAAGACCCCGGTGACGGTGCTGGACCAGGTGAGTTTTACCCTCAACGCCGGGGAGACCTTGGCGTTGGTGGGGGAGTCGGGGTGTGGCAAGAGCATGACGGCGTTGGCCATCATGGGTCTCGCCCCCCCCACCGCCCGGATCAGTGGCGGGAGCGTGCGGTTGTTGGGGGAAGAGTTGGTGGGGGCCCCCCCGTCGCGGGAGCGCCCGGTGCGGGGGCGCGCCAAGGGCAAGGCCAAGACCCCGGTGACGGTGCTGGACCAGGTGAGTTTTACCCTCAACGCCGGGGAGACCTTGGCGTTGGTG
>JBHJHK010000005.1:0-21787 GCA_050330975.1 Candidatus Competibacterales bacterium | reverse complement strand
GGACACCACCCGCACGGCGTCGGCGGCCACCTTGCCCGACGGTACCGCCCTCAGTACCACCCGGCTGTTGGCATCCAGCTCAAAACTCCCCAGCAGCTGCCAACTGCCCCCATTGACCCGCTGGTCCACTTCTATCGTGGTGCTGCCCGCTGCGTGGTGCACCGTGTAGGGGGCTGCGGGGCTGCGGCCACCGCTCACCACCCACTGGACGTACACCTCGTAGAGCCCCGGGCTTACCCCCGCCAAATCCCACGTGGCCGTATCGGGGTTGGCGCTGTTCTGGGGATTGTGGATCTGATAGCTGGTGCCGTAGTTGCTAGCGGTGCTAAAGGTGGGCCAATGGCCCACCGTACTAAAGGCCGAATCTTCGTTGTCGATGATCACCTCCGCCCCTGGGCCGGGCGGCGGCGGTGGCGGCGCTGCGGCCTCCACCGTGAGGGTCACACTGGAGGGGGCGCTACTGTCGCCAGCGTCGTCAAGCGCCACCGCACTCAAGCTCACCGGCCCCAAGCGAGCGGCGGTGTAGCTGGTCTCAAAGGGGGCACTGGTATCGGCCTCCAACAACACGCCATCGGCGTAGAACGCCACTTCCACCACTTGGCCGTCGCTGTCATCCGCCGTGGCCGTCACCGCGACCACCTCGCCCTGGCTGACCGTCGTCCCATCGACCGGCGCCGTCAGGGTCACCGTCGGCGCCCCATTGGCCGGCGGCGGCGCAGTGCCCCCATCGGCATAGGCCCCTCGGGTATCAAAATCCCGCGCCCGATCGTCAAAGTCCCGGAACGCATCGACATAGCTGGCATCGATCAAGTTCAAATCCAACGCCGGCCCCTGCAAAGCGCCGGAGAGGGGTGACAAGTCCGGACCCGATGCCGCAGCGGCCACGGCGAAAGGGTCGAGAAGATACGCCTCCGCCGCATCATAGCTATCCGTGAGGTTGTCAAAGGCATTGTCGACGCTGTAAATCGGTGTATCGGCAAAAATCGCATTGCCAAATACCAACTGCTGATAGGTGGTATCTTCCCCCGTCAATGATACCCCTCGTCCACCGCTGACCATGGTGTTATTGAACACCCGGATTCGCTGGGGCGAGCCTCCGTCGTGGAACTGCAAGCGCACCGCCCCGCCGGCATAGTCGTTGCGCATCACATTGTTGTAGAAAATCACGTTGCCCGTGCCCTGGAACAACGCCTCGTTATCCGCCTGGTTCTGGTAAAAAAAGTTGCCGTAGATCAAATACTCGTCGTCCGATCCCGGCCCGCTATCCGGCCACTTGCCCACCAACAGATTGGGACGGCCAGCGCTGCCCAAGGAGGCATTGTTGGCCTTGCTAAACACGTTGTGGCGAATGATGGTGCGCCCCACGTTGGGCATGGTCCCATCGGACAACCCCTGGCTGCGGCGGTTTTGATACTTGATCTGGGCGTTGTAGCCCACGGTATCGAGGATGACGTTGTACTCGATTAAACCGTTGACAAACTCCTCCTCGCCGTTGGAGTTGCCCAGATACATCCCCGTCCCGGCCCCTGCGATAAAGTTATGGCGGATCACCCAGTTCCACGCCGGGCTCTTGCTGGAGATTCCCACTGTCGAGCGGGTGGCCCCGTAGTTGACGATGGTCAGATATTCCAGGGTGATGTGGTGGGCGAAGTCCCCAGGGTTTTCCGCCTTCACCGCCTCAAGCCCTGCAATGTTCTGACCGTCGAGTTCCAAACGGCGGATGATCAAGTAGGCGGCGTCGGTGAGACTGACCGTGTTGCAGCAGCCATTGCCCAAAAACCGCGCCGGGGGGCCTGAGGATGGCCCTTCAATGGTGATGCAGTTGCCAGGTGCACCGCGCAGGCCATTGATGCGCAAACTGCGGGTATAGTTCCCCGGGGCCAGACGCATGACATCACCCGGCTGAAGGGAGGAAAGCAAATTGCGAAAGTTGTCGGGATCGGCGTCGACGATGCGGCTGGGAGTCGTGCCTGCACAGCCGCTGTAGTCGTCGGCAGTGATGTCTGAAGGTCTTTCGAACAGTGGATCGAGGGACTGGCTCCACCCCGAGGCGCTGTAGCCGAAGCTCAACAGCCCCAAGGCGAGCCAGATCCTGGCTTGAGATAGCATGGTCATGGTTCCTTGTGTTGTGTGACAAATCCCAGTCTGGAATGCCCCAGGGCAAACCAGTCGTCGTCGGCGCGAGCCGACACCCATTGACCAAGGGGGAAGAATCGAGTTTTTTCCTATTTATATTTATGTAGTTGTTTTTACAGCTTTATAATGCAACCTAGTGAAGCGCAGAATAGCGAAGACCGTGGGGAAACGCCAGTGAACTGCTTGGCATTTTTAGTCGGGATTATTCGACAACGTTTGCCATTTCCCCATGGGCGTCACACCCAATCCTCGGCCTGCATGGCCTCTCCGCCCACCGCCGATCGCCGCCGGGCGACAAAGCGCTCCATTCGAACCATGGCCTCGCGTATCAGCGCCAAATCCGTGGCGTAGGAACAACGCAAGAACCCCTCGCCGCCGCCGCCAAAGGCATCCCCCGGCACACAGGCGACGTTCTCCTCGTGGAGGAGCGCTAGAGCGAACGCCTTGGACGTCATCCCCAAGTGTCCCACCTGGGGAAAGGCATAAAAGGCCCCCCGGGGCTTGTGACAGGGCAGACCCATGGCGTTTAACGCCTCGCAAATCCAGTTGCGCCGGCGGCGATAATCAGCCCGCATCTCATCGATGTCCCGCTCCGGCTGGGTCAGCGCCTCCACGGCGGCCTCTTGGCTCAAGATGGGTGCACACAACATGGTGTACTGGTGAATCTTCATGAGCCCGGCGATCAAATCGGCGGGACCACAGGCATAGCCCAAGCGAAAACCCGTCATGGCCCAGGCCTTGGAGAGACCGTGGAGCAGGATCGTCCGCTCCTTCATGCCGGGCAAAGCGGCGATGGAACGATGGGGGGCCTCGTAGCTGAGTTCGGCGTAGATGTCGTCGGCGATGACCAATAGATCCCGCTCCACCGCCAAAGCCGCCAACCCCGCCAGGTCGGCCTCGTCCAACACCGCCCCCGTGGGGTTGGTGGGGAAATTCAACAACAACACCTTGCTGCGGGGAGTCAACACCGCCTCCACCTCGGCGCGGGTCAGGCGAAAGCCCTCCTCCCGGCGAGTGGTCACCGGCACCGCCACCCCGTGGGCAAAGGTGATCACCGGGGCATAGGACACATAGCAAGGCTCGTGGTACACCACTTCGTCCCCGGGGGCCACCAGAGCGCGGATGGCCAAATCCAACGCCTCGCTAACACCCACGGTGACCAGGATTTCGTCCTCGGCTCGGTAGTCGACGCCAAAGGCACGGTGCAAATAGCCGCTGATTTGCTCCCGCAACGACAGAAGCCCGGCGTTGGCGGTGTAAGACGTCGCCCCCCGACCCAGGGCGTAGATGGCGGCATCGCGAATCCGCCACGGGGTGACAAAATCCGGCTCGCCAATGCCGAGGCTGATCACCTCCCTGCGACTGGCGACGATCTCGAAAAAGTCGCGGATCCCCGAGGGCGGCACCTGCTGCAGATGGGGGGCGAGTCGGGTCCTAGGGCGAGACCTGGAGTCGCTGGTGGTCATCGTGGCTCTCCATCAAAAAACCCTGTTCTTTATAGGTTTTGAGCATGAAATGGGTCGAGGTGGACAACACATGGTCCAAAGTGGACAGCTTCTCGCTGACAAAAGCCCCCACCTCCTTGAGGCTGGGGGCGGTGACGAACAACAACAGGTCATAGGAGCCCGACATCAAATAGAGGTGTTTTACCTCGTCAAACCGCGAGATGCGCTCGGCGATGCGATTGAATCCCCCAGACCGTTCGGGGGTCACCTTCACCTCGATGACGGCGTTGACGTGGTCGACGTCTAGGGGTTCTTCGTTGATGACGGCGTGGTAGCCGCGGATGATGCCACGGCGCTCGTAGTCGGCGATCTTGGCTTGGACGTCCCCTTCGCTCAAACCCAGTTGCACGGCCAGGTCGGCGGGGGATTGGAGGGCGTTTTTTCGCAGAACGGCGAGGAGTTCATCCATGGGGCATAGGGGCTGGCGCTGGCGGTGGATGGCAGTGGTGGTAGAAGGCAAAAGAGCGGCAAGAATACAAACAATTCACCGCGAAAGCACTAGGCCCCATCTTTGGGGGATATCCGCTAGAATGACTTTCGATGAGCGCCGATTCTCCCCTCCTCGACACCCTGCGCCCCGTGGAAACCCCCGAGGGCATTCACCTGGAACTCCCGTTGGCTGGCCCTGTGGTCCGCGCCCTAGCCTTTGCCATCGACCTTTTCATCCGCTTGGGTCTCATCGCAGTCCTGGGTTTTTTGTTGAGCTACTTGGGCCGTGCCGGCATCGGTTTCACCTATCTGGCCTTCTTCCTCCTGGAGTGGTTTTACCCCGTGGTGTTTGAGCTCACCAATCGGGGCGCCACCCCGGGGAAACAGCTCTTGAAACTCCAGGTGATCCACGACAACGGCACCCCGGTCAACCTGGGCTCGTCCCTGGTGCGCAACTTGCTCAGGGCGGCGGATTTCCTCCCCCTGGCCTACGGCTTTGGCCTGGTCGCCATGGCCGTCAACCGGGATTTCAAGCGCCTGGGCGACCTGGCGGCGGGCACCGTGGTGTGTTATCGTCCCAATTTAGAACGTCTTTCCGCTTTGCCCCCCGGACCCAGTCGACCGCCGCCGTTTTCCCTGACGCCCAACGAACAGCAGTTGTTGATCAGCTACGCCGAACGCAGCGCCGACTTGAGCGAAGACCGAAGCCGTGAACTGGCCGCCGTCCTAGAAGAGCACAACCTCGACCGCGACGCCATCATGGCCCACGCCCGCTGGCTCGCCGGCAGCCAAACCGACGCATACCCGGGGAAACTGCGGTGAAACAAAAGCGTTTTGAGGAGTATCACCAAGGGGAGTGGCAGCGCTTTGCCGCTTTGCTCCAGACCCTAGAGGGGTCCAAGCGCCGTTGGGGGCGAGGGCGCACTGGACCTCCTCCCCCCGAAGACCACCTCGTCACCCGAGATTTTCCCGGTGCCTACCGTCGCCTGTGTCAACAACTGGCCGTGGCCCGGGATCGCCACTACAGCCGCCCGCTGGTCGAGCGCCTCAACCACCTGGCGTTGAGGGCCCATCAACAACTCTACCGCCCCCCGGTCTTGCGCCTCGACAGGGTGGTGCAATTCATCGGCGTCGATTTTCCCCGCCGGGTCAGGGCTGAGTTTTCCCTGGTGGCCTTGGGCAGCTTGCTGTTCTACGGTCCCCTGTTGGCCATGGGCATTTTGGTGCACCAGAGCCCCGAGTTGATCTACAGCCTCATGGACCCCGAGCAGGTGAGACACCTCGAGCGGGCCTACGACCCGAGCTTCGACTTCCAGGACGGCAGGGATGGCGAGAGTCGGCTGGTGATGCTGGGTTTCTACATCTACAACAATATCGGCATCGGCTTTCGCACCTTCGCCGGCGGGATGCTGTTCGGGGTGGGGAGTGCCTTTATCTTGGTGTTCAACGGGGTGGTCATCGGCGCCGTGGCGGGGTTGCTCATCAGCCGGGGGTTTGCCGAACCGTTATTCACCTTTGTCATCGCCCACGGCGCCTTCGAGCTGACGGCCATCGTCCTCGCCGGGGTGGCGGGCTTTAAACTGGGGTGGGCCCTCATCGCCCCGGGGCGCCACACCCGCACCCAGAGCCTGCGCCGCGCCGCCCAAAGGGCCATTCCATTGCTCTACGGCTTTACGGGGCTCTTGCTGTTGGCGGCCCTAGTGGAGGCCTTTTGGTCTCCACGCCCCCTGGATCCCAGCCTCAAATACGCCGTGGGAGCCAGCTGTTGGCTGTTGGTCGTGGCCTACTTCGCCCTGGCGGGACGCCGTGGATCCCCAACACCCTAGCGTCGTCATGCGCCCAAGGCTCGCCTTTGAGGCCGTCGACCTGGGGGTGGCCATGGTGCGCCGCTGGGGATTGGCCATCTATGTGCCCTGGCTTTTGTCCCTGGCGACGTGGTTTGCGTTCCTCCACCTGGTGCTCCCCTGGGCCTGGGTACCCTTGGCGCTGTGGTGGTTCAAGCCCCTGTACGATCGCCTACCGCTGTTCGTGTTGAGCCGGGCGCTATTCGGCGAGGTGCCCACCACGGTCACCACCTTGCGCCAATGGCCCCGCCAGCTGGCGGGACTGCCCTGGCAGTTGACCCTGGGGCGCTTCGACCCCAACCGCTCCTTCAATTTGCCGGTCTATCAATTGGAGGGCCTCAAGGGACGCGCAAGGCGCCACCGTTGTCGGCAACTCCAGCGGCGCGGGGCGAGTACGGCCACCTGGCTCACCGTGGTGGGTCTCCATCTGGAGTTGGCCATCCACCTGGCTACCATCGGCTCGGTGTGGTTGGTGGCGGTGGACTTCATCCAGCCCAACCTGGGGCAGCTGACGGCCGACGGCTACAGCCTTTTGCTGTTCAACGCCTTGTTGTGGCTGGGGATCGTGGCCGTGGAGCCCTTTTACGTCGCCGGCGGCTTTGCCCTCTATCTCAACCGCCGCACTTGGCTGGAGGCGTGGGATTTGGAGATCGGCTTTCGTCGCTTGGCCAAGCGCCTGACCCAGCCCACCATTGCCGCCGCCCTAGGGGGTGCCGTGGCCCTGGGGGCCATGGGCTTCGCCCCCGGCGCCCTGGCCGATGTCTGCGGCGACGACGAGGCGCGCCGCGCCGCCTTGGCCCAGTCTCAAGATCCCGTGGCCCGGACACTGGCCGAGGTTTTGGCAGAACCTCCCCTCCAGCGCTGCCGCACCCTGGAAGTCTGGCGCCTGGATTGGGACCCTCCCCGGGAACAGATGCCCCCCCTCGCCAATCCCCGGCTGGGTCAGTTCATTGAGGGGGTGTTTTTGACCCTGTTGGTGGGGTTACTCATCGCCCTGTTGCTGGCCTGGTTCCTGAGTCGTCGTCCACCCTCCCAGCCTCCCCTGGGGGCTTCGCCGCGGCCCTGGGTGTCGGTTCCGGAGATGCCGGCGCCCCCCTCCGTCGAAGAGGCCCCAGACCCCCGGGCCGGGGAGCGGGTTCTGGCCCTCTACCGGGCGGGCCGCCAGCGGGAGGCTTTGGGGCTTTTGTACCGCCAAGGGCTCCTGGCGCTGGCCCGGCACAAGGCCTTGGCCTTGCCGGCGAGCCACACCGAAGCCGAGTGCCTCAAGACCCTCCGCCACGCCCTCGACGCCCGCGCCACGGCCTTCGCCGTTCGCCTGGTGCGCTGTTGGCAAACGGCCGCCTACGCCCACCGTCCCGTGGCCGCCAGCGACGTGGAACACCTGTGCCAAGAGCTTCCCGCCCTCGGCACCCCGGCCGGGGCGCCGTCCCCGTCGCCCTCTTCCCCCGCGGCGCCCTAGATGACTCGGGTCTGGGCCTGGGTCACCTTGGGGGCTGTGGTGCTCGCCCTGGGGGGGTTGGGCTACTGGTTCGCCCAGCACCTGGTGCCGGAGCGACGCCCCGTGGCCGTGGGCTTCAGCGGACCGGCTAGGAGCAACGATTTCTACGCCGCCGAGCGGTTGCTGGAAAGACTGGGGGTCAGCGCCGAGAGCGTGGCGCACTTGGACAGCACCCGATTCTTGGGCCCCGACGACACCCTCATCCTCACCACCCCCGGCTTTGCCCTTGCAGAGGCCCAGCGCCGGGGGTTGCTGAATTGGGTCAGCGCCGGCGGCCACCTGCTATTCGCCCCCCAGGTCAGGCCCAACGCCCCGTCGGATCCCCTGCTCCAAGCCCTCGGCTTGGCCGTGACCTATGGCCGCACCATCGCCGAATCCTCGACCGTAACCCTGGGGGACCGGTCCTTTGCCGTCGAGGTCGCCACTGGCCGACTTCTAGCGGAACGCCGCCCCGCTCCAAAGGGCCAACTCAGCAACCCCTCGGAGGGGTTGTTGGTGCGGCAATTCTCCCGAGGTAGGGGACAAATCACCGTCGCCGCCGAGCTGGATTGGTTTCACAACGACCGCCTGTCCCGCGGGGACCATGGGGCACTGTTGTGGGCCTTGATCCACGGGGGCAACCCCGACGCCAAGGACTGGCTCCAGTACTGGCCCCAGATGCCCTCCTTTGCTTGGCTTTTGCTCCACCACGCCTGGATGCCCCTGGTGGGCCTGGGGCTGACCCTCGTGGCCCTCCTGTGGTGGGTCAGCGCCCGCTTTGGCCCTTTGCGGGTGGAGCACCCTCGAGAACAGCGCAGCCTAGTGGCCCACCTCCGGGCCAGTGGCCATTTTTTGTGGCGGCACCAGCCCACGGCCCTGCTGGCGGCGGCTCGAAGCCGAACCCTGGCCACGGTGGGCTTGCGGGGACCAATGCCCGCCGATACCCTGGCCGCCTTGGCCGCCCATCGCCACTTGGAAACCCGGGCCCTCAGCCGGGCCCTCTGTGGGGATAACGCCGTCGAGAGCGGCGACGAGGGACGCTTTATCAGCAACCTTCAGACCCTTCAAAGCCTCCAACCCGCCCTGCCCGCGGCCCGCACCCGGAGCCACCCCGGCGGGGATCCCGCGGGGTAGAATTTGTGCACCGACCCCGCCATGGACCGCCCAGCGACAACCACCTAGCCCCGAACCAGGGAGTGCCGGCGAGATGATTGCCCGTGGATAATCCCCTCACCCCAAGCCCCGGCGAAATCGTCAGCCGGGTGCGCCGCGAAGTCAACAAAGCCATCATTGGCCAACAAACCGTGGTCGACCAGGTCCTAGTCGCCCTGGCGGCCGGGGGACACGTGCTCATCGAAGGCGTGCCGGGGTTGGGCAAAACCCTGTTGGTGCGGGCTTTGGCCGCCGCGGTCACCGCCCAGTTCGCCCGCATTCAGTTCACCTCCGACCTCATGCCCTCGGACATCACCGGCCACGCCCTGTTTGAGCTCAAGACTGAGCAGTTCAAAATCCGCAAGGGGCCGGTATTCTGCAACTTTTTGTTGGCCGACGAGATCAACCGCGCCCCGGCCAAGACCCAGGCCGCCCTTTTGGAGGTGATGCAGGAGGGCCAAGTCACCATCGAAGGCCAAGCCTTCCCCCTGGTGCCGCCATTTATGGTCCTCGCCACCCAAAACCCCGTGGAACAAGAGGGCACCTACCCCCTCCCCGAGGCCCAGTTGGACCGCTTTTTGCTCAAGATCCGCATCGACTACCCGAGTCCTTTGGACGAAGTGAGCCTGGTGCGCTCTGTCACTAGCAACCAGGTGGGGGATCGCCTCGACGTCTCCGCCCTGGAGCCCGTGGTGGACCGAGAGGCCATTCCCCATATCCAAGCCACCACAGGGCACCTCCCCATCGACGACCAGGTACTGGACTACGCGGTGCGCATTGCCACCAAAACCCGGACCTTACCGGGCCTTCGGATCGGCGCAGGCCCCAGGGGCAGCATTGCCCTGGTGCGGGCCGCCCGGGGCCAGGCCCTGATTCAGGGGCGAGATTACGTCACCCCCGACGACGTCAAAAGTGTCGCCCATCCCGTACTGCGCCACCGCCTGCAGTTGGGGGCCGACTTGGAAATGGAGGGGCGCACCGTGGACAGCGTCATCGACGATTTGCTGGCCCAGGTCAGCGCCCCGCGCCGTTGAGCCCTTCCACCACCGGCAAATGCCGCTGTTACCCCGGGGTGGGGTCGGTGGGATTGGCCGCCAGTTGGACGCTTTTGGGGCTGGTGCCGGTGGCCCTGCCAGACCTCACCTACCCCTGGTTGGCCATGGGGGGAGCGGGGGGGGTATGGCTCTGGCTCGAACGCCGGCGGCTGTTGCGCCTGCCACCGGTGGGGGTGGAGCGGCTGGTGAACGGCGTGCTCCCCGTGGGGGTGTGGACGGCGGTGAGCCTGCGGTTCCACAATCTCAGCGCCCGCCCGGTGCGGCTGCGGGTCTTTGACCACTATCCCCAACCCGGCGAGGTTCGCCACCAGCCCCGCCAGCTGGTGGTGGACGGCTACTCCTGGGCCGAGTGCCACTACCAACTGCGCCCCCTGGAACGGGGGACCCTGGCCTTTGGACCCGTCCAAGTGGTGATGCAAGCCACGGGGGATACCTGGCGGCGGGATGGGTTGTTGGGTCCCCCTCAGCAAGTTAAGGTCTACCCCAATTTTGCCCTCATCGCCCGTTATGCCGCCCTGGCGGCCGATCGCCGCACGGCGGTGTTGGGCGTGCACAAACAAAGGCGCCGGGGCGAGGGCCGGGATTTCTTCCAGCTGCGGGACTACCGAGTCGGCGACAGCTTGCGCCAGATCGACTGGAAAGCCACCGCCCGACTGCGCCGTCCCATCGCCAAGGACTACCAAGACGAACGCCACCAAACCCTGTTGTTCGTCTTGGACACCAGTCGGCGCATGCGCACCCGAGATGGGGAGTTGAGCCACTTTGACCACGCCTTGGACGCGGTGATTCTCTTGGCTTTTGTGGCGCTGAGCCAGGGAGATAGCGTGGGGATTTTGAGCTTTGGCGGCAGTCGGCGCTGGATCGCCCCCCAAACGGGCAAGCAGAGCTTGACCACCTTGATCAACGCCGTCTACGACCTTCAGCCTTCCCTGGCCTCCCCCGACTACGAAGCCGCCGCCAAGGCCTTGCTCCAGCACCAACGCAAGCGCTGCCTGGTGGTTTTGGTCACCAATTTGCGCGACGAAGACGGCTTTGAGGCCGCCAACGCCCTCCACCTCCTCGCCCGGCGCCATTTGGTGTTGCTGGCCAATTTGCGGGAGGTGGTCCTCGACCAGTTGCTCCACCAACCCATCGCCGACCTCGACCAGGCGGTACTCTACGCCATGGTGTGCCAATACCTAGAAGCCCGCGAGCGCTGTCAACGCCAAGTCCAACACCGCGGGGGATTGGTGGTGGACGTTCCCCCTCACCAGTTGCCCATCGCCCTGGTCAACGGCTACTGGGAAGTCAAAACTAGCCGTCGGCTGTCAGGCGCGCACAGCGTTGGCCCGGGGGCAATATTCAAAGCGTCGGCAATCAACCGACAGCCCGTGAGGTCACAAAAGAACAAGATACCCCACTCCCACCTCGCCCATCTTTTGACCCCTGCGGATTGATCCAAACCCATGGAACAGTTACCTCCCAAATCGTCGACCCCTCTGTCCTTCAAGCAACGCTTCAAGCGCTGGACGACCCGCATCGCCGGGGCGGGTGTTTTGGCGGTGGCCGTGGTCATGGGCCTTGCCCTCACCACTTTG
This sequence comes from Candidatus Competibacterales bacterium, assembly GCA_050330975.1. GTDB lineage: Bacteria > Pseudomonadota > Gammaproteobacteria > Competibacterales > Competibacteraceae > JBHJHK01. Next base: position 10,612 of record JBHJHK010000005.1, on the reverse strand, counting down.
TTCTTCGCCGTGTTTTTGGTCCTGGCGCTGGTGGGGTCAGGGGTGTTGTGGTGGAAGACCCGCCACTGGCGCCGAGAACAGCGGCGTCGGGCCGCAGCGGGAGAGGCTCCCCAAGACCCAGTGCAGGATTTCCTTCATCGCCGCCAAACCACCGGGAAGCGAAACGCTCCTCCAGAGGACATCGTCGACGTGGAGTATCGGGAAGTCAAGGGAGCCTCTGGAGGCGGCCGTCGGTCTGAAGACGAAGTCTAAACAAAGTCTAGAGGTCCTGTACCTCTAGCGTCTCTGGGCGCGATCGGTCATCATATTGGACCTTCAGCCACAACCCGGAAGCGACCCCATGAGCGACGCACTGCCCAAAATCGACAGCTACGAGGCGCTCAAAGCCCAACTCGACCAGGAAGGTCTTCCCTACCGCGAGGCCGAGGATGTCGAGAACACCATCAGCCTTCCCACCCGCCTAGGGGAAGAAGACGGCATTTTACACATCCGTTGGGAACCCACCCCGGGCGTGGTCCAATTCGCCCAGGCGTTGCCCATCATCGTACCCGAGGAGAGCCGTCCCGCCGTGGGTAACCTCCTCCACCGCATCAACCACCGCCTGGCCGTCACGGGCTTTACCTTCAACGAAGAGCGCGGGACCATCGCCTTCCGCACCCAGTCCTTCCTGGGCGCCGAGGGTTTCATGGCTCCGGGCCTCATCGGTGCTCTAGTGGCCACCTGCGCCCGCACCGCCGCCCAATACATGGGTGAGATTCGCGACGCCATGGGTAGCGGCGATGGCTTGGGAGACCTGGGGGACGGTCTCGGCGATCTCTCCTAACCATCGCCCTTGCCCCTGGGCTTTTGCTCCATCATCGCCCGATGGCCCTCGGTGATCGAGGGCCTCGACGGGTTTGGTCAGTTTTGCCCTAAATAGCGACTGCTATGGACGCCATCATAAAACACATACCGAAAGTTCTCTCCGTTTGGGCGGCTTTCCTCTTTGTCGCCGCTTTTTTCGCTGGCCACGCCGACCACGGCCACGACGAGCACGAATATGGCGAAGAAGCCCATCACGAGGCCGCTGCCGACCACGGCGGAGACCACGGCGACGACCACGGCGACGACCACTAGCCCTTCTCCCGCCCCGCTCTATCCTCGATCCCCCAACCGCTAATTGCCGGCCGCTGCCCGATCAAAGGCAGCCACTTGTTCCAGAGCGCCTTGTTCCAACAAAGCGGCCCGTCGCCGGCGCCAGTGGGGGTTGTGGGGTTGGGATGCCACGAGTCTCGACAACACCTCCAGGGCGTCGTACCAAAGTCCACGGCTCGCCGCAGCGTTTGCTCGCTCTGCACCGTCGAGGCGAGCCAGTTGCCGGTCGAAGGCGGGATCATGCTGGCGGTAGAGGTACCCCCCCACCACCACGTTGCTGGCCGGCTGCCGGGGATCGATGACCACCGTCACAAACCAGTCGTACTCCCGATCGGGGGCCAGGGTGACCCCTAGGTCGTCGAGGTATATGGCTTGTACTCCCCCTTGGCGCGGCGACTCCAAGGTGACTTCCGCCATGGGCTGGTAAGATTCGCTGTCGTTGAGGGTAAAAATCACTGGTTGCCCCAAGGGCTTAGAGGTATACCAGTACAGCACCGGCTGGGCTTGGAGGGTGACACCCACGTGACCCTCGGGTACTAGGGCGGTGAGGTAGAGATCGGTCAAGCCCTCCAGGGCAGGACGGGCGCCGCCACCGATGCGTCCCCCGGGTACCCCCCGCAGGGGTGGCCGGTAGACGGGGGCCGCCGTTTGGCGCTCCTCGGCGTCTTGGTCTTGTGTTTCCTCCTCGGCTTGGACCCACCCCCCAAGGCACCCCAGCACCACCATCATCCCTACGGCCAGGTTTCCCTTGGGGGCGTTGTGGGCCCAACGCCCCTTTCTTGAGTCCTGTCTCATAGCAGTCAACCTCCTTAAGCTCCATGGATATCCAAACAGGCCCTGGGCGCCCGGCCTTTCCCCGCCTCTCCCACCGGAGCGATACCTAGCCCCGGGACGCTCAGGGGACCTGGACCGCCAGGGCCACGGGCGTCATCACCTGGTAAACCGTGACGCTCCGGGCCTTGCCCTTGAGGGCGACCTCACCGACCTGGCGGAGGGTATAAAAAGTATCGTCCAGTTGGCTAGCGATGGTGTCACTGATCAAAATGATGTAGGACCCTTGACCGATGACCTGCTTGCCATAGCTCTCCAGCCGCGCGGCGGTGTTGACGGTGTCCCCCAGGGCGGTGAAGTTCAAGCGCTCGCGACTGCCCACGTGCCCCACCACCAAAGGCCCGGTGTGGATGCCGATGCGCATCCCCACCCGGGGCAGCCCCAGGCGCCGCCAGCGGGTGTTGAGATCTTCCAGGGCCTGGGTCATGGCCAGGGCACAGGCCACGGCCTCCGCGGCAGAGGCTTTCCCTTGACGCCGGCTGTGGCCCCCTTCGTAGGCCATGCCAAAGATGGCCATGACCGCATCGCCGATGAATTTGTCGACAAAGCCACCGTGGACCATGACCGTCTTCGCCATGGCTTCGGCGTACTGATTGAGCCACACCATGAGCTGCTCGGGCTCCTGGCCTTCGGCCACGGGGGTAAAGCCCACCAGATCGGCAAACAACACCGTGGCCTCCAACCGCCTGGGGCGCAGGCGGCCGTCGATGAGTAATTGATCCCGGTGGCGCCAGATGGTGGCGGCCACCTCTGGGGAGACATGGCTGGCGAGGAGCTTGTGGGCCAGGCGCCGCTGGGCGCCTTCAAAACCCAAGGCGTAGGCGGTGGTCACCGCCATGGCCAGGCTCCCCGCGAGGATCGGCGGCACCACCGGCAACCACCACCAGTGGGCCATGGCAATCCAGGCCACCGCCAGCGCGACACCAGTGCTCAAGCCCCAAATCAGGGCAACTCCCCCCAAGGACCGCATCCATAGCCCCGCCCCGGCCCCCAACAGGGCAAACCCCAAACACCAGGCGTATTCCAGCCCCTCGGGCCATACGGTGGTGGTGACGGCGCCGTCGAGGCCACTTTTGAGGAGCTGGCTGACGACAAAGGCGTGGACTTCGATACCGTTGTAGAAATAGGCACCGGCGCTATCCCCAGAGCCGCCAGCGCCGGCCAAGGCGCCCTCCCCCACCAGGTCCTGGGCCACGGCGGCGGGATCGCTGAAGGGGGTCAAAAAGATGTCTTTGACGGTGTCGGCCATGGCGCCGATGAGTACCACCCGGTCGGCCAGGGCCCCTTGGGGCACCCGTCGCTCCAGCACGTCGAACAGGCTGTAGTGGGGAAAGCGCTGGGGAGCCCCCCGGTATTGGAGGTGAAATTGATAACCCCTGGCGTCGAGGTGGACGTAGGGGCCAAATTGACCCTCTAGGGGCACAAAGGTGGCATTGCCCAGGCGCAAATGGCTGGGCTCCTGGGGGTCTGGGACGGGCCACACGCCCTCGGCTGCCAAATAGCGAAAGGCCAACTGGGCGCCGAAGGCCGTGAAGTAGCGCTGACCATCGTCCAAAAACAACAGTCCCCGCCGCACGACCCCATCCTGGTCCACCAGCAAGTCGGTAAAGCCCAGGCGGTGGTCCCGGTCGGCCAACAGGGGCGGTGGACCCACGGCGATGGCGCCTCGGGCGTCGAGCTTGAGGGGGACGATGATGTCGTCGTGGCGATCGAGCAGGTCGTTGAGGGCCGCGCCATCGGCCGCGCTCTGGACCTCAGGCCCTTGAGAGGTGAGCTCCGACTGCCTTTGGACCGGCGGAGGCAGATGGTCGAGGTAGAGATCTAGACCGATGACCCGGGGCTTGTAGTGGCGGATGAGGACTTCAAAGAGGGTGGTGTATTGGTCAAAATCCATGGGCCAGCGCCCCAGCCGGCGGATGTCCCCTTCGGTGATCCCCACCAGGGCGATGCGTTGATCCAAGGGTTCGCGGTCCGTCGCGCTGAGGAGTACCACGTCGTGGACCCAGAGCTCCAGGCGCTGGAGCTGGCCTTGACTGCGCAATCCAGCCACCAGGGCGAAGCTGCCGGCGGCCACCATCGCAGCCACCAACCAGGGCGCGGGGCGCAACAGGCGCCACCAGTCGCCGCGGACCATCACCTTAATCCCCACGGCTCATCAAAACCAATTGCCGATGAGCAAGAACGGCGACCAGTAAAAGGGGTGGCGGTAGCGGCGATTACTGATCAACGATTCCTGAGCGTGCTTGAGGGCATGGGCCTTGGACGGGGCATCGCTGGCCAACTGGCGGGAGAACTCGCCCACCAACTGCGCCGCCGCCCGATCGTCCCCCGCCGCCGCCCGCCACTGCCCCCGGGACAGGTAGTAGTCGGCGAGCTCCAGCAAGGCGTCCGCACCCTGGACGTCGGCTGCGGCGCGACGGGTGGTTGTCCTGGGGTCGTGGGTTGGTCCCTCCGCGACCCTCGGGAAAACCACGTCCGCTATTGTGGCCTTAGACCCAGGGGATATACCGCACAGTATTCCCAGCAATAACCAATGGGCTGGTCCGATGGGGCGAGTCGTCATGGGAATCGCGTAGAGGTGGTGAGCTGTGGCTGAGAGTTTACCCGAAGTTTCCCCCGCGCCTCCCCCTTGGCAACGGAAGGTTTGCCGCCCCAGCGGGGTGTGGCCAAACCCCGGGCAAAACGGGAAGGGCAAACCATCCCTTCACCATCGGGGGCATGGATTGCCCCATCAACTCCGACGGCACTGGAGAAACCGTTGGCCAAGCCTGTCCCATGTAGGGAAGAGTGCATGTTGCTGAATGTCTACACAGCATTCAGTCGAACCGCCATGACCCAGCGCCCTGCCCACTTCGCCTGCGCGTTGTTCCACACCCCATTTTGGACGCCGAGAAGGTTGACACTTCCCGGGCCACAACCCTTGTCACCGCTAGCACTGTGAACTATTACCCATAGAACGACATGGGACTGTAACCAAAATGTGCAATTCTCAACAACGCAGTTACTGTGTCGGTCCATGTTCGTACCGATCTTATTGTTGCGTTGATATATTGGCAGTACAGGGGTCGACAGATCAGTGACCCTTCCATTGAATGGTGAATTCAATCGAAAGGTCATACATCAGATTCGACTGACACACTTACAAACTGGCGAGCGGGTGCGTTCAGCAACGTCTGTTGAGATACCTAGGGCGTTCTCAAATCGCCAACCACAGGATACAAATGGAATAGATCATGAGCGGTTTAGACCTTGCTATTGGCAATAGTGATTTCTTGACAATCGGTGGTGTTCGCCCATCCCTCGACCTCGATGCCTACCTGCAGTCGCAGATGGCGGACTTCCGCAACCAAGTGGAAGAGTCCCTGGGGGCCGAATTGGGACGGGGAGACGAGCACGGCTTTTTGGGCCTCAACCAGGACTTCGCCGATGCGGCTCGGTCCATGATGGTCGCCGTGGCCCACGGTGTCGACGACAACAGGGCCGTGGGCAATGAATTTGGCGACAGCATCGCCAACTTTTTCGCCGATGCGCCCTTGGGTGCCACCGCGCCCAGCGGTCTTGGAGCGAGCTCTGGGGTCGATGAGCGCCTGGCCCAACTGCGGGAGAGCGGCTTGTTGGCCGCCGAAGAGAGCGGTGACGTCGACGCCCCGGCGATGGCGGAATCCACTCCCGAAGCGTCGCCGGAAAACGTGGTCTACCTCCCCGGTGGCCAGGCCATTGTCCTATCCCGGGGTATGCTGTAAATCGCCCTTTGGCAGGACCCAGGGAATGGGTTTTATGACGCCCCGCCAGGCCCCCTTGGGGTTCGAGCTATCTCGCCAGGGGTAAAAGCGTCTTCAACGCTGCAGGCCGGATTTAAACTCACCGCAACGGCTGCACTCGACAACACTAAAACCCAAAAGAACACGACCATCGGTCATTTAGTCACTACAGAGTTCAAAACGGTTATAACGCTATAAACCGTTCATCAGCGACGAGGATAAGGTCAAGTTATCAACGGGATGCCGGGCACGGGATGTGCTCTGACCATGGAATTCTCGCCGCTCACCGCAAGTTCTCGCCCTGCAAAGCCGCCACGACCACTACCTTTAAGTCTGAGACCACTGTATTGCCGTGGACTCTGCGCAAGGCCAAAGCCACGCCCCACCGCCCTCACCGCCCTCACCGCCAATCGTCCAACACCTCGTCCAGGGCAGCGAGACTCTCCAGCTCGACATCAAACGCCCCCCGCCCCGGCCAAGACTGGCCTTTGCGGTTGACCCAAGCCGTGGCCATCCCCACCTCGGCCGCCGCCAACACATCCAACTCCGGGTCATCGCCCACGTGGAGCACCTGGGCGGGTTCGAGGTCGAGCCGCTGGCAAGCGGCGATAAACATCGATGGGTCCGGCTTGGGGGCACCCACATCGGTGGCGGCGATGGCAAAGTCCATGACCTCCCCCAAACCCACCTGCTCGATGTTGGCGTTGCCGTTGGTCAACGCCGCCAGGGGATAACGACCCTTGAGCCGCTCCAAACAGGGCAACACATCGTCGAAGAACACCACCTCGTTGCGAGCCCGGTAGAACACCTCAAAGGCGCTGTGGGGACAAAAGGGTTGGTGATCGATGGCCTCCGCCGCCCGGCGCAGGGCTTCAAGGCGCAAAAAGCTGCGGTCGAAGGCTTGTTCTGGATGATCGGCCGCCACCGCCTGGGTCAAAGCCCGCAACGCCACGGGGTCATAGGCGTCCGCCACGGGGGGGTGGTGCCGGGCCAGCCAGGCGTGGAGCTTTACCTCGGCGCGGCGGATGACAACGCCCACATCCCACAGGGTGTCGTCCAGGTCAAAGGTAATGGCGCAAATAGCCACCCCCCGGGACATGGCAGAACGGGCTCTCACCGGCCCAAACCGCGGGCCAAATCGGCCTGGAGATCCTCGATGTCTTCCACCCCCACGGAGAGGCGAATCAAGCCCTCGGTGATCCCCGCCGCCGCCCGCTCGGCGTCGGTAAGACGACCGTGGGTGGTGGAGGCCGGGTGGGTAATGGTGGTCTTGACATCGCCCAAGTTGCCGGTGATGGACACCATCTGGGTGGCGTCGATGAGCCGCCAGGCCGCCTCCCGCCCCCCTGCTAACTCAAAGGAGACGATGCCACCAAAAGCCAACTGTTGGCTGGCCGCCAGGCTGTGTTGGGGATGGTCCACCAGCCCCGGATAGTGGACTGAAGTGACAGCGGGCTGCTCTTTGAGCCACAGCGCCAAAGCGTGGGCATTGGCGCAGTGGGCCTTCATCCGCAACGACAAGGTTTCCAGACCCTTGAGAAACACCCAGGCGTTAAAGGGGCTCATACAGGGGCCGGCGGTGCGGACAAAGGCCCGCACGGCGTCCATGTCTTCCCGCGACCCCACCACGGCTCCCCCCACACAGCGCCCCTGGCCATCCAAGTACTTGGTGGCCGAATGGATCACCCCGTGGGCCCCCAGGGCCAAGGGGCGCTGGAGGGCGGGGGTGCAAAAACAGTTGTCCACCACCAACCGACAGCCGTGGGCCCGGGCGATCTCCGCCAATTGCCGGATATCGGCCACCTCGGTGAGGGGGTTGGAGGGGGTCTCCAGATAGAACAACCGGGTGGTGGGGCGCAACGCCGCCTCCCAGGCCACGGGATCCACCAGATCGACAAAGGTAGTCTCTACCCCAAACCGGCTCAGATACTTGGTGAACAGGGATACCGTGGCGCCAAACACGCTGCGGGAACACAACACGTGGTCGCCAGCCTTGAGGAACGCCATGCAACAGGACAAGATCGCCGCCATCCCCGAGGCCGTGGGCATACAGGCCTCACCCCCCTCCAGGGCCGCCAAACGGACGGCAAAGGTCTCCACCGTGGGGTTGGTGAAGCGAGAGTAAATGTTGCCGGCCTCGGTTTCGCCAAACCGGGCCGCCGCCTGGGCGGCATTCTCAAACACAAAACTCGAGGTGGTGAAGATGGGTTCGGCGTGCTCCCCCTCTGCGGTGCGCCGATGGCCCGCCCGCACCCCTCGGCTGTCAAACCCCCATGGGCCGTAATCGTCTTCCATTGTCAGTTCCTCCCATGCCGTGGCACTAACCCCCACCTAGGCGGGGTTGTGTAAGTCGATGCTATCGGCCCCGGCGACGGCCTTACCCTCTCCTTCATCGCCGTCCACAGACACAAAAGCCCCAGACGCCTCGGGAGCAGACGACCGGCGCGCCGCCAACCCCTGGAGATAGCCAGGGTCGACATCACCCGTCAGGTAACAGCCGCTAAAACAGGCGTCTTCAAAGCGGTAGATACCGGGGTTGTCGCGGCGCACCGCTGCGGTCAAGTCGGCCAAGTCCTGGTAGATGAGGCGGTCGACGCCAATGGCCACCGCCACCTCCTCCTCGGTGCGCCCAGAGGCGATGAGTTCCGAGGCCGTCGCCAAGTCAATGCCATAGACGTTGGGGAACCGCACCGGCGGGGCCGCCGAGGCAAAATAGACCCGCCGGGCACCGGCCTCCCGGGCCATTTGAACAATCTCCCGGGAGGTGGTGCCCCGGACGATGGAATCGTCCACCAGCAGTACGTTTTTGCCCTGGAATTCCAAGGGGATGGGATTGAGCTTTTGCCGCACAGAACGCTTGCGCTGCCGCTGGCCCGGCATGATAAAAGTGCGGGCGATGTAGCGGTTTTTGATCAACCCCTCCCGGTAGGGAACACCCAAAGTCAACGCCAACTCCAAGGCCGAGGAGCGACTGGATTCGGGGACGGGTATCACCACATCGATGTCGTGGTCAGACCAAGTGCGACGGATCTTGTTCGCCAGGACCTCTCCCATGCGCAGCCGAGCCCGGTGAACCGACACTCCGTCGATGACGGAATCGGGGCGGGCGAAGTAGACGTACTCAAACAAACAGGGGGAAAGACTGGTCTCCTGGGCACAGGACTGGCGATGGACCGTGCCATCAAAGGTCACGCACAACGCCTCCCCAGGTGCCAGGTCGGCGGTAAACTCAAACCCCAGGGCATCCAGGGCCACCGATTCCGAGGCCACCAAAACCTCCGTACCCCCACCGCCCTCCCGATGCCCGTAGCACAAGGGTCGAATGCCATGGGGATCGCGAAAGGCCACCAGACCAAAGCCGTTGATCAACGCCACCACACTGTAGGCTCCCCGCACCCGGCGGTGGACCGCCGCCACGGCGGCAAAGACATCTGAGACCCGGATCAGCAAACCGCTGTGGCTGTGGAGTTCGTGGGCAAAAACGTTGAGAAGTACCTCAGAATCGGAGTCGGTGTTGAGGTGGCGGCGGTCGCTCTTGAACAATTCGTCCTTGAGGGCGATGGCATTGGTGAGGTTGCCGTTGTGGGCCATGGCGATGCCAAAGGGCGAATTGACGTAGAAGGGTTGGGCTTCGGTGGTGCTGTCGCTGCCGGCCGTGGGGTAGCGCAGGTGGCCGATGCCCCCATGGCCCGCCAGTTGGATCATGTGGCGAGTGCGGATCACATCCCGCACCAGGCCGCTGTCCTTGCGGAGGAAAAAGCGTCCCCCCTGGCAAGTGACCATCCCCGCCGCGTCTTGGCCCCGGTGTTGGAGAACCGTCAGGGCGTCAAACAGGGCTTGGTTGACGGGCCCATGGGCCACTAGACCGACGATGCCACACATGGTCTCAAGGCCTCTCCAGGGGTGAATAGGGGGCTTGGCACCTCACCCCGTTGTGGAAGCGGGTGGCGCGGGGTCGGATTCAAAGCGAAACTGCTCGGCCAAATCCTCGGGCAGGTACTGGCTGACCCAGTCGGCTAGGCCCTCGAAAAACGGCAAAGTCTTGGACTGTTGCCACCAGGGGTCTGTGGGCAAAGGGGTGAGTCCGGCGAGCATCACCAGGGCCACCACCACAGCCCCCCCCCGCAAAACCCCAAACACCAAGCCTATCAAGCGGTCTGTGCCACCTATACCGGTGAATTTGACCAGGCGGGTCATCACCAACACCACGACACCGCCGATGAACAGAGTCACCAAGAACAGACCGCCACAGGCCAGAATGGTGCGCACCGAGGGCACGGCGACGTAGGCGGCGAGCTGGGCTGCCACGGGCTCGGCAAAGGCGATGGCGACGGTAAAGGCGGCGACCCAAGTAAAGAGCGCCAAGACTTCGCGGACAAAACCCCGCCACAGGCCGATGATGGCCGATATGAGGATAATGCCTAGAACGATGTAGTCGGTCCAGGTGAGTTCAGCGAATATGTCCATCTAACCTTTTGCCAATAGGCGGCGCCGTTTCAACAAGGGCGGGAGTGTAGCACGAAGACCCGGCAAAACCCATCGGGGACCCGGTGGAGCATGGGCGGCAACCCGACAGCTTGCGCCCGTGCAGCCGCGCTCCGTCAATCGTCCAAGGCCACCACTTTGATTCCCGGCAAGCCCAGGCGTCGCTCCAGGTCCCGTCCGACGGTTTCGGCGGCGGCGCGGCTGAGTTGAGGGCCCACCCGCACCCGAAACAGGCGTTGACCCGCCACCGACACGGGCTGGACAGTGACGGAATAGTCGCTTTGTAACCGGATGCGCAGCTGCTCGGCGTTGACCCGATCGGCAAAGCTTCCCAACTGTACCATCCACAGGCCCAAGGACGTCGGTACTGGGGATACATCGGCGGGGGGGGAAGGCGATTC
>JBHJHK010000004.1:0-8038 GCA_050330975.1 Candidatus Competibacterales bacterium | reverse complement strand
CCCCCCCCCCCCCCCCCCCCCCCCCCCCCGCCCCGACGCCGTGCTAGCCGCCAGCATTTTCCACTTCAACCAGCACACCATCGGCGAGGCCAAGGCCCACTTGGTGGCCCATGGGATCGAGGTGCGCCTATGAGTCTTCCAGGACCACCATGGCTCCAGGCGGTGCACTGGAACGCCGACGGCCTGGTGCCAGTTATCGCCCAGGAGCCGGGGGGACGGGTATTGATGATGGCCTGGATGAACCAAGAGTCATTGCAGCTCACCGTGGCCAGTGGCGAAGCGGTATACTGGTCCCGCTCTCGCCAGGCCCTGTGGCGCAAGGGGGAGAGTTCGGGTCACACCCAGCGGGTGTTGGCCGTGCACTTGGACTGCGATGGCGATACCATACTCTTGGAAGTGGAACAACGGGGAGGCATCGCCTGCCACACCGGTCGTCACAGCTGCTTCTACCGCCGCCTCGACGCCGGGGAGTGGAGCATCACCGAACCCGTTGTCCGCGATCCCGACCTCATCTACCGCCGCTGAGCGGCCTCGACTCCAAAGGCGCCTGCTGTGTCCCACCCTCCCCGAGCCGATTCGGCAATTCTAGAGCGCGTCGCCGCCCAGCTGGAGGCTCGCAAAGGCGCCGACCCGGCGGCGTCTTATGTGGCGAGCCTCTACGCACGGGGGCTGGACGTCATCCTCAAAAAGGTGGGGGAAGAGGCCGCGGAGACCATCATCGCCGCCAAGGGAGACGATCCCCAACGCCTGGTGGCCGAGACCGCCGATTTGTGGTTTCACACCCTGGTCATGTTGGCCCACTGTCAGCTGGGTCCCGACCAGGTCTTTGCCGAACTGGAACGGCGTTTTGGGCAGTCGGGGCTCGCCGAAAAGGCCACCCGCGCCCCGAGCCCTTGAGCTCATTGCACGAGGTTTTTTCCCATGGGTCCTAGTATTTGGCAATTATTACTCGTCGCCTTGATCATCGTCTTGATCTTTGGCGCCGGTCGTCTGCGCAATTTGGGCGGTGACTTGGGCGCGGCCATCAAGGGTTTCCGCAAGGCTATGCGGGACGATGAAGACAAAACCCCTCAACAAGACGACGATCAAGATCGCCCGGTCATCGAGGGGGAGGTGCGGCGGGATAACCCCCAAGCCGAGACTGAAGTCCAGCAGGACACCCCCCCGGAGCAGAAAAAAACCATGTTTGGCTTCGCCAAGGAAAAGGACAAAGCCTAGGCGGGGTGGATCTGCGCTAGCCCCCCCTCTGGCCCCCCATGGAGGGGCCTCCTAGCGCCGGTGGTTCGGCGGCTCACCCCCGCCGACCGCCTCGACCTTTGGGGACGTCATCTCCACTCTGCACCCCACCCCGTCCCCGGGTTTGAAACGCCGGTGCGATTTTTGTGAATTGAGGTACACCATGTTTGACATGGGCTTTTGGGAAATTGCGCTGATCTTTGTGATCATGTTGTTGGTGGTGGGCCCCGAACGGCTACCGGAGGTGGCTCGTACCTTGGGGATTTGGATCGGTCGAGCCCGACGGATGGTGTCCTCGGTGCGCAGCGAGGTGGAGCGGGAGTTCAAGGTCGACGACATCCGCCGCTCTATCCGCGAACACGCCTATGACGAGGAGTTCAAGCGCTTGGCCGACCAGGTGAAATCCATCAACCGCGACGTGGAAGACACCCGCTCCCAGGCCAAAACTGCCCTGGACGACGCGGCTAAGGGGGAGGAAAACGAGGTCAACCTCCCCCCTCGGGTCGCCGCCACGGGCCCCGGTGTTGCGGAGAATCGTGAAACTGGCGTCGAGGCACCAGCGCTCCCCGAGGGCAAGTCGTCCGATGCCAAAACCGCCGATACGGCTTCTTCGTCCTCATAACGCCCCGGTAACGCCCCCATGTCGGACTCCGAAGTCGATCAGGAACAGCCGTTTCTCAGCCACCTCGTCGAGTTGCGTGATCGCATCCTCAAAAGCTTGCTGGGGGTACTCGCTGTGGCGTTGGTGTTGTTGCCCTTTTCCAACTCCATCTTTCGTTGGTTTGCCGATCCCCTCATCGATGCCCTACCCGGCGGAGAGATGGCGTCCATCAGCGTCATCGGACCCTTTTTCATTCCCCTCAAAGTCACCCTGTTCTTGTCTTTTTGTGTCGCCCTGCCCTGGATTCTGTACCAGGTGTGGGCCTTTGTGGCGCCGGGGCTCTATCGCCACGAACGCCGTCTCGTGCTACCCCTAGTGGCATCCAGCACGGCGTTGTTCTACCTGGGGATGTTGTTCGCCTACTTCGTGGTGCTGCGGGTGTTTGCCCTGTTTATCGTCGCCACCACCCCGGCGGATGTCGAATACTTCCCCGACATCGGCAACTATTTCAACTTTGTCTTGACCCTGTTTTTCGCCTTTGGCGTGGCCTTTGAAGTCCCCATCGCCACCATTTTGTTGGTGATGGCGGGGGTCGTCGACGTGGACACCTTGGCCTCCAAACGCCCCTACGTATTTGTCGGCGCCTTTGTCTTAGGAATGCTCCTCACCCCCCCAGATATCTTTTCCCAGACGTTGTTGGCCTTGCCCATGTGGCTGTTGTTTGAAGTGGGCCTCGTCATGGCGCGGATGCTCCAGCGGCGCCAACGACAGGATTGATCTCCCTTGGTTTCACGTGGAACATCCCGGTTTTATCCATCTCGGGTCGGCGATAGTGTTCCACGTGAAACACAGCAAATCTTGAGATCAGTACCTTGGACTTGATCATCCTCGACCGGGACGGGGTCATCAACTTCGACAGCGACGCCTACATCCGCTCGCCGGGGCAATGGCGACCCATCCCCGGCAGTTTGGAGGCCATTGCCCGCCTCCACCAACGGGGCCATCGGGTGGTAGTGGCCAGCAATCAGTCGGGGATCGCCCGAGGCTTGTTTACCCTCGATACCCTCCACGCCATCCATCGCGCCATGCTAGACGCTGTCAGCCGCCACGGCGGTGCCATTGATGCGGTGGTGTTTTGCCCCAGCTGTGACGACAGCCACCCCCAACGCAAGCCCAATCCTGGAATGTTATGGGAAATTGCCCGCCGCTTGGCCGTGCCCCTAGCTGGGGTACCATTTATTGGCGATAGCTTGGGAGATGTGGTGGCTGCCCTCAGAGCCGGCGCCACTCCGGTCTTGGTACGCACGGGCAAGGGGTGCCGCACAGAAGCACGGTTGGCAACGGCACCAGAAACCCAGGGGCACCCTGTACCGGTGTTCGACGACTTGGCCGCGGCAGTGGACCAACTACTCAAGGATTCTCCAGCGTGAACTCATCCTCCGACGTGTCGCCTTCCCCTGCCCCCACTAGCCCCTGGCAAACCCTCCGCCGTGGGGTGGGGGCCGGCCTGTTCAGCGCTGGGATGTTGCTGTCCGCTGCCCTGGTGAGCAGCTTGGAAATCCTATGCTTTTGGGCCCCCTTCACCATCCGCTACCGCATCACCAAGCTCTGGACGGGATTTTGTATGGGCTGGCTCAAGCTGACCTGTGGCCTCAACTACCAGATCCAAGGCCGAGAATACCTACCCCGTGAGGCCATGGTGATCATGGCCAAGCACCAATCCACCTGGGAGACCCTGTTTTTCAACTATCAACTCCCCCCCCTGGCCTGGGTCCTAAAACGGGAGCTGTTGTGGGTGCCTTTCTTTGGCTGGGGCATGGCCCTGTTAGAGCCCATCAGCATCGATCGCCGGGCGAAGCGTGGCGCCATGCGCCAAGTGCTAGAGCAGGGTAAAGCCCATCTGGAGCGGGGACGCTGTGTGTTGATTTTTCCCGAGGGAACGCGGATGCCTCCGGGGACCCGGCGCCGCTACGGCGCCAGTGGGGCCAGGCTGGCCGTCAAGAGCGGTCGACCCATCCTCCCCATCGCCCACAACGCCGGCGACTACTGGCCCCGCAAAACATTTATCAAACACCCCGGTACCATCCAAGTGGTCATTGGCCCCCCCATCCCCACCGCAGATCGCACCCCCGATGCCGTCCTGGCTGAGACCGAGGCCTGGATCGAGGGGGCCATGGAACGCATTAGCCTCACCCAACCCATTCGACGCCTCGACGAAGGCCGCAACACAGCCACGGATTAACTCTCCTTCTCGCAGAACCACTGACGCCACAAGCTGGCCAGGACTCGGCGGGGCTCTAACAGGGCGTCGGTGGCGAGCCGCTTGTCGGGGGCCTCTTGGAGGGCCAGGCGATGCTCTGCCGCCCGCAACGACAAGTAACTCTCCCGGAGATCTTGGGCCGCAGGGGCCGACATAACCCCCGTAGCCTCCAAAGCGGCGATTTGGCGCACGTTGTCGGCAAACTCCACCAGCTCGGGATGCTGGGAGGCATGGCCCAACACCAAGAACTGCACCAGAAATTCGGCGTCGATCAACCCCCCTGGGTCGTGTTTGAGGTCAAAGGCCGTCCCCTGGGAGCCCAACTGATCCACCATCCGGCGTCGCATGGTTGCAACCTCCTGGCGGAGAGCCTCGAGGTCCCTGGGAAAACAAAGGATGGCTCGCCGTAGGTCGTCGAAGCGGGTGGCCATGGTATGACTTCCCACCACCAGCCGCGCCCGCACCAGGGCTTGATGCTCCCAGGTCCAAGCCCGCTGGCGTTGATAGTCGTTGTAGGCTTCTATGCCACTCACCAACACCCCAGCCCGCCCACTGGGCCGCAGTCGCACATCCACCGGGTACAGGAGCCCGGCGTTAGTGCGGGCCGTGAGGTAGTGGATAGCCCGTTGAGCCAGGCGAACAAAGAAGGTGCCATTGTCCACCACTCGGGGGCCCTGGGTGGCAAGGGAACCCCCGGAGCTGTCGTGGAGAAACACCAAATCCAAGTCGGAGCCGTAGCTGAGTTCAATGCCCCCCAGTTTGCCATAGGCCACCACAGCGATACTGGGTTTGGGTTCGCCCGCCGGGGGGCCGTGGCGAGCCACCAAGTCGTCATAGGCCAAGGCCATCACCTGCTGGAGGCACACTTCGGCGATGGCCGTGAGGTGGTCGCTGACCTTCATCAGTGGCAAGTGGCCAAACACATCGGCCGCCGCCACCCTTAACGCCTGGGTTTGTTTAAAGTAGCGCAGGGCGTCTAGCAACGCCTCGTCCCCCGAGGGTCGAGCCCGCCTGAGTTCCCGGTCCAACGCCGCGGCCAACGCCGTGGAATCCAGGGGTGCGAATAGGGTACTGGGGCTCAATAACTCGTCGATCAACAACGGGAAGCGCCCCAGGTGGCGGGAAAACCAAGGGCTGGCGCCACACAGCGTCAGCAATTGATCCAACACCTGGGGGTGGTCGGCCAACAGCGCCAGGTAAGCCGAGCGCTGGGCGATGACCTCCAACAGGGTCAATATCCGCTCCACGGCCAGGGCCCCATGGCTACCCGCCTCGGCCAGGGCCAACAGCCGGGGCACCAGCCGATCCAACCGCTGGCGCCCCCGTTGATCCAAGGCCCGATAGCTGGCGCTGGACCGCAATGCAGTGAGCTGGCGCAAAATTCCCCCAGCGGGTTCCAGGGAAGCCGTGGCCAGCAGTTGCAGGGCTTGATCGCCGGAAGTCTCCCCCGCCCACAGCTGGGCCCATGAGGGCTTCGGACGCGGCAGGGCCTCGCTGCCGGTGGCAAACACCCGGTCGAATTGCTCTGTAACCCGCTGACGGTGCAAGGCCAACGCCTCGGCCAATGGCGGCCAGTCGTCATAGCCCATGGCAAAGGCCAGGCGCAGACGTTCCCGGGGATCCCGGGGCAGACGGTGGGTCTGTTGATCGGCCACCATTTGCAGCCGGTTTTCCAACCGGCGGAGAAATTCATAGGCCTCGGCCAGCACTGCCCCCGCCGCCACCGGGAGGCGACCGCTCTGGGAGAGGTAGGCCAGGGCTGGTGCCAGCCGACGCTGGCGCAGGTCCGGTTCCCGGCCCCCGTAGATGAGTTGAAAGGCCTGGACGATGAATTCGATCTCGCGGATACCCCCCGAGCCCCGCTTGATGTCGTCCACCAAGTCTTCCCGCTGTAACTCGGCGACGATGGCGGTCTTCATCTCCCGCAGATGCTCCACGGCACCGTAGTCCAGGTAGCGCCGGTAGACAAACGGGCTGAGGTTGGCCAACAGTTCCCGGCCCCGGCCATCCCCATCGACTACCGCCCGGGCCTTGATCAGGGCATAGCGCTCCCAATCTCGGCCAAGGCGCTGGTAGTAGTCCTCCAGGGCGGCAAAGGAGGCCACCAGGGGGCCGGCGCTGCCAAAGGGGCGCAACCGCATGTCCACCCGGTAGACAAAGCCCTCGGCGGTGACCTCCCCCAAATCGGCCACCAACCGCTGCCCCTGGCGACGAAAAAAGGCCTCGTTGTCTCGCTCCAGGCGGGTCACACCTGCCTCAGGGTAGGTGAAGATCAAGTCGATATCGGAGGAAAAGTTGAGCTCCCCACCGCCGAGTTTCCCCAACCCCAACACCACTAAGGACTGGGGACACCCCTGGCGATCCAGAGGCTCTCCCCAACGCTGACTCAGCTGATGGTGGTTGTGGCGACAGGCGGCCTGAATCAGACCATCGGCCACGGCGGTCAATTCCTCCAGGGTTTCTGCCGTGGAGGCCAAGTTGGCCAGATCTCGCCAGGCGATCCGCACCAAAGCTCGGTGGCGGGCCCGGCGCAGGGCGGCGGCGTCGAATTCCTCCCCAGCTCCGAGGATTACGGCTTCCCCTGGGGCAAGGGGGCGGCGTATCCGACCCGAGGCGATGAGGGCTACCAGTTCCTGGGGTTGGCGCAGATGATAACGGGCCACATAGTCGCTACAGGCCCACACTCGGATCAGCGCTTCGGACACCGCCTCCACCACCTCCCGGTGGGTATCTAGGCTCGGGGCGACGTCCTCCCAGTGGCGGGCGACTCCCTCCCGCAGGGGCTCTGGTAGGCGTTGGATGGCGCGCTCAATGTCTCCCATGGGGTTTCCTCGCAAAAGCTTGCCTTTGTGGTGGGATCTTGGTGTGATTTTCCCCTGACATACTACCTCCCCCACGCCATGCCCCCTACTGCACCCCCCGTTGCTGGGATCATCCCTGTCCTGCCGCCCTGGTACCATCCCCGCCACTGGCCCTGGTGGGGGGCTGTTGGCCTGTTGTGGCTAGGGGTACGCCTCCCCTTTCATTGCTGGCAAGCCCTGGGCAGTGGTCTAGGGGAACTGTTGTACTTGACCGCCACGAGTCGGCGGCGAGTCGCGGCGACCAACCTGGCCCTGTGTTTTCCCCACTGGTGCCCCCGGGAGCGCCGCCGCCGCTGCCGCGACCACTTTCGCGCCCTGGGTAGGGGCCTGTTGGAAACGGCCTGGTGCTGGTTTGCCCCCCGCGCCACCCTGGCGCGACGCCTAGTGGCCATCGACGGCATCCATCACCTGCAACGGGCCCTGGACCAGGGGCATGGGGCCCTGCTATTGAGTGCCCACTTTACCCATATGGAGGTTGGAGCCACCCTGTTGGGCCTCCACTATCCCGGGGCGGCGGTGTTCCGCCCCTACACCAACCCAGGGCTCGACGCCCTGATGCAGCGCCGCCGGGCCCGGTTTGCCCACCGCCGGCGGACCGTGACCAACCGCCGCCCCCGGGAGATGCTCCGCTGCCTGGCCGACAATGCCTTCCTTTGGCTGGCGCCCGATCAGAACTACCGGGGCCCCAAACCTCACTTTGCCTCTCTATTGGGCATACCCGTCGCCCTCTACCCTGGGCTGTCCACCTTGGCCCGCCACAGCCGGGCTCCAGTGTTGCCGTTTTACCAACAAAGAGTCCCCGGGGGTTTTCGGCTAATCATTGGCCCACCCTTGGCACCCTTTCCCAGCGCCGATCCCAACGCCGACGCCCGCCTGGTAGCTCACCAGCTCGAGGCCATGATCCGGTGCCAGCCCACCGCTTACCTGTGGATTCACCGCTTGTTCAAAACCCCCCCCCCCCGGGATACCCCCCCCCACCCCCCCCCCCCCCCACCGCCGCCAACACGGCCACCCCCCCCCCCCCCCCCTGGCCCCCCCCCAGCCCCCCCCCCAAACCCCCGCCCGGTTTGTGTCACCTGA
>JBHJHK010000003.1:0-4969 GCA_050330975.1 Candidatus Competibacterales bacterium | reverse complement strand
CCCCGGCGCCCCCCCCCACCACCACAACGCGCCGGGGGCCCGCGGGGGTGAGGGCCCGGGTCTTGAGGTCTTCCCAAGCGGCCAAAAAGCGGTCCACGGGTTTGATGGCCAAGGCGTATTCCGTCACCCCGGGGATCCCGGCGGTCACCGGGGTGGAACCGATGTCCATGGACAACACGTCAAAGGGCACCGGCGGGCGGTGGGCGCACAGCACCTGGCGGTTGACCAAATCCAGGCCCAGGGCGGGCTCGGGGTAAAAGCGGGCTTTGGCAAAGGCCGCCAGGGGTCCCAGGTCGATGTGGGCTTCGTCGCGGCGGTAGTGGCCGGCGATGAGGCCCGGCAACATCCCCGAATAGGGGGTCTCTTCGTCGCGGCTGATGAGGGTGAGGCGCACCCCGGCCATGGGCCGCATACCAAAGGCTCGCAGCACTGCCACGTGGCTGTGGCCGCCGCCGAGTAACACCAAGTCGCGGCTGATGGGAATATCGTGGGCGGGAGACACGGTGGGATGGTTCCTGGACTCTAATCCGACGCCTGGACAAGGCTGGCGGCCGCGGAGGCGGATTCGCCTTGGCGACGGGCGAGGTCGTCGCACAAATCCCCTACGGGACAGCGCTCACAGGCCGGTTTGCGGTAGTGACAACAGCGCTGACCGTGGTACATCAACGCCTCGTGGTGGTCGTAGAGGGCTTGGGCATCCCAGTGGTGGGGCAACAGGGCCTTGAGGACGGGGTGGGCGGGACCCACGGCCAGTTTGGCCGGGATCAACCCCACGCGCTGGGCCACCCGATGGTGGTGGCTGTCCACCGGCAATGCCGGCATCCGCAGGCGGGAAAACAACAGCACCGCCGCGCTGGTCTTGGGGCCAATCCCCGGCAACCCCTGGAGCCAAGCCTCGGCGGCGGCGGGGGCCATATCCGCCAGGAAATCCAGGCTGAGGCCCCCCCGGCGCTCGGTGATGGCCACTAGGGCGTTTTGGAGCCGCGGGGCCTTTTGCTCGGGCCAGGTGCAGGGGGAGATGGCGGCCACCACCGCCGTGGGGTCGGCATCCCGCACCGCCTCAAAGTTGGCAAAGCGGGCCGTGAGCTGTTCAAAGGCCCGCTTGGAGTCGGCGTTGCGGGTGCGGTGGGACAACAGCGCCGCCACCAACTCGCTCAAGGGGTCGTGGTGATGGAAAAAGGCAAAGGGGGCGCCGTAGCTGGCACACAACCGCCGGTGGACCTCTAGAGCCTTGGCTTCGAGGGCGGCGGTGCCAGCGGGTGCCTTTGACGATACATCGGCCGCCACGGCCTCAGCGCCACTTGATGGTACAGCCGATGGGGGGGGTGTTGTGGATGGCGGGGGTGGTGCCGCCCAAGATGGCGTCGAGGGCGTCCCGCAGGTAGGAGACCCGGACGGCGTTGGGGTCGTCGTAGCTGTCGTCGATGGCCCCCAAATAGCGCAACTTGCGCTCGCCGTCGAAGGCGAATACCTCCGGGGTGCGCTCGGCGCCGTAGGCCTTGGCCACGCTTTGGTCTTCGTCCCGCAGGTAGGGGAAGTTAAAGCCCTTTTCCCGGGCGCGAACTTTCATATTGTCAAAGCTGTCGGCGGGGTGGCTGGCGGCATTGTTGGCGTTGATGGCCACCAGTTGGACGCCTTTGGGGGCGTAGTCGGCCTGGATCTGGATCATTCGATCTTCCCAGGCCCGCACATAGGGACAGTGGTTGCAGCTAAAGATCACCACCAGGGCGGACTTGTCCGCCAGACTGTCCAGGGCGAGAGTTTGGTCGTCTACATCTTGGAGGGCAAAGGCCGGGGCGACATCGCCAATTTTGAGGGTGGGCATGGGGCATATCTCCAGGGGGGCACGGGGCTAACTCTGGGGCGGAAAGATGGCCCGAGGGATGGCCTGGGGTCGGACGACGTCGGGGCGACACGGCCGACCCGTCAAGGGGGAGTGTCGATTCCCAGGGCGCGACGGATCATGGTCTCAGAGGGCAAGGGCGAGATGCGCCCGTCTTCGAGGCGGTAGGCGCGACAGGTGAGCTGTGGTGCATCCCCCACCGAGGCCGGATCGATGTCGAGGCCGTCGATGCGCACCGTGGGGGAGCCGGCAAAGCCGTGCCGCTGGGCCTCGGCAAGGGTCTCCACCCGGATGACGGCCACGGGCAGGGCCAAACCGGCCTCGTCGAGGACGGCTTGGAGGCGGGCTAGGGCGCCCTCGTGGGAGGGGCAGTCGGGGTAGTAGTACAGCTCGACGCGGGTGGCCATGGACACAAAGCCTCGGTTCCAGGGGCGCGGGGGCCGGCAGTGGGGTTCCCATGGGCCTTGAGAGCCCGTGGGAAGCCAGGGGTTCCAAATCAATTCCCATCCCCCTTGGAAGACCGAGGCAAACCCCTCGGGGGTTGTGGCGTCTAAGGCGATGTACTGAGAACATTGGGTGGGGATCCAACGGCGGGTCAACCGCCAACTCCCGTCCAGCCACCGTCCACGTCGAGGCAATGCCATGGCCGATACTTACTCTGAAGATGCCGCCCGTCAACGACTGGCAGGGGAACTGCCCCAGTGGCAGTGGGGGGACAACGCCATTGTCCGCCGCTACCACACCGGCAATTGGCGCATCACTTTGATGGTGGTGAATGCCATTGGCCACTTGGCCGAGGCCGCCTTCCACCACCCCGACTTGGAAGTGTCGTTTCCCGCCGTCACCGTCAAGCTCACCACCCACGACAGCGGAGGGGTCACCGATAAGGATTTCGCCCTGGCCCGGGAGATCGAGGCCTTGGTGACCTGGCGCCCCGCCGCCGACAGTCCCCTGGATGGCCCTCCGGACAAGCCCGCCACGGCCTACTTGACCAACCCCTGAGTCTCCCGTTTGCCCCCGGGGCCGGGGGAAGTTACCGGGGGTCGGCGGGCAAGGCGTGGGCAAAGGCCCGATGGACCCGGACGTGGGCCGCCACGTCGTGAACCCGGAGGATCTCCACCCCCTGGGTACCCAGGGCCAGGGAAAGCCCCAGGGTTTCCAAGTCCCGCTCTGGGGGGGGAGCGTCACTAAACACGGTGATGAGGGACTTGCGGGAGTGGCCGATCAGCAACCGCAGGCCGTAGGCCGTTTTGAGGCGCTCTAGCTCTCGCAGCAGGGTCAACGACTGGAAGGGGGTTTTGCCAAAGCCAAGGCCGGGGTCGACGATCACCCGGTCGTAGTCCAATCCCGCCGCCTCCCAGGCCTCTAGGCGTTGCTCGAGCCACTGTTCGATGGCGTCCACCGGGTCTTGATCCTCGGGGAGGGTCACCTGGCGATGGGCGGGTAAGGAGAGGTGGTGCATGGCCACCCACTGGGCCTTGGAACCGGCGGCGAGCTCCACCATGGGGGCCCGGGTCAAGCCACTGACGTCGTTGATGATATCCACCCCCAGGGCCAGGGCCCGGGCGGCGGTCTCTGGATGATAAGTGTCGACGCTAAACCAGGGGCGCGCCCAATCGTGGCGATAGTGATCCAGCAGGGGCTCCAGCACCGGGGCCAGGCGCTGCCATTCCTCGGCGGCGGTCAAGGCCTCGGCGCCGGGGCGGGTGGACTCGGCGCCGAGGTCCACGATGTGGACCCCCGCCGCCACCATGGCCTCGATGCGGGGGGCCATGGCCTGCCAGGCGAAGTCTTTGGTGCCGTCGGAAAAGGAATCCGGGGTGATATTGACAATGCCCATCCACCAGGGGGGATAGTGGGGCAGTCGGCGGCACCATTCCAATACCGTGCGCCCCGAGGGTTGGCCGGGAATGACCAAACTCGGCTCCAGGAGCACCAGGGGGGCCAGGACAAAGCTTCGCTGGTGCATCCGCGGGTGGGGAATGGTGAGCTCGGGGCTTTGGTATCGTTCGTCTCCCCACAGCAAAATGTCGATATCCACCGGCCGCGGGGCTCCGGGGCGGCGATCCGCGCGCCCCAGATCGGTGTGGATGGCTTCGATGCCGGCCAAGAGGGCCCCGGGCGAAGTGTCCACCCGCCCCTTGGCCACCAGGTTGAGGAAGGGCCGATGCCACGGCGAGGGAGCCGTAGGGGGTATGGCGGCGGGGGTTTCCAAGGGGGGCGACACGGCCTGGAGTTGGACGCCGGCCTCCCGTAGCGCGGCGAGGGCGCGGCGCAAGTAATCCCGCCGATCCCCCTGGTTGGAGCCAAGCCCTAAATAGACCTCTGTGGTCACATCTCTCTCGCTTTGGGACAAATTTTAAAGGTTTGTCAGACGACTGGCCCTCAGCCGAGGGCTGCTACCAGGCGCTCCATGGCGGTTTCCAGGGTGGTGTGGGAGGTGGCAAAGCACAGCCGTACCGCCCCTTCAGCGCCGGGTCCAAAGGCGCTCCCCGGGGCGAGGCCCACCTGGGCGCTGTCCACCAACGCCTTGGCCAAGGCCATGGCATCCCCTTGACCTTCCACCTGGAGTAGGGCGTAGAAGGCCCCGGCTGGCGGGGGGGCTTGGACCTTTGGCAAAGGGGCCAAGGCCCGGCCGACGATATCCCGCCCCTGGTGACAGCGGGCCACCCACGAGGCCAGGAATTCATCGCCCTGGGCCACGGCTGCCAGGGCCCCCCGCTGGATAAATACCGGGGTCCCCGAGGTGTTGTACTGCACCAGATTTTCAAACACCCCCCCGAGGTCTAGGGGAATGACGGCCCAACCCACCCGCCAACCGGTCATACACCAGTTCTTGGAAAAGGTGTGGGTGACGATGAGGCGATCGTCGGGCTCGGCGAGGGCGAGGATCGACGGTGGGGGAGCGTCGCCGTAGATAAAGCGCCGGTAGACCTCGTCGACGATCACCCACAGGCCCCGCTTGCGGGCGAAATCCAAAAGGGCGCGCAAGTCGTCCTCGGCCATGACCCAGCCTGTGGGATTGTTGGGGGTGTTGACGTAGATGGCCTTGGTGCGGGGGGTACAGGCGTCCAACAGCCGCTGGAGGTCCAGCCGCCAGCCGTCGGGGGTCGAGTCCAGCAGCAC
>JBHJHK010000002.1:0-6120 GCA_050330975.1 Candidatus Competibacterales bacterium | reverse complement strand
GGGCGCCCCCCCCCCCCCCCCCGGCGCGCCGGGGGCGGCGCGCCGCGGCCCCCCCCCGCGCCCCCCCCCCCGCGGCGCCGCCCCCCCCCCGCGCGCGCGGGGGGCCCCCCGGCCGACGGGCCCGTGGTCTTGGTGAGGGCCGGGGCCAACCTGGGGTTTGCCGGGGGCAACAACATCGGCCTGCGCTACGCCCTGGCCCGGGGCGACGGGGACTACGTCTGGCTCCTCAACAACGACACCGCCGTGGAGCCCCGGGCCCTGGCGGCCATGGTGGCCCGCTGCCAAGGCCATCCCCGCCCCGCCGCCTGCGGCTCGACGTTGGTGTTTTACCACGCCCCCCAGCGGGTCCAGGCCCTGGCGGGGGGGCCCTACAACCCCTGGACGGGCATCGCCGGCACCACCTTGGGACGGGGCATGGACCTGGCCGACGTGCCCGCCGTCGCCGCCGACCTCGCGCCGCGCTTGGCCTATTTGAGCGGTGCGTCGTGTCTGATGCCCCGGGATTTTTTGACCACCGTGGGGTTGATGACCGAGGATTACTTCCTCTACTTCGAGGAAATCGACTGGGCGTTGCGGGCCCGGGGACGCTACGACTGGCTGTGGGCCCCCGAGGCGTTGGTCTACCACAAAGAGGGGGGCTCCATCGGCAGCCCTTCCCTGGACCGCCCGTCGTCAGCCCTGTCGGATTTTTATATCTTTCGCAACAAGCTCGTAGTGGTGAAGCGGTTTTTTCCCTGGGCCCTGCCCATCGCCTACGGCGCCACCGCCGCCCAGGCCCTCAACCGCCTGCGCCGCGGCCAACGGGATAAGGCCTGGCTCATCCTCCAGGTCATGCTGGGCAAGCGGCGTTTTCCCTAGTGGTGTCTTCCGGCTGAGCCACTTTGTCAAAATCATGTCGCAACATTCCAGACCAGGTCACCCCTCTCCCACACCACGGGTGTGGGAGAGGGGCCGGGGGTGAGGGCATAGGCACTCCGTGCCGGTCAAACACCAGATCCAACCCACCCCCCACGAGGGCAAAGACACCCCGAGCCGGTCAAACACCTGATCCATCCCACCCAAAACGAGGGCATAGGCACTCCGTGCCGGTCAAACACCTGATCCATCCCAGCCCGGACGAGGGCATAGACATCCCGTGCTGGTCAAATACCTGAGAAGCTGTTGCTGCACCCGTTAGAGTTGCCCGCGTGGGTCTTTCGATCCACCAACCCGGCCACCCGGCGCCATCGCACTGGGTCGCCACGCGGGACCCGAGGTATGGCCAGCGCCGCGACGCACGCGCGCACCAGCGCGCCCTACCGCAGTCGCCGTCCGGAGCGCACGCCCCTGTATCAGGTGGTGCAGGAATGGCTGACGACCTATCTGGAGCTGGCGCGGCAGGAGTATTGGGACGGCGATGCCGTTGCGCCGTACGTCGAGCGCGAACTTCGCCGCTTCCTGGAAGGACATGGGCGCCTGGCAGCACGACGGCGGCTTCTCCCTGGACGCCTCCCTACATATCGAAGGGCACGACCGCGAAGGCCTGGAACGGCTGCTGCGCTACTGCGCCCGCCCACCGTTCGCACTAGAGCGCATCGAGCGGATCGACGAGGAGCGGATCGTCTACCACTTGCCCAAGCCGACCCCCGACGAACAGACTCGCCTCACGCTCACGCCACTGGAATTCATCAGCCGCCTAGCGGCCCTCATCCCAGCACCACGGCTCCTTCATCACCGAGGCGGTGGACGGCGGGCCATCCTGGAGCCCATCGGCGAGCCTGCCATCCCGCCCAGGATCGCGTCCCCCAGGGAGGGGGCCGCCGGCGTGGTACGAAAGCGCCGTGGAGGACGCCATCGACACCGAGGAGCGCCTCTCGGATGATCCCCTCGCCCAGCCCGAGCGGCGTACGAGTACGACCAACGGGTGTCCTGGTCGCGGTCCGCCGAGAACGGCCGGACCGGCCATTGCCGCTCGCGCGAAACGCCCTCCTTTCCCTCCCTCCCTCTGCCGCAAAAACCGTCTCCAACACCTCCCGATAGGCCGATTTCGGCGTCCCGATCACCCTCGGGCGTTCAGAAGGGGCTTGGTCGGCGTCTTGACTGCGCCCCCCGATGGCCGAGATACTTCGGCGTAGGCGTTTGGATTTCTTATCATTCCCATATCACTAGACATTATCGGTAACGCAAGGCTCGGTCTTTGAAATCAGTGACCTAGGCGAAGATCGACGAACTTTCCGATAATGTCTACTCTCAAGAACTTTCCAGCAGGGGATCCCATGAACCGTTTCGTAAAACTGGCGCTCGGCCTTGTTGCCGGTGCCGCCACCTCCGCCCACGCCAGTTCCATCACCCTAGACTTCGGCGCTGTGAACTTTCCGAACTTCGGCGAAGACGCATCAAATCTTGAAATGCGCTTCGATTCCGTCGCCACAGGCATCAACGCCTCGCTTACTGCCGACGCTATCTTCGACGGCGCTGACCAGTTCCACGGTTCTGTCGCCGGCGATTTGCGTGTCCACACAACGCCCGGTGACGTCAATTTGACGCTGAGCCTGTTCAATGCGGCGATCGGCGACGGTTACACCAGCTTGTTCGACAATGGCGGCAGCGCCTTTTCTTGGGACCTCATGTTCTACGACATCGACGCCAACTTCAACGTGAACAACGGCAACCGTTGGGATGCGGTGACCTTGATCACCCCTGGCACCTACACCGTGACCGACACAACCGCCTTGCTGGTCACTCAGAATGCCGACGGCAGTGTCGCCTTCTCTGGCGAGGATGCCGGCAACCGCAGTGGCCAAGACGGTCTCAACACCTTCAATCAAGCCCAAGCCGATGCTGCGGTGCTCTACACCGTCTCCGACACATCCGTCATCAACTTCATCTATGGCGTTGACATCGACGGCACGGCGACGGCCGGCCGCAACCTCCTCGTTGACGGCGGCCAGCTTAGCTTCGACGGCTTCGGTACCGTCACCGGCAACGTCGGTGCCCCCGTCTCCGTACCCGTCCCCGCGCCCCTGTCGCTGATAGCCGCCGGCATCGCAGGCTTCGGTGCCATCGCCCGCCGCCGCCGCGCCCACAGCTAACGCACGAATAAGGTCGAGCCTTCCGCTGCCAGCGGCGGGAGGGCTCTCACCCACCCCAATCACAAACCGCCCGCGATCACCAATGGGGCTTGGTCGGAATCTTGACTGCGCCCCCCAATGGGCGAGATAGTTCGGCCTCGGCGGTTGGATTTCCTATCCTTAGGAGGAGGTAGCAGGACCGAGAGGGAATTGGGTCGCACGAGGGATAGCCTCAGACCTCAACCTCTGGGTCAGCACGGTGCACACCTACGCCCTGGGGGTGCGAGAAAAGCTCAGCGTCGCGGCCAACGTGGACATCGGCCGCTGCGCAGAGGCGTCGCCCGGGTCAGACTGACAATCGGTGGCCATGTAATGATGACCCTTGCTGGTCGACCGCGCATGAATCGCGGGAAGACGGTAGCGACGCTTCGCTTTACTCCTACGGCTACATTACCTAACCCACGGCGGCTGGTGATTTCAACGGGAAGATGAAACCATGAAACGCGCTTTACTGGTTGCCTTTGCCATGCTCGGCGCGGCTGTATTGCTGCCATCCATCAGCACCGCCCAGGCCCAACAAGTGGTCGCTAGGGCGGACGGTCAAGTACTAACCGACGAAATGGTGAATACCTCCATTGCCGTGATCGAAGACCTTCTCGGCGTGCGTTTCACCGTCGGGGAGAAGCAAAGGATCCGCGCCATGGAGATCGCCACTTTTACAAAGAACCCGCTATGGTCGCAGATCTATCTGGCAGCCTTCGCCGATACTGGCCGGGAGCTTCGCGCGGCGCGTTCGGCCAGCCAGCGTGAAGCAATCAGGAGCCGGGACCGAATCCAGTGGACCACCCTCACCATGTACGCCTATCTGATCGAGGGGGGACGCTACACGCCGCCCACCGATGTGGCGGGCTTCCGCGCCTTCCTGCAGAGCCGCATCCCTGCGGTCACTGCAGCCATGGATGCAGACGCGAAGCGTGGTGCGGCGTGGGTGCTCGGGCTTTCGAAGTTCGGCCACCTTCCCACGGCCGAGGCCGACAAAGTCATCGAGAACATCTACGCCGCCGAGCTTGAGCGACAGGTCATCCGGCCCATGGAACAGCAAATGATGGCTCAAATCATCTCCACCTATACCGGAACGATGGGCGAGATGAACCAGGCCACCTATGAGGCGACCATGGGCATTGTCTGCAGCGTGAATCCGAATTGTCATGAAGAGTACCGCCTGATCTATGATGCGAGTGGAAAACTGGTTGAGCGGCAATTCATTGACGGCCAACAGACCGGAGGCAACTGATCGCGCACGCCCTTTCGGATCGGTAAGTTCTCCACCAGACGGGTGAGGATCGTCTCGATATCACCGAGGCGGTGGACGTGCGGGCCATCCTGGAGCACATCGGCGAGCCTGCCGCTCGCGCGAAACGCCCTCCTTTCCCTCCCTCTCCCTGCCGCAAAAACCGTCTCCAACACCTCCCGATAGGCCGATTTCGGCGTCCCGATCACCCTCGGGCGGTCAGAAGGGGCTTGGCCGGCGTCTGGACTGCGCCCCCCGGTGGGCGAGATACTTCGGTGTAGGCGATTGGATTTCCTATCCTTCGCTCGCGTCTTGAACCCCCACGCACCGATCGTCGTCGAGGTGGCGGCCCCTCGAGCAAGGGGCGGCTTCCAACCTGAGCCTAAACGGTGGGTTGTGGAGCGAACGTTGGCTTGGTGACTGAATGACCGACGTCATTCTAAAGATGATGAGGTGTGTCCTGGGAATAGTCAGGCCATGATCGAACTATCGATGATCCGCCTTTTCTCCGACGATTATCTTGACACGATTTTTAAAACGGCTTCTGTGAGGGCACAGACACCCCGTGCCGGTCCAATACCTGATCTATCCCGCCCTGGGCCTGGTGTTGTTCGCCGGCCTGGAGGGGGGCAAATACTTTATGAACAACCGTCTCCAGGAGCTGGGGCTGGCGGCGTTGCTGGGGCTGTTTGGCTATGGCGCCCTCCACCAAGGCTTGGCCGACCCCAGTCGGGCCTGGGGCCGGTGGTTTTGGACGGGGCCTTTGTTGGCGGGCTATATCATGGTGAGCGCCGCCGGGGCCTTTGCCCTCAACGCCGGGGCGGCGGTCGTGCCCAGCGTGTTCGCCTCGCGGTATTTTATATTTATCCTCATCGCCCCCACCCTCTATTTCTTGACCCAACGGGGCCTGGCCATCGAGGCCGTGGAGCGGACCTTTTTGGCAGTGGTTGCCCTTTTGTTGGTCAATTATGTGTTTTTCTACCATACCCTAGATCTGCGGGCGGCGTTTTTTTCCACGGGTTATCTATCCTACCTGGTCACCTGGGACGAATGGCGGGGCTTTCGCCTCAAACCCCCCACCTTTGCCCTGGTCATTGCCACGGTCTACGGTCTGTTTCGCCTGGTGCGCCGGGACGACCTCAAGGCCAAACTCGCGGGGGCAATGCTGCTGGGCTTGGCGGGTTACATTTGGTCGTTGCTCATGGCCCGGGCCCAGATGGCCACCATCGCCCTGGCACTGCTGCTCTATCCGGTGTTCTTGGCCACCCCCCGCCGTTTCCAGGGGGTGGTCCTGGCGGTTCCCCTGGGGGTGTTGGCCCTGGGGGCGGGCCACACCCTGTTGCTGGACCACTTCCTCAACGCCGAGGGCGCCCACGTCCGGGCGGCGGCCTATGGCACCGCTTGGGAGACGTTTTTACAGCACCCCGTGGTGGGCTACGGTCAATCGTCGGGCTACTCCAAGACCTACCAGGACCTGTTTGGCGCCAAGTTCTTTCCCTCGGACCTGGGTCTTGTGGGCATCGCCTTTAAATACGGCGGCGTCGGGGTGGCCCTCTATCTGTTTTGCCACGGTTGGGTCACCTGGCGCTTGCTGCGCACCCACTGGCTCTACCGCCGCCACTACCGCCGCCACAATCCTTTGCTGTGGGCGCTGTTGCTCTTGATGACCGCCTTGAGCCTTAACATCGTCATCAATCCGGGGCACGCATTAGCCCAGGGGCTGACGGTGGACGCCTTTGCCGTGGGTTTGACCCAGTCCTACAAAGACCTCTTTGCATC
>JBHJHK010000001.1:0-3543 GCA_050330975.1 Candidatus Competibacterales bacterium | reverse complement strand
GAAAACCTGCCCGGCTATGATTTTGCGCCCAACTATGTGGACGACCTCCCGGGTTACTCAGGCCTCAGGGTCCACTATCTCGACGAGGGGCCGGCGGGCGCCGAGCACACGTTCCTCTGCCTGCACGGCCAGCCGACCTGGTCGTACCTGTACCGCAAGATGATCCCCGGGTTGGCCGACGCCGGTTACCGGGTCATCGCCATGGACCACCTGGGGACGGGGCGTTCCGACAAGCCCATCGCCATCGAGGCCTACACCTACCTCGGCCACAACGACCGCCTGGAGGGCTTTATCACCGCCCTGGGCCTGGAGGATATCAATTTGTTCGTCCAGGATTGGGGCAGTTTGATCGGCTTGCGGGTCGCGGGCCTGAACCCCGACTGGTTTGCCCGGATCGCCGTGGGGAATGGGGCGTTGCCGGTATTTCCCGCGGGGGACCAGCCCTTCCCCACGGTGGAGAACCCCGATGAAATCCTGGATATCCCCGCCCCCTATGGGAGCATCCCCGACCAGCAGGTTCCCTTCTACGACGGCTGTGAGCCCATCAACGCCCAAACCCATGACCAATATTTCTTCTACTGGATGACCTATGCCATGAAAGGCGCCTCGTTCCGGGCCTCGGAGACCGTGGAGGCGAATACCTGGTTTCCCCTGCCCGCCGCCGAAGAAGCCGGCTACTACGCGCCTTTTCGCAGTCGCATCTACATGGCGGGTATCCGCCAATTCCCCTCGTTGGTCAATGAAGTGCCCGGAACCACCCAAGGGGCCTGGGCGGGGCTGATGGCGTTTGAGCGCCCGTTTTTGACCCTGTGGGCGTCCAACGACCCCGGGGGGCTTGGCACGTGCGAAGCCCAACGGGTTTTCATCGACAACGTTCCTGGGGCAGCGGGCCAGCCCCACGACCGGCTCCCCGAGGCCAGCCACTTTCTCCAGGACGACCAGGGGGTCGAGATCGCCCGGCGTCTGGCCGAGTTCTACAGCGTACCCCTGGACGGTCGTCCCTAAGGACGCTCTGGCGGCCGGGCTTGCCTCGTCTGCTCGGCGGGTTCCACGGCGCTCAATTCTCCGGATCGGCCACCACCCCCGTCTGCTGGGTGATCAACCCGTAGTGCTCGATGCGCCGGTGTTGCTCAAAATTGAACTGATACTGGCGGATATACTCCCCCAGGGCCATATCGCAGTCAAAAGTGATGACCTCGTCGTCCTCGCTGGTGGCCTGGGTGGCAATTTCGCCGGTGGGGGCGATGATGCACGACCCGCCGATGAGGCCAAAGCCGTCTTCTCGACCCGCCTTGGCCGCCGCCGCCAGCCAAATGCCGTTTTGGTAGGCCGCCGCCTGCATGGTGAGGCGGTTGTGGAACATCCTGAGGTGCACGGGCTCTGGGTGGCGGATGTTGACGTCGGGGGTGTTGTAACCCAACATCACTAGCTCCGCCCCCTTGAGGCCCATGACCCGAAACACCTCGGGCCAGCGGCGATCGTTGCAGATGCACATCCCCATGAGGCGATCCATGAGGCGCCACACCCGAAATCCCAGGTTCCCCACGTCGAAGTAGCGCTGTTCCAGGTGCTGAAAGGGGGCCTCCACCAGGCGCTCGGCATGCCCCGGGAGGTGGACTTTGCGGTACTTGCCGACGATTCTCCCATCGGGCCCCACCAAAATCGAGGTGTTGTAGCGCCGGGTGGCGCCCTCTTCCTCGGTGAGTTCGGCGTAGCCCAGGTAAAACGCCACCCCCAACCGCGCTGCCTCGTCGAACAGAGGCCGGGTGACGGGGCTGGGCATCTCAGTCTCAAACCAAGCGTCGATCTCCCGCTGATCCTGGTACCAATAGCGGGGAAAGAAGGTGGTCAAGGCCAATTCGGGAAACACCACCAGCCTTGCCCCCCGGGCGTGGGCCTCTTGGAGCATGGCGATCAACCGGCGGACCACCCGCTCTCGGGAGTCGCTGAGGTGGATGGGCCCCTGCTGGGCCACGGCGAGCTTGAGATGGCGGGACATGGGCGATGTTCTCCTCACAACAGGTCGGCGTTGAAATTGCTTGCTGGATCCAGCTCCGGCACCAGCTGACCCGAGGGTGCCACCGACCCCGGGGCGCGGTGGAGCCACTGCCCTCCCCCGTCTTTGGCCAGCAATGCCCCATCCCGCACCACCACTTCCCCGCGGCGGATCACCGTCACCGGCCAACCGGTGAGGATCCGCCCCTGGTAGGGGGTGTAGCCGGTGCGGTCGTGGAGCAACTCGGGGGTGACCCTCACCTGGCGCTTGGGGTCCCACAGTGCCAGATCGGCGTCGCCGCCGACGAATAATCCCCCCTTGCGGGGCTGGAGGCCAAA
This sequence comes from Candidatus Competibacterales bacterium, assembly GCA_050330975.1. Lineage (GTDB taxonomy): Bacteria > Pseudomonadota > Gammaproteobacteria > Competibacterales > Competibacteraceae > JBHJHK01. The sequence goes on along the minus strand of JBHJHK010000001.1, from coordinate 1,209 downwards.
GATCCGCGCCGGGTTGGTGGCCGACAAGGCGGCAAAGGCACGAGGGTCCAACCGGCCTTGGCTCACCCCCTCGGAAAACAGCAGCGGCAAGCGCAATTCGATCCCGGGGATACCGCTGGGAATCTCGGCAAAGGAGGGGTCGTCCCCCTTGGCCAGTTTGCCCTCGGCGTCAAAGCGGTAGGGGGCGTGGTCAGAGGTACAGGTGGCCAAGGTGCCGTTTTTGAGCCCCCGCCACAAAGCCGCCTGGGTGGCCTCGTCCCGGGGCGGGGGGCTGCACAGCCACTTGGCCCCCTCGAGGCCCGGCCGGTCCAAGTCGGCGGCGGTCAACAGCAAATACTGGGGACAGGTCTCGGCGAACACCGTCTGACCCCGGTCCTGGGCGGTGCGCACCACCGCCATGGCCTCGGCCGTGGAGACGTGGACGATAAACAACGGCGCGTCGGTGAGCTCTGCTAGCTTGATGGCCCGCTGCACCGCCTCGACTTCGCTCAAGCGGGCGTGGGCCATGGCGTGATAGCGGGGCTCTCGGTGGCCGGCGGCCAACAGCTGTTGGGACAGCCACTGGATCATGCCGTGGTTTTCGGCGTGGACCATCACCAACGCCCCCTCCCGGCGGGCCGTGGCCAAAATGGCCAGCATCTGGGCGTCGTCGATCTTGAGGCGGTCGTAGGTGAGGAATACTTTCAACGAGGTGTGACCCTGGCGAATCAGCGCCGGGAGTTCCTCGGCCATCACTTGGGGCGTGGGGTCGGTGATGATCAGGTGGAAGGCGTAGTCCAACACCGAGCGCACCGCTCGCTGGCTGTAGTCCGTCACCACCTCCACCAAACCCTGGCCCTTGTGCTGGGCGGCAAAGGGGACGATGGTGGTGTGACCGCCGAAGGCTGCGGCGATGGAGCCACTGGTGAAATTATCAGCCCCCATCAACCCCGCCGCCGATCGCTGCTCGATGTGGCAGTGGGTCTCCACGCCACCGGGCAATACCCAAAGGTGGCGGGCGTCGATCTCCTGGGCCCCCGGTGCCAGGCCCAGGCCCAGGCCGTGGATGCGGCCGTCCTTGATACCGATGTCGCAGGGGGCGAATTCTGTGGCGGTGACGGCGGTGCCATGGCGAATCACCAGGTCAAAGGCTGTAGATGATGAGTTGGGGTTCATGGCGAGCCTCCAGCAGTGGGATCGTAGGGCGGCGTTGGGGGGGCGTCGGGGGCG